>NZ_JASJGN010000315.1:0-13977 GCF_033791525.1 Desulfosarcina sp.
GGAGATGGTGATGCCGGGCGACAACGTGGCGATCACGGCCGACCTGATCACGCCGATCGCCATGGAGAAGGAGCTTCGGTTCGCCATTCGTGAAGGCGGCCGTACGGTGGGTGCCGGTGTCGTCAGCGAGATAATTGAATAGTCTGCCAAGGAGTGCCTTCAAGTGAGAATCATTATAACACTGGCCTGCACGGAGTGTAAGCGAAGAAACTATACAACGACCAAAAATAAACGTACAACGCCTGACAAGTTGGAGTTCAGCAAGTATTGTCGATTTTGCAAAAAGCATACGCCGCACAAAGAAACAAAGTAATCCTACAATCAGGCGTTGAGGATTTAATGCAGGCCAGTAGCTCTAATTGGTAGAGCATCGGACTCCAAATCCGGGTGTTGGGGGTTCGAATCCCTCCTGGCCTGCCACATTTTCAGGTGTAACTTGCAATGGCGCCGGTAGCTGATGGCTGAAACGGTTGACAGCTATCCGCCGTTGATTAAAACGGGGTATGATGGGACGATTACTTCGAAAAAAAGATCCAGGCAAAAAGCTTAAAAAAGAACGGCCCACTGGTGAAGCCGGACAGAACCAGAATTCCCCCGCTGTGCAGGGAGCGACTCAACCGGCAGTAAAAAAAACCTATACTCCGGTTAGCAAACCCACGGCTGTTAAAGAAAAGACTTTTATAGACAAGGGGTTACAGTTTCTCAGAGAGGTGAAAGTAGAGCTTAAAAAAGTTACATGGCCTTCACGCAAGCAGACAATGGGCTCTACATTGGTGGTGCTTGTGATCGTGACGATCATTTCACTTTTTCTAGGGCTTGTCGACGCAGGGCTTTCCGGCTTGGTCCGAGCAGTATTGCAATGATGCAGGAGCGTTTATAGTGTCAAAAAAATGGTATATTGTTCATGTCTATTCTGGATTCGAGAATAAAGTGAAAGCTTCCCTCGAAGAAAAAATAGCCTCGTCGCTCGATCCAGATAAGTTTGACAAGGTCCTCGTCCCTACAGAGGAAGTTGTTGAGCTGGTTAAAGGCAAGCGGAAGACCTCGGCGAGAAAGTTTTATCCCGGCTACCTGCTCGTCAGGATGGAGCTTGATGATGAAACGTGGCATATCGTGAACAATACGCCCAAGGTTACCGGTTTCTTAGGCGGAAGAGAAAAACCGACGCCGATTTCACAGGAAGAGGCTGATACCATACTCAACCGGATGGAGGCGGGCAAAAACCAACCGCAACCCAAGTATTTCTTCGAAACCGGCGACGAAATCCGAGTAACTGACGGCCCCTTCACCAATTTCAACGGAACCGTGGAAGAGGTCAGCCCTGAAAAGGGGAAGATCAAGGTGCTGGTGAGTATATTCGGCCGGTCAACACCGGTTGAACTGGATTTTATCCAAGTATCGAAATTGTAATCGCCCCGGCGGCGTTATCAATCGTGACAGTTTTTACGATTAAACCGAACTATATTTATCTTTAAGGGAATTGATCGAAAAATGGCTAAAAAGGTAATGGCTCAGATAAAGCTTCAAGTTGAAGCAGGCAAGGCAAATCCTTCTCCTCCCATCGGTCCGGCTCTCGGGCAGCACGGTGTCAATATCATGGATTTCTGCAAGGCGTTTAACGCACGGACCGCCAACGATGCCGGTATGATCATTCCTGTGGTTATTACCGTATTTCAGGATCGCTCATTCACCTTCATCACCAAAACACCGCCGGCTGCCGTTCTGCTGAAGAAGGCGGCTAAAGTTGCCAAGGGGGCAGGCGATCCCAAGCGTGATCGGGTGGGCACGGTAACCATGGCTCAGGTCGAAGAAATTGCCAAAATTAAAATGGAAGATCTTAACGCAAACGATCTGGCTGCCGCCTGTAAAATTATCAGCGGTACCGCCAGAAGCATGGGGATTGATGTCAATTAGCTGTCCGGGTATGTATTGAGTGGCGATTTCGAAACAACGAGATCGCCAGTCAGACGGGGACGCTGAGCTACAAAATTCAAGGAGCAATAGCTAAAATGCCTAAGCGTGGTAAGAAATATAAGGAATCATCAAGCAAGATCGAGTCTACCAAACGTTACGATTTCACCGAAGCGATTGATGCCGCCATCTCCTCCTCCTATGCAAAGTTTGATGAAACCATCGATGTGGCTGTGCGCCTCGGCGTTGATCCCAGACATGCCGATCAGATGGTTCGCGGAACCGTCGTCCTGCCCAATGGCCTTGGAAAAGAAGTCAAAGTGCTTGTCTTCGCCAAAGGTGAAAAAGAGATGGAGGCCAGAGAAGCCGGTGCCGAATTCGTCGGTAACGAAGACCTGGTTGAAAAAATCAAAGAAGGCTGGTTCGGATTCGACAAAGCCGTCGCCACACCGGACATGATGGGCACTGTCGGAAAGATTGGTCGACTCCTTGGCCCCAGGGGCTTAATGCCCAACGCAAAAACCGGAACGGTCACTTTTGATGTGGCTAAAACGGTCCAGGAACTCAAAGCTGGTAAAATTGAATTCCGGGTTGAGAAAGCAGGCATCATTCATGCACCGATGGGAAAGGTATCCTTCGGTTCACAAAAGCTTATAGAGAATGTCTCCGCATTTCTCGAGATGATCATGAAGCTGAAGCCATCTTCCAGCAAAGGAACCTACCTGAAAGGGATTGCCGTGTCCACGACGATGGGACCCGGAATCAAAATCGATACAGGACTGGTAAAGGATTTGGGAAAATAGGTGTGTCACCGGCCGCCTTGTATCATGGTTGGTGAACATTTTTTTTATGGCAGGCACATAACAGCCTGTCTGACTACGCTGTCAAAGACTGTAGGTCCACAAAGGCCCGTTTAGAAAAGGGGCTGCGTGTTTAATCGGTTTATACCGGCCTGCCGAGACGGAGTTGAAGCGTTTCATGAGGTCTTCCTATAACGTCATTTTTTCCAACCCTGATGTTACAGAAGCCCCTCTCAGAAATCAACGCCATCATGTGTCCTCCGGTTTTTGCAGATTAAGGAAGGGGGTGAAATCAAGCATTGGATATTAACGAAAAAAAGAGAATCACTGACGACCTTCAAGGGCGCTTAAAAAAGTCGACAATCGTTATTTTGACCGACTACAAAGGGCTCGATGTCTCAGCAATGAACATCTTGAGGAGAAAGCTCAGAGAGGCAAATGCCGAATATCAGGTGGCTAAAAACTCGCTTCTCGTGCGTGCTTCGGAAGGTAATGACGTCACCCTGATCAAAGATCACTTCAAAGGACCAAGTGCCATCGCCTTGACTTATGGCGATCCCGTTGCACCGGCAAAAGTGCTCACTGATTTCTTAAAGGAAAATAAAAACTTTGAAATCAAAATGGGCGTGCTCAACGGTAAGGTCGTTGATCCTGAAGGAATCAAGGCGCTGTCTTCGCTGCCGTCGAGGGAAGTCCTTTTGGCTCAGGTGCTCGCAACCATGAACGCCGTTCCGACATCACTTGTTAGGGCTCTGAGTGACGTGCCGAAACGAATTTTGAACGTGCTTCAGGCAATCAAGGACCAGAAGGAAGCCCAGGCCTGATTGGCCCATTACCTAACGAGATTGAAAGACTGTAAAATTAATTAATCTGGAGGAAAAATTACCAATGGCTGATATTACCAAAGCAGATGTTATCGAGTTTATAGCTAATATGTCCGTTCTTGAACTCTCCGAAATGGTTAAGGAGATGGAGGACAAATTCGGCGTCTCCGCGGCTGCGCCGGTTGCCATGATGGCTGCAGGACCTGTGGGTGATGGCTCGGGTGCGGATGCAGACGAGGAAAAGAACGAATTTGACGTCATGCTTATCGCCCCCGGCGACAAGAAGATTGCCGTTATCAAAGAGGTCCGCGCCATTACCGGCCTGGGTCTTAAGGAAGCCAAAGCGCTGGTGGACGAAGCGCCCAAGGCGGTTAAAGAGGCCATCCCTAAAGAAGAGGCCGAAAAGATTCAAGCGCAGCTTGAAGAAGCGGGCGCCCAAGTGGAGCTCAAGTAAAACCCAACTGGCCACAGCCGTCCTAAGTAGCCATAATATTGTTTTTTTATTTTAAAAAGCATTGAATGTGAAAATGGGGTACAAAGGTGAATAGTCCTTTGATCCCATTTTCTCATTCCTAAATCATCTATCGGAGTTGCCATGTCGAATAGACCAACGGCGAACAAGAGAATACGAAAAAGCTTTGGCAAAATTAAAAAAATTGTAGAAATCCCCGATTTGATCGGTATGCAGCGTGATTCATACCAGCGATTTCTCCAAATGGGCGTGCCTCCCGAAAAACGGGAAGACATCGGTTTGCAGGCGGTTTTCAAGTCCGTATTCCCGATCAAGGATTTCACGGGCAGTGCTTCTCTGGAGTTTGTGTCTTATCGATTTGCTGAAATTAAGCATAGTGAAGAAGAGTGTGTCCACCGTGGCATGACCTATGAGCTGCCGGTTCGGATAACGGTCCGGCTGGTGGTGTATGACACAGACAAAGATACCGGTGTATCCAACATTAGAGACATTAAGGAACAAGAGATTTACTTCGGCACCATTCCACTGATGACTGCAAAGGGGACATTCATCATCAATGGAACGGAACGAGTCGTGGTAAGCCAGTTGCATCGGTCATCGGGCGTTTTTTTCGACCATGACAAAGGCAAAAGCCATTCCAGCGGAAAGATCATCTACAGCTCTCGAATTATTCCGGTGCGTGGATCCTGGATCGATCTGGAAATAGACCCCAAGGACATTGTATACATCCGAATCGACCGCCGCCGGAAATTTCCCGTTACCGTTCTGTTTAAAGCCTTCGGCTACTCCACAGAAGACCTGTTGAGCTACTTTTACAACACCGAAAAGATCATTTTTGACGGAAAGGTTTACTACCGGGGGTTTGCGCCTGAACTCTTGAAAGGAACACGGGCCAGCAAAGATGTCCTGGACCCCGAGACCGGAGAGGTGCTTGTTAAAAAAGGGCGCATATTCACCCAGCGAGCCCTCAAGCAGATGACCGCCGCTAACTTCTCGCGGATTCCCTTTGAAAGGGATGATTTGCTTGACAAGGCCATTGCCTTTTCTGTGGCCAACCCGGAAACCGGGGAGGTGATGGCACACGCCAATGACGTGGTGGACGAAACCATGTTAAAGCAATTCGAAGATACTGGCATCAAAGAATTCGAATTGCTTTTTATCGACGGTGCGTCCAGCAGTGATTCCATCCGAAAAACCCTGCTACTGGACAAAGTAAACACCAAAGAAGAAGCGCTGATCGAAATATATCGCCTGCTTCGACCCGGCAACCCGGCAACACCGGAGGTTGCGCAGGATTTTCTCGACCACCTTTTTTTCAAGTCCTCTTACTATGACCTGTCCGGCGTTGGGCGTCTCAAGATCAATCTGCGCCTGGGAATCGACACGCCGGTGAACGTCAGAACCCTTCGAAAAGAGGATATTCTGCTGACGGCCAATACCTTGGTCGAACTTCGGGACACCCAGGGGGTGGTGGATGATATCGACCATCTCGGAAACCGTCGGGTACGTGCTGTCGGAGAACTGCTTGAGAACCAATACCGCATTGGTCTGGTCCGCATGGAACGGGCAATCAAAGAGCGCATGAGTCTGCAGGAAGTCGACGCGCTGATGCCGCACGACCTGGTGAATCCGAAACCCGTTTCAGCGGTCGTCAAGGAGTTTTTCGGTACCAGCCAACTCAGCCAGTTCATGGATAAAACCAATCCCTTGTCCGAGACTACCCACAAACGGCGACTCAGTGCATTGGGACCGGGGGGGCTGACGCGGGAACGAGCAGGCTTTGAAGTCCGTGACGTTCACCCGTCACACTACGGACGCATCTGCCCAATCGAGACGCCTGAGGGCCCCAATATCGGACTCATCGTCTCCTTGAGTACGTACGCCAAGGTAAATGATTTTGGTTTTATCGAGACGCCGTATCGGGTGGTTGAAAATGCTACGGTATCCAAGGATGTCAGATTTTTAAGTGCTTTCGAAGAGAAAGACCATCCCATTGCCCAGGCCAACGCACCCATCGATGAGGCCTCCCAGTATATTAACCCGACGGTCACTTCCAGGGTTGCAGGCGAATTCATGATGGTAGAACGGGAGAAGATCGAGCTGATGGACATCTCACCCAATCAGTTGGTGAGCGTCTCCGCTTCGCTGATCCCCTTCCTTGAAAATGACGACGCCAACCGCGCACTGATGGGCTCCAATATGCAGCGCCAGGCAGTTCCCCTGATCAAGTCGGAGGCACCGCTGGTGGGGACCGGCATCGAAGGGGTGGTGGCCAAGGACTCCGGCGTTACGGTCGTGGCCAGCCGAGATGGTGAAGTGGTCGATGTGGACGCGTCGCGGATTGTTCTGAAGCACGATTCATCCGAGGCCGGTGCCGACAAACAGGTGACCATCTATAACCTGCTCAAATTTGTCCGCTCCAACCAGAATACCTGCTTCAATCAGCGCCCCATCGTAAGGATAGGCCAGTTTGTCCGCGCCGGCGAGATCATCGCCGACGGCCCTGCCACCGAGCAGGGGGAGCTTGCCTTGGGGAAAAATGTCACCGTGGCCTTCATGCCCTGGGGTGGATACAACTTCGAGGACTCCATTCTCGTCAGTGAACGGTTGGTGAGAGACGGCGTTTACACGTCGGTGCATATTGAAGAGTTCGAAGTCGTGGCCCGGGACACCAAGCTCGGCAAGGAAGAAGTGACGCGTGATATCCCCAATGTGGGCGAAGAGGCGTTGAGAAATCTTGACGACAGCGGGATTATCCGCTTGGGTGCCGAGGTGAAACAGGGTGATATCCTCGTCGGAAAAATCACGCCCAAAGGCGAGACGCAGCTGTCGCCAGAGGAAAAGTTGCTGAGGGCCATATTTGGCGAAAAGGCCGGCGATGTCAAAGACACCTCCCTGCGGGTTCCACCTGGCGTGGAGGGCATCGTGATCGATGCGAAAATATTCTCCCGGCGTGGTGTCGAAAAGGATGAACGCGCCCAGGCTATCGAAACTGCCGAGATGGCGGCTATGGAGAAGAACAAAGACGACGAAATCAAAATTATCGGCGAAAGCGTCCGGTCTCAGTTGGAAACGCTGCTGAATGGCCAGAAATGTTCAGCGCCGCTGAAAAAGGGCAAGAAGGTCTATCTCGCCAAAAATACCCCCATTGAGCCTGGCAGCCTGGTCCAGGTTCCCGTTGCCGAACTTGAAGGACTGCTTTTTGACGATCCGGTGCTTACCGAAAAGGTCCACCAGGTGCTGGACGTATACCGTGCGCAGGTGACCCGTTGCCAGGATGAGTTCGAGGGCCGGCGGGGGCGCTATGAGAAGGGCGACGAGTTGCCGCCGGGCGTGATTAAAATGGTCAAGGTCTACGTGTCCATGAAGCGTAAACTTTCCGTCGGTGACAAAATGGCCGGTCGCCATGGGAACAAGGGTGTGGTGTCCAGAATCCTTCCCATCGAAGACATGCCCTACTTTTCGGACGGCAGACCCGTCGATATGGTACTCAATCCACTTGGCGTCCCGTCACGGATGAACGTTGGTCAGATTCTTGAAATTCACCTGGGTCTGGCGGCAAAGGGGCTTGGCGATCAGCTTAACACACTGTTTGAAGCGAACAAGGTCCAGGATCTTCGCAAAAAACTAACCAATATCTTCGATTCTGCTGCCGGCAACCTGAAAAAGATGAGCGACAAGGATGTAAAAGGCCTGGCGGGGTTTTACCGCAACGGTGTTCATATGGCGACGCCGGTATTCGATGGTGCCAAAGAGGATGAAATCAAGCGGCTGCTGGTCGAGGCTGATTTGAGTCCCACGGGTCAGACGACCCTCTATGACGGCCATACCGGAGAATCCTTCAAGGAGAAGATCACCGTCGGCACCATGTACATGCTCAAGCTCCACCATCTGGTCGATGACAAAATCCACGCCAGGTCCATCGGGCCTTACTCCCTGGTGACGCAGCAGCCCCTTGGCGGCAAGGCTCAATTCGGTGGTCAGCGGCTGGGGGAGATGGAAGTCTGGGCCATGGAGGCATACGGGGCCGCCCACGCGCTGCAGGAGTTCTTGACGGTCAAGTCGGATGATATGGCCGGTCGCACCCGGATGTACGAAAAGATCGTCAAGGGTCAGAACGTCTTGGAGCCCGGCATACCCGAATCGTTCAAGGTGCTCACCAAAGAGCTCCAGAGCCTGGGTCTGGATGTGACCCTGCTGGAGGACTAAATCGGGTGATTCCGGCGACATTGGCGTGCCACCCCCTTTGATTATCCTTAACGCCATTAAAGGAATGATATATGGAAACACTGTATGACTTTTTTTCTAAACCGACAGATCCCAGGCGTTATACTGGCGTCAAGGTTTCTCTGGCCTCTTCGGACCAGATTCGGCAATGGTCCCATGGCGAGATAAAAAAGCCGGAAACAATTAACTACCGGACGTTCAAACCGGAGCGTGACGGACTGTTCTGTGCCAAAATTTTCGGGCCGACCAAGGATTACGAATGTAACTGCGGCAAGTACAAACGCATGAAACACCGGGGTGTGATCTGCGAAAAGTGCGGTGTTGAAGTGATCCAGTCAAAGGTGCGTCGGGAGCGTATGGGGCACATTGAATTGGCCACACCGGTTTCCCATATCTGGTTTCTCAAGAGTCTGCCGAGCAAGATCGGCAACCTTCTCGACATCACGCTGAAGAACATGGAGAAGGTGCTCTATTTCGATTCGTATATCGTCATTGATCCCAAAGACACGGCCCTGACCCGTGGCCAGCTGCTGTCTGACGACAAATACCAGGAGGCCATCGAGACATACGGCTTCGGAAAATTCGAAGCCGGAATCGGTGCGGAGGCGGTCAAGGCGCTGCTGGAAAACATCGAGCTTGACGAGCTTTACCAGGAACTGAGAAAAGATATCCGGGCCACCAATTCAGTGGCCAAACGGCAAAAGCTGTCCAAGCGATTGAAGATCGTGGACGCGTTCATGCGATCGGGTCTGGAGCCCGTTTGGATGATCATGGACGTGATCCCCGTGCTACCCCCCGACCTCAGGCCCCTGGTTCCGCTTGAAGGCGGGCGGTTCGCCACCTCCGACCTGAACGACCTCTATCGCCGGGTCATCAACCGCAACAACCGGCTAAAACGGCTCATGGACCTCAAGGCGCCGGAAATCATTGTCCGCAATGAAAAACGGATGCTCCAGGAATCGGTGGATGTCCTCTTTGACAACGGCCGTCACGGCCGGGTGATCACCGGTACCAACAAACGACCGCTCAAATCTTTAAGTGACACGTTGAAAGGCAAGCAGGGCCGGTTTCGCCAAAACCTCCTGGGAAAACGGGTGGACTACTCCGGCCGTACGGTGATCACCGTGGGACCAAACTTGCGGCTTCACCAGTGCGGTCTCCCGAAAAAGATGGCACTCGAGCTCTTCAAGCCATTTGTTTACTACCGGCTGGAGCAAAAAGGCCTGGTCTCAACCGTAAAAAGCGCCAAGAAAATGGTTGAGCGGGAGGTCCCTGAAGTCTGGGACACCCTGGACGAAGTCGTCAAGGAATACCCGGTGATGCTCAACCGTGCGCCGACCTTGCATCGTCTGGGTATTCAGGCCTTTGAACCCACCTTGATCGAAGGCAAGGCCATTCAGCTCCATCCGCTGGTCTGTACGGCCTTCAATGCCGATTTCGACGGCGATCAGATGGCTGTCCACGTGCCCCTGTCCGTGGAGTCCCAGATTGAAGCCCGGATACTGATGCTTTCAAGCAACAATATTCTTTCCCCGGCCAATGGCAGCCCCATCATCGTCCCCAGTCAGGACATCGTTTTGGGCCTATACTACATGACTCGTGAAAAAGATGGCTGCAAGGGGGAAGGAAAGATTTTTTCCAACCCGGAAGAAGTGCGGGTTGCCTACGACGACAGGGCTGCCGAATTGCACGCCAACATCACCGTTCGTATCGATGGAAACCGGGTGGAAACCACTGTCGGACGGATTCTCCTTTGGGAGATCATGCCGAAAGAATCGGTGGCCCGGTTGCGCCACATCATGGTCAGTGATCAGAAAACCATGACCAAAATCGTGAAAAAGGCGCGGGCCGGCGAAGAATTCATCGATCTCGTCGCCGCCTATTCCGAAAGCCCCGACAAAGACAACAATGGTGAACTCGGGCTCCTGAAAAAAGAAGAGCTCATCCGGGTATTCGGTGCCGCTCCCGATGATGCAGATGCTCTGTTTCTCCTGCCCGAAAACGATATCTCTTCCATCATCTCCACCGATTCGGGGTCCCACCTGTTTCAGGTGATGGAGCGACGCCCGGAAATTCCCTTTGAAATTATCAACAAGGTGATGGACAAGGGTGCCCTTCGCGGACTGGTCGATTACGTGTACCGGAATCTGGGGGCCAAGGCCACGGTTATCCTGGCAGACCGGCTGAAGGACACCGGGTACAAGTATTCCACCAAAGGCGGGCTTTCCATTTCCATCGACGCCATGATCATCCCTGAGAAAAAAGGGGAAATTATCAACCGGGCAGACATGCAAGTGATCGAAATCGGCCGCCAATACACTGAAGGCCTCATCACCCAGGGTGAAAAATACAACAAGGTGGTGGACATCTGGGCCAAGGCCACCGATGACGTGGCCAATGAGATGATGGACGCCATGAAGGTGGAACCCCTCAACGACAGAGAGGGCAACCCCAGACTGGACGAGTCCGGAAAACCCCTGCTGGCGGAAAGCTTCAATCCCATTTATATGATGGCCGACTCCGGCGCCCGGGGCAGCAAGGACCAGATGCGTCAGCTTGCCGGCATGCGCGGATTGATGGCAAAACCTTCCGGGGAAATCATCGAAACTCCCATTCAGGCCAACTTCCGGGAGGGGCTTTCCGTACTCCAGTATTTTATTTCCACACATGGTGCCCGGAAAGGTCTTGCCGATACCGCGTTGAAGACTGCCAACTCGGGATACCTGACCCGCCGCTTGGCAGATGTGGCCCAGGATTGCGCAGTCATTGAGCACGACTGCGGTACCATGCTTGGCGTGGAGGTGGAGCCGTTGCTCGAAGGCGGTGAGGTGATTCAGCGCCTCAGCGAGCGTATCCTGGGACGCACCACCGTGAAAGACATACTGGATCCGTTTACCGATGACGTGGTTGTCCGCGCGGGCAAGGAAATCAATGAAAACGATGCCCAGACCGTCGAAAACGCCGGCGTTACTATGGTCTTGATTCGCTCCGTATTGACCTGCCGCACCAAACACGGTGTTTGCGCCAAGTGCTATGGTCGGGATCTGGCCCATGGTCGAACGGTCGAGATGGGACAGGCGGTGGGTATCCTGGCTGCCCAGTCAATCGGTGAGCCGGGAACTCAGCTCACCATGCGGACATTCCACATCGGTGGTACGGCTAGCCGTCGGGTCGAACAGGCGGACATTCGCTCACGAACTGCCGGTAAAATCAAATTTGTCGACCTCAATGTGGTCAAAAATGCGGATAATGAAATGGTGGTCATGAATCGCCGGGGAGGCGAGTTTGCCATTGTCGGTGAGACCGGACGTGAGCGCGAGCGGTGTCCAGTCATCTATGGTGCCCATATCGTGTTGCAGGATGGCCAGGCCGTAAGCCCGGGCGATCTGCTGGCCGTATGGGATCCATTTACCACGCCGATTATCACCGAGGTGGATGGGACCGTCAAGTTTGGCGATCTGGTCCCGGGGAAGACCATCCAGGAGAAAGTGGACCCGGTTACCGGCAAGTCCAGTCGGACGGTAATAGAATCCAAAATCGCCGAAGAGCGCCCCCGCATCTCCATTAAGGGCGAGGACGGCAAAACGGCCAAGCTCCCCAAGGGCTCGGGGATGGCGCGCTACATGCTGCCGGTGGATGCGATTGTGATGGTGGAAGAGGGCGATCCGGTAAAAGCCGGTGATATCATCGCCAAACTGCCCCGTGCGACCACCAAAACCAAGGACATTACCGGGGGTCTGCCCCGGGTCGCCGAATTGTTTGAGGTGAGAAAACCGAAAGAAGTGGCTGTATTGGGTGAAATCGACGGTTATGTCTCCATTTCCAAGGCCACCAAAAAAGGCAAACAACGGGTCACGATCACCCCGGTTGATGTGGGTGAAAAGAAAGAATATCTGATTCCGCGAGGCAAGCATATCAATGTTTACGAAGGGGATTACATCCGGGCTGGCGAACCGCTCATCGGCGGAGCTGCCAACCCCCAGGATATCCTCAAGATCAAAGGGGAAGTGGCACTGGCGAAATACCTGGTGGATGAAGTCCAGGAGGTTTACCGGCTTCAGGGTGTTCGCATCAACGACAAGCACATCGAAGTGATCGTTCGTCAGATGATGCGCCGGGTAAAAGTGGTGGATGTCGGAGACACGGATTTCATCCTCGAAGAGCAGGTGGACAAAATCAATTTCGAAGAGGCCAATGAAGTCATCATCGCCAAGGGCGGAAAACCGGCGATTGCCGAACCGTTGATCCTCGGAATCACCAAGGCGTCGCTGAGCACGGACAGTTTTATTTCGGCGGCATCCTTTCAGGAGACCACCAAGGTGTTGACCGATGCCAGCATTGCCGGGGCCGAAGATTCGCTGCGAGGCCTCAAGGAAAACGTAATCATGGGCAGAATCGTTCCCGCCGGAACAGGTGTGGCCGAATACCGCGATCTGCAAGTGGTGGCAAGTGGTTCTGACTGATGGGTTGCCGGAGAAACGGTTAAAAATTATCTTGACAATAGAAGGCTTAAACTATACACAGTCAGTTTCTGTGCGCGAAGAAATTTGATGTCAATGATCAGTTGAAGGGGTTAATATGCCAACAATCAACCAGCTAGTGCGTAAGGGTCGGAAACGGGTTGTAAAAAAGACCAATACACCGGCACTGAAAGGGGCACCTCAAAAACGAGGGGTTTGCACCCGTGTTTATACCTCAACACCCAAAAAACCCAACTCGGCGTTGCGCAAAGTTGCCAGGGTCCGTTTAACCACCGGTGTGGAAGTGACGGCCTATATTCCGGGAATCGGGCACAACCTTCAAGAGCACTCCGTGGTGCTGGTCCGGGGAGGGCGTGTCAAGGACTTGCCTGGTGTTCGGTATCATATCGTTCGTGGAACGTTGGATACCTTGGGTGTGGATGGGCGGCGGCAGGGGCGTTCAAAATACGGCGCCAAGAGGCCGAAATAGCCTTGATGTAAATAAGCTGACTGATAGTCGATATTTAATGAAAATGGTGTGAGCTATGCCGAGAAGAAGAGAAGTTCCCGAACGAGTGATCATTCCGGATGCCAAGCACAACAGCAAGCTGGTATCCAAGTTTATCGCCTCGCTTATGCGCGACGGGAAAAAGAGTATTGCCGAATCACTGCTGTACGGGGCCTTTGACATCATCAGTGAAAAGACCAATGAAGACCCGCTCAAGATTTTTGAGAAGGCGCTGGAGAATGTAAAACCCCACATCGAGGTCAAATCCCGACGCGTGGGAGGATCCACATATCAGGTGCCCACTGAGATTCGCCCGTCCCGGCGAACGGCTCTGGGTCTTCGATGGGTCATCAGTTATGCACGGGGGCGTGGTGAAAAAGGGTTTGGCGCGAAGCTGGCCGGGGAGCTGATGGACGCTGCCAATGGGCGCGGTGCTACCGTGAAGAAGCGAGAGGATACGCACAAGATGGCAGATGCCAACAAGGCGTTTGCCCACTTCCGCTGGTAACGATCCACTTCCACTATATATTATCTGCACTAGGTTTTGAGCGCCGTACAGGTCTGCCAATTGCCTGACGATCAAAACCTTTTGCCTTGTTGGGGTGACAGTCCCCGCTAACAGGAGGACCCGGAGATGGCGAAGAAAAAATTTGAGAGGACGAAGCCGCACGTAAACGTAGGGACCATCGGGCATATTGACCATGGCAAGACAACCCTGACGGCGGCGATCACGAAGTTGAGTGGATTGAAGGGGTTGGCCGACTATATTCCCTTT
>NZ_JASJGN010000316.1:0-5125 GCF_033791525.1 Desulfosarcina sp.
GGCTTGGCTTTGAGCTTATCAGCTTAACAGCTATTCTGTTCACGGTTACCGGTTGACGGTCTCTGGTTTTTGGTTTGTGGCTGCCTGCTCACCGTTCACTGTAGATGTGAAGGTAAGAGGATTGAAGGGAGAGGATGTTGACCTTAACCGTCAACCGGTAACCGGAAACTGTCAACCTATAACCGTTCACTAATCGGTCTCTGGTTTGTGGTTCACTGCTCACTGCTCTCTGTTTTCTGAGTTCAGGGTTCGGCTTTGAGCCTTGAGCTTATCAGCTATTCTGTTCACGATTCACGTACAAGCACTCAAATCCACTCTATCCCAGCGATTTCACCAACCAATCAAACCAACCAAACAAATTGAACCAATTAAACAGTCTGTTGTCTCTCGATCAATTGCTTTCCTCGGTCTTCAATTCCCCGTGTTCAGCTCCAGCTTCCGCCGATGGCGATAACGATCGCGGCCCCTTGCGAATGTGGTCCAGAAAATCACCGATGGCCCGGTACACCCGCTCCGCACCGTCTCCCAACAGGATGCCGTGGCGCTGAAAGTTAAACAGGACCATCTGCTTGTCCGTCGAGCCGAGCAGCTTGAATATTTTGTCGGTTCCCTTGGGATTGACCACCGGGTCTTCCCGTGACTGAATCACCAGGGCCGGTGCCGTGATCATCGGCAGCCGCGGCTCTAAGGACGACATGAGCCGTTCCAGTTCGCGAACCCCGGCGATGGGGTTTTTGAAATAGTTGATCTGCGGATTCTCCGGATGGTTGTCCACAAAGGTCTTTTTGGCCTCATCCAGGTTAAAGCGTTCCATGAATTGGTTCCACACATCCACGGCGGGAACGAAACGGGCGGCCATATCATGCAGCCGCAGCGGGGCGGACACGGCAAAGACACCCTCCACCGCAGGTACCCGCTGGGCCAGGTCCAGGGCCAGGCCGGCACCGGTGGAAAATCCCCCGGCGATCACCCGACGACACAGGTTGCTGATGATGGCATACCCGGTGTCCATGGATTCGATCCAGTCCTGAAAGGTGCATCCGGCCAAATCTTCCGGGGCGGTGCCGTGCCCCTTCATGCGGGGGGCGTAGACCCAGAATCCCATTTTCCCCAGGTATTCGGCCAGACCTCTCACCTCAGCCGGGGCCGCCATGTAGCCGTGGGCCAGCACCACGCCCACCCGGCGGCGGTCCCCTTTGATCAGAAACGGCCGGCCGACATCCTTGGGCTTTGATGTTTTCAGCGTCGAAAATGTCTCATAGTCACGATTGAAATCATCCAATGCGTGTTTGATTAAAAGCCGGGTTACCTTGCGTTTCAGCCAGAACCCGGGCTGCCAGCACAGGCGGGAGATGCGGCGCTGAAGTCGGGTCAGCGGTTCCACTTCATTGGCCATGACGGCAATGGGGTTGTCGATCCGTGATCGATGAAAATCGAATATGGTGCCCAGGCGCGCGGCATTTTTTTTCAGAACGGCACCGTCGGCTGCCAGCACGCCCTTTTCCATGGCAAAATCCAAGAACTCGCTGAATTTGCGGTATCGGTCGTCGGTGAGCAGGTGCACCTGGTTCTTGTCGAAGCTGTTGTGCAGATAAACGCTGCCGGAGTCCGCCTCTTCCTGCGACACCAGGAAGACGCGGCGTTTCAGATTGTCTTTGTCGATGCGGCTGACCGGCGACTTTTTCAGGCAGGCGGCGAACAGGTGATCGTGATTGACCGTGGTCATCCGATAAATGGCGGCCATGTATTGCTGCATGATCTTCAACGCTTCATGCCGCATGAATTTGCGTGAAGGGATCGCGTCGTCGAAACCGATGGCCGCAGACGACCGGATATCGCACTGAACCTTCCGGCAGGAGAGGTTTTTTTTGATTTCAATGGGTTCACCGAAGCGCATGTCGATATCCACGCCTGACAACAGCATGGCCCCCTCGGTCATGATCTCCTCGGCCACGCGTTCGGGCAGTTCCTCCACCATGCGCCCGGCCAGGCGGCTCAGGGCGTTTTCCCGTGCTCGCAGCGGGTAATAGGTGAGATTGACCGGTACGATGCAGGTGGGCTGAGGGCTGATACTCTCCACGGATGCCAGGTCGAACCGGTCTATCAGACGCTGGGCCTCTTGCGGGTTGCAGCGGGCCATATCGGCAATACGCTGACGGTAGAACTCGGTTCTCAGGGCCAGGGTGGCGGCGCCGGTGTGGGGCGGGTGCTTGCCGCCGGCGTAGGAGATCATGTAGCGCCCCTTTTCCATGATCTTCTTGTTTTTGACCATCCGGCCTTCGGGAAATACGATCCAGCAGGCTTCGGCGGTGAGCAGGGTTTTGACCATCAACCGGTCCCGGTGCGGCGATTGGGTGGAAACGGCACCCAACTGCTCGAGGTAGCGTCCGAACTTGCCCACGAACAACTCCGGGGCAGCCAGCGCCCACACCGGCCTTCCGGTCAGCCGGTGCAGGTGGTAGGGCAGCAGAAACGTTTCGATCCGCGTAAAGTGGTTGACCACGAAAATGGTGGCGCCGTGGGGGATATTATCCGCGCCATGGATGTTCATGCGGGCACGGGTGAGACCGGCAATGGTTTTAATGGCCAGGCCGGTGGTGCGGTATGCGAAACGATTCATTGATCAGTTTGGGCTGAAATGCATGAGAGAGAATCCGGGTGGCCTGATGTGCGATTCATCTATACGATTGACACCGCTTAATCCAACCGTTAGATTACATGGCTTGTTATTAAATGTAAAGAATCATACGGAGACAACTGGTGTATTCGAAAATACTCAAATTGCGGTTCCCCGTCACGGAAGTCCAGAAACCGTTGGTCTGCAATCTGGCCCGGGAATTTGATCTGATGTTTAACATTCTCAATGCCGGCATCCTTCCCCGCAAAGAGGGCTTCATGGTGCTGGAGATCTCCGGCAGCCGCAAGAATTACAAAGATGGCGTCAAATACCTGAAAAACCAGGGGGTGGATGTACAGAACGCCTCCCAGGAGATCAAGCGCAACGAGAATAAGTGCACCCACTGTGGATCCTGCACGGCCGTGTGCCCCACCGGCGCCCTGTCCGTTAAACGGCCGGAGATGGCGGTGGATTTCGATCAGCAAAAGTGCAGCGTCTGTGAACTGTGTGTCACCGCATGCCCGCCGCGGGCCATGGAAGTGCGTCCCACCAACCAGCTTTTTTTTGAATGAGCGGTCCCATCGCCATTGCCGTTTCCGGCGGCGTTGACTCCCTGGTTTCCGCATACCTGCTCAAACAACAGCAAAGCGATGTTTTCGGCATCCATTTTCTCACCGGTTATGTAAAACCAACCGAATCGGGTATCGAAGGGCTCAAGGCGATGGGTCGGCAACTGGACCTCCCGGTTGTGGTCGTTGATCTGAAGGAGCAGTTCAAGGCCATGGTTGTGGACTATTTCACCGCCGCCTACCGGAACGGAGAAACCCCCAATCCTTGCCTGGTGTGCAACCCGGCGATCAAATTCGGCGCCCTGCTGGATGAGGCCCGTCAACTGGGCGCCTCACGCCTGGCCACCGGCCACTACGCGCGGGTGGAAGGCGGGCAGGGGACGCGATATCGGCTGCGAAGGGGTGTGGACGAGATTAAGGATCAGTCTTATTTTCTCTCCCGCCTCACCCAGGATCAGCTGGCACGTGCCTGTTTCCCGCTGGGGACGCTGACCAAGGCGAAGGTGAAAGCGCTGGCGGCAGCAAAAGGACTGCAGCCGCTGACCCGGCAGGAGAGTCAGGATGTGTGTTTTATCCGCGACACCGGCTATGCCGATTTTCTCATCCGGACCACCGGTATCCGCCCGCAGCCGGGAGATATCGTGGACACCGCCGGACATCGGGTGGGTACCCACAGCGGGCTGCACCGGTACACCGTGGGCCAGCGGCGGGGCATCAATTGCCCGGCAAGTGCGGCCTATTACGTGGTCCGGCTCGACACACGGCGCAACCGCCTGGTGGTTGGGTTCAAGGACGAACTGGCCGCCGACAGCTGCCGGGTAGGGGACATCAACTGGATCGCCGGTGTTCCCGATGGCCCCATGCAAGCCGATACACGCATACGCTACCGCCACAAGGCCGTGCCCGCGACTGTCTCGCCGGTGGGTCACGACTGCGCCGAGGTTCGGTTCGATCAGCCCCAGACCGCCGTCACGCCGGGGCAGGGGGCGGTTTTTTATCGGGGGGATGAGGTGATAGGCGGCGGCTGGATTGTTGCTGAATAACGGTTTGTTTGTTGAATTTGTTGGTTAGTTGAATTGGTTAATTTGGTTTAATTGGTTTGATTTGTCTTATTAGTTAAATTAGTTATTTAAATCGGTTGCATAGAAGGGGTTTGAGTGCTTTTCTGTGAACCCTGAACCCTGAACCCTGAACCCTGAACCCTGAACCCTGAACCCTGAACCCTGAACCCTGAACCCTGAACCCTGAACCCATCTCAACCAATCAAACCAACTAAACCAACGAACCAATAAAACCGATTTTTTATGAAAAAAATCTTTATAAAAACCCTCGGCTGCAAAGTCAACCAGTGCGAGTCCGAGGCCATCCGCAATGCACTGGTGGAGTCGGATCCGGGCCTTGTCACTAGCAACGACGGCATGGCCGACGTCGTGATCGTCAATACCTGCACGGTGACCCGCAAAGCCGCCATGCAGAGCCGTCAGGCCGTTCGTCAGGCCATCCGGGCCAATCCCGGTGCACGCATCGTGGTCACCGGCTGCCACGCCCAGACCGCACCGGCGGAGCTGGCCGCCATCGACGGCGTGGATCTGATCGTCGGCAATCAGGACAAGCATTTGATACCACAACAGATATATTCCGGCCTGCCCAAACGCGCCGGCGACGATGCGCCGGCTGCAAGCGTGGACATCGCCGATGTCGGTCGATTCCAATCCTTGCCCGGCATCGCCCACGGCAATCGAACGCGTCCGTTTTTGAAAATTCAGGACGGCTGCAACGCCTTTTGTACCTACTGCATCGTGCCCCATGCGCGCGGAAGAAGCCGCAGCCTGCCCATGGACCAGGTATTGCGCCAGATCGAACAGCTGGGGCGGCTGGGCTACCGGGAAACGGTGCTCACCGGGATCCACATCGGCTGCTATGGCCGCGACCTGACACC
>NZ_JASJGN010000317.1:0-5152 GCF_033791525.1 Desulfosarcina sp.
TGTTCCTGCTGGAAAGGTCGTTAAGCCTCAGGGGCGCGTGCTGTTCAGACCCACGAACGTCCCACCATTGCGCTGGCACAGGATGCGCATCAGGGTAGCGAAGCGCTGGCCGGTGTTGCCCGGCTGGTCGGTCTTGGCCATGATCACCGGAAATCCCACGGCGTGGATCCTGACCCGCCGGCCGCCGTTCCTGTCGGCGTGATTGATGCGGTCGATGGCGTCCACCACCGGCTGGATGCGGTTTCCGCTGAATTCATCCCCGAAAACATACAGGCTGATTTTCTTGTCGGCGGCGTAAAAGGTATTGATCGCCGTGGTGATCCCCTCCACCGGGCTGCTGTTGCTGAAGGCGCGCCAGGTGCTCAGGCTGAAAATGATCGCCCTGCGGCGCGCCGGTGAGTCGGGTATCCACCGGCCCTGATACTGGGAAAACAGGTAGCTGCCCATGTCATTCATGATCTGGATTCCCTTGACTTTGGGATACACCTGAAGGGTTTCGCGAATTTTCTGCATGACCATTGCCCAGGCGTAGCGCTGCATGCTCCCGGACGTGTCGATGATAAAAATGATGTACTCGCTGTCCACAGGGATACCGCCCACAGAGCTCTCGTCCCTGGGAGGCGGGGCCCGCTTCAGCAGACGCCGCATTTCGTCGGTCAGTTCCTGCCGTGCATGCGCCAGCTGGCCTTCGATGATGTTTTGCACGCGGGCGTCGGCCTTGGTCCCCGCATATTGACCCTGCAAATCAGACAGGTCGCCCTGCAGTCTCGCCAGACGCGCTTTCTCCTCGGACAACTGCTCGACCCGGGCGGTCAAGTCGCGGTTGAGAATACGGGCTTCACCCTGCATGATGGTCAAGGCTTCCTCCAGTTGGAGAACCCGGGCCGTGAGGTCCTTGGTCAACTCCTCGATGACCACCGGTTCGGCGAACTTGGATAGCACGAACAGCAGGATAATGGCGCCGAATCCGCAACAGATGCAGTCCAGAAAGGAGAGGCTGAATATATCGATATTTCTTTTCCCGGTATTCATGGCATCTATTCAGGGCCAGTCTTTGGATGGGCTGAAAAAAGAACCGTTGGATTTTTTTGCCAGCCGCCAGAAGGCATCGGCCGCCAGCGGATCACCTTCCATGGGGAACAAAACGATATTGACCGGCACCCCTGCCGGCAGCCGCGCGACGGCATCGTTGAACAGCGAGCGCCGTTTTTTGCTTGAGACCCTTTGGGTCCACGGCTTCTTGGCACCCATGGTCGGCAACCCGTCCGTAAGCAAAAAGATGTTGTCGGGTGGCGGCTTCAGGTTGCCCGCAGCGCGAAACGCGTTCAGCAGGCTGGTGCCCTTGCCTGGAACGATCTGCCGCATTTGCGCCACAGCCCGGTTCAGCGATTCTGCATCCCCGGCATCGAGCCATAAATCGCGGCTTTCCTCGATCAGCGGCCGGGCGGTTTCGTTGAAAATATAAACCTGGAAGCGGCTGGCCGGCGGCAATCGCGCGGTCAGCCAGTCCACCGTGGCAACTGCCTGGCGCCATTTGGCGGATTTGAGCTTGTCCCGATCCGACAGGTTGCGCCGCCGGATGATGTCGACGATCGATTCGGCCAGCATGCTGGCCGAGGCGTCGGCGAGGATCAGAATCCGCTGGCCGCCCATTTTCAAGTCGGTGAGGTAGTGGCGATCGCCCTGGCCCGGAAATCCCCGCAGGCGGCTGCCCAAGGCGTCCCGTTTTTTGGCCCCAGCCTTGAGGCGGTTCATCTCCTCCTCAATTGCTTTTAAATCGGATTTGAGTTTGTTGGCATGCTCCCGGACGGCGAGGGTGTCCTTGTCTTCATCCGCCAGTTCGATCTTCTTGGCCTTGATCGTCTCGAGGATTTGCCGCGACAGGCCTTGCGTCAGCGTAATCTGGGTTTCGGCCTCGGCCAGGGCGTTGCGGGCGTCGGCCAGATCGGCCTGGTCTTGGGTAAGCGAGGTCTCGAGCCGGTTTACTTCGGCGCGCAGGTCGGAGGTGATGGCATCTTTGCGGGCGGCACTTTTGGCGTTGACGACCACGAACAACAGGATGATGGCACCCAGGCCGCAGCAGATGCAATCGATGAAAGAGAGACTGAAAACGTTCAAGCGTTTACGCCGCATAGCGATTTACCAGTGGAATCTGCACCGATTTCAGCGGGCCGTTAACCGGGTTCTGCGGTAGGATGCTCAGCCCTGAATGCCAATCATATCGGCTGGCAGGCATCGGATCAGCCGAAACGTTTTATCCGGTCCCCCGACGGCGATGGTCTGACCGATCGTTAGCACCGTTCGTCCCTCCACGCGCACCCCGTCTACGTGGGTTCCGTGCTCACTGTGGTTGTCAAGGATAACTTCTTCCCCCTCACGGTGGACCGAACAGTGTTTTGCGGAGATGGTCCCGCCGGCCAGCCGAATGACCCCAGCGTCCGTCCCGGGCGAACTGCCGATCACCAGCGGGTCGACGCCGATGGGATAAGCCGTGTTCAGGAACAGCAGGTGCGTCGGCTGTGTTCCGCCGTCGGCTGTGTGCGGTCCTTCGCCGGCATGGTGTTGGACCAGGGGGCGCCGGGTATGGCGGGCTGGCAATCGATCAGCGTTCTGGCCTGTCAGTGCCGGCCAGCAGCCGGCGGCGCCCAGAGCAGCGGCGCCGAAAGGGAGTTCCTCGGTGTTAGAAGGGGTGAATGCTGCCAGCAGATCTTCCAGTCCCGGCAGTCCGCAGGCCCGATGGGAGAGTTGGAAAGCCAATGGCCGGCCGGCGAGTTCATTTCTTTCAAGCAGGGTTGCAACCAGGTCCACAATTTGGGCATACACCGGCCGAGCGTGGTCGATCATTACCTGGCGCTGCAACGGCATGTGGTAATTGTGCTCGCCGGTGTTCATTTCGAACCGCACCGTCTGATGATCCGTGAGCTTTTCCAGCAGGGCCGGCAGGTACCGGTAGACTTCCTGCTCCGAAGCTGCGGAATGAAACAGATCAAACCGCGTGACCTGCATGAATTCACGGGCGGCGGTCTTGGCCCAGATGCGGTATAGACTTTCCAGCCCGGCATCCGGCACGGAAGCGGTGTCCATTTGGATCATCTCTCCGTTGTGTCTAAGATAGGTGGCTTCGCAGCGATGGAGGTGAAAATCGATGTGAATGCTCTCCCCGTCTACGGTTGGGTTGACCGCTGTCAGGGCGAT
The DNA here is from genome assembly GCF_033791525.1 of Desulfosarcina sp. Lineage (GTDB taxonomy): Bacteria > Desulfobacterota > Desulfobacteria > Desulfobacterales > Desulfosarcinaceae > Desulfosarcina. Next base: position 3,196 of record NZ_JASJGN010000317.1, read on the forward strand.
GGGCGCGAAACCCCGTACATCGATGTTCAATTCACGGGCGATTCCCAGCAGCAGTCCCAGGCTGTTGCGGCTGTAATGCCCGGGTACGCAGATAACGACTTCATCCCCCACCGCTTCGATGGCCGGCCAGATTTGTTTCAAGTGCGCATACGCAAGCTCGGCGTGGCTGGCGGCCGTAAATCCGGCCTGCCGGATCGGCTCCGTGTTCAGCCGATCCCAGAATCGGCTGATGGTCTGCTGCGGGAACAGGCGAGCCTGTTCGGCGGCGGTGCGACCCACCATCAGCCGGTGGCCGTCCTGCAGCACAAACCCCGGACTCGCCGTGCTGCGGCTGTCCACGGGCAGTATCTCAGCGGGTACTCCGCCGGCGGCGATGATACCGACATCACTCAGTTCTATGCTCAGCGGTGCCATTGATCAGGCTCCCGAATGAAGGTGGCGGGTCAGGTTTTCCTCGCAATAGGCCTCGGCTTCAAGGACATATCGCTCCTGAAGCAGCTGCAGCTGATGGAGCATGAACATCAGAACAATGCTGATTAAAAGGGCGATCAGGGTCGAATTGAACGCCACGCCCAGGCTGCGGGTGACACCGAATATATTGCCTTCGATGGCCTGATGGGCCTGACCCAGGGCGTCTCCGATCCCTCGAACCGTACCGATGAAGCCGATGGACGGAATGGCCCAGGCAATGTAGCGTATCATGGACAGCTCGGATTCGAGGCGTTCGCTTTCCGCTGTGCAGTAAGCAAGTGTGGCATCGGCGACATCTTGGATGTTGCTCGTGGCGGTAAATCGCTGCAGGCCGGCCAGGAGTGCGCGGGGCAGAAGGGCACTGCGTTGATGCGACGGCAGCGCTTCAATGCGTCGCGAGACTTCCCGGGTGTCTTCGGGGAGAATCCGCACGCCCTCGGCCAGGGGAATAAGGTCCCGATCAAGCAGGGTGCGGTCGCGGATGGTTGCCAGGGCCTTGAAAGCCATAATGGCCAGGGCCCAAAACATGAGGATGAAGCAGGCCTCCTGCTCATAGTCGCGGATTAATACGAACAGGGTACGTTCGACAACGTATGTCGAGTCCGTTTCAACGCGCAGGGCCTGCTGGGCAAGAATCACGTCCGCCGCAGGACGGATAACGCCGACGTAGGCTGCGTGGACAACGATCACGATCAGTACCAGGGAGAATATCTGGTAGACAAATTCGTTGGATAACCGGTTCTTTCTTCGCATCACCATTCCTCGATAATGATTTACGTCCAACCTATATGTCGTATGGGAAGTCAACTCCCTGGTCGGCATCGATTGTTTCCGATGGTGTGAAGGTTTCCAGTTTGTCCGACTCCGATTCTGTCGGTGTTGTTTTCGAATCGGGTACGGACGAATTCTGACCGTCCGGGTCGGTGTCCTGATCCGCTGCGTTGGCTGAAGCAACGGCTTTGTCTCGCTGAACCAGGAAAACGGTCGCCCCGTAGGGCTCGGCGTTAGTGATACCGGTGGGTCCAGGAGGGGCGATCGAAGCGAAGGCCCTGCCGGGAAATGGGGCTGCGATGCATGCCGACAAGGCGAGCGTGCCTGCAATTATGAACCGGAAACGACATAATCGGCCGACATTCCCGTTGCCCAGCATTCCAGATATGTGCGGTGAAACGTCCATCTCCCACCAACCCGGTCCGTCGAATCACACTTTTCGGTCCCGGGTATCCTATTTTGCGTAGCGGCACACGCGAAAACCCAGGTCGTCGCGTTTGTCGTCGCTGTAATCGCGGTAGGCTGACCGCAGTTCACTGATGCCGGCGTGTTTGAAGCTCGATCCGCGGACGATACGATGCCGGCCTTCGGCGGGTCCGGTTGGATTGACGGTGACCTGATCCGATTTATAACTGTAAATAGAATAATAATCCTGGCACCATTCGGCCACGTTTCCAGCCAAATCGAAAAGGCCTTGGGGACTGGCCGTGAACTG
>NZ_JASJGN010000318.1:0-10962 GCF_033791525.1 Desulfosarcina sp.
CCTGGCCTTGACCAACGCCACCTTGCCCTATGCGGTGCAGATCGCCAACAAGGGCTGGAAAAAGGCCATGCAGGACAACCAGGAGATCCTGCTGGGGGCCAACGTGATCGACGGCAAGGTCACCTACCAGGCCGTCGCCGACGCATTCGGCCTGGATTACACTCCCGTGGAATTGTTTATCGGCGATTGACGCGTATGCTGTCAATGGTCGTTTGTGGTTTCGAATGGCAGGTCAACAGGCTGCGAGCCTGAACACCCGGCCGCTTAATGAGGGTGTTAAAAACGCAAGCGATCTTCCCACCAGGCGGCGGGAAGACCGCTTTGCTAATGGGGATGCATAAACCAAATACAATTTAAAGAATCATCTTGACAGATGAAATCAATTATTATAAATGGTCAGACCATTCCATCAATTAATCAATCACTCCGCCGGAGTGACTGTTTCAGACTCTCTTTGAAGCGTTTTTTCATTTCTACCTTGGATCGAGCTGCTGATCGATGACCCATTTGTTTCGTGCTGCCAGACAAAACCGGATTTTCCAGGATGTGGTCGAACAGATCCAGGAAGCGATCATCGACGGACAACTGAAGGTGGGTGATCGGCTTCCCGCCGAGCGTGACCTCAAAGAGATGCTTCAGACCAGTCGGAGCACCCTTCGTGAGGCCCTGCGCGTGCTGGAACAAAAGGGGCTAATCGAGATCAAGCTGGGAATGGGTGGCGGTGCCGTCGTTAAAAAGGTCACCTCGGATCTGGTGGCCGAAAGCCTGGACCTGCTGATTCGTTCCAATCAAGTCTCCCTGAAGCATATCGCTGAATTCCGGGAGCGGGTGGAAGGCGATGTGGTGTGGCTGGCCACCTCACGCTTGACGAAATCGGACATAGATGAGCTGGAAAAGCTCCTTGACGATTCCCGACAATGTTTGGCGCGAGGGGTTGAGGGCGTCCCCGATTTTCTAACTGCTGATCAACATATTCACCAATACTTTGCCAAAATCACCGGCAACCCTATCTATATCTCCCTTTTTAAGACCATACATAATAACATTCGACGCTATTTCGACGAGCTTCTATTTAAAGAGGAGTCGGAGATGCGTGAGAATCTTCAGGACCTTGAAAGTGTGGTGGCAGCGATGAAAAAAGGAGACGCGGATACAGCCTGTAAGATCGTCCGAACCCATGTAAGACGATTCAATGATTATATGGAAATAAGGGAACAGCAGAGAAAAGCAGGATAAAACAGCTTGCCCGCAGGGTCGCTGCCGGGCGGAATTTGCACAGTACGACAACAGAAACAACGGGTTGGTGTTATGGCACATTTAGAATTGGACAACATCACGGTAAGATTCGGCGGGCTGGTGGCCCTGTCCCAACTGAGCTTTTCGATCAACTCCGGGGAGATCGTGGGTCTCATCGGTCCCAACGGCGCCGGTAAGACCACGGTGTTCAATGTGCTCACCGGTGTCTACAAAGCCAGCAGCGGCAACGTGCGCTTCGAGGGCGAAAGCATTTTAGGGAAACCGCCCCATGAAATATTCTCACAGGGCGTGGCCCGCACCTTCCAGAACATCCGTCTTTTTTCGGCCATGACCGCGGTTGAAAATGCCATGGTGGCCCGGCACTGCCGATCAAAAATAGGCGTGGTGGGCGCCATTTTCCGAACCGGATCGCAACGTCGCGAAGAACAATTCATTCACGACAAGGCCCTGGAAGCGCTCAAATTCATGGGCGTGGACAAGTATGCAGACACGGTGGCCTCCAACCTGCCATACGGCCTGCAGCGGCGCCTCGAAATTGCGCGCGCGCTGGCCTCCCAGCCCAAGGTGATTTTGCTGGACGAACCGGCCGCCGGCATGAACCCGTCGGAAAGTTCGGCACTGATGAAGGATATCTCCCGAATCTGTGAACTCGGGATCGACGTGCTTTTGGTTGAGCACGATATGAAAGTGGTTATGGGTGTGTGTCATCGGATTGTATGTGTTGACCATGGTGTGAAGATTGCCGAAGGGACGCCGGAAGAGATCCAGTCCAGCCCCCAGGTGATCGAGGCATACCTGGGTCAACCGGCGAGTAAATAAACACCAACAAACAGAAGGAGTTTCAAATGAGGAAAAAACTGTTCGTAGCACTGGTACTTGGCCTGATGGTCGTCCCCTTTATCATGGGAACGGCAACTGCAAAAACTTTGAAAATCGGTTCCATGAGCCCGCTGACCGGCCCCTATGCCTCAGACGGAACGGACATTAAAAACGGCGTACTGACCGCCATTCAGGTGTTCGAAGAAGGCGGCGGCATCCCCGGTTATGACAAGATCGAGCTGTTTGCCCAGGATACCGCCTGCGATCCCAAGCAGGCCGTGGCCGCCGCCAACAAACTGATCAATCTGGAAGTCGCCGGCGTCGTCGGTGCCTACTGCTCGTCTTCCACCATCCCGTCCTCCGAGACCCTGGCCGAAGAAGACATCCCCATGTTGACCCCGGCCTCCACCAATGAAAAAGTGACCGACCGCGGCCTGCCCTACATGTTCCGCCTGTGCGGACGTGACGATGACCAGGCCCCGGCTGCCGCCAAGTTTCTGAAAGAGTCCCTGAAGGCTAAGACCATTTTCATCGTCGACGACAAAACCACCTACTCCCAGGGCCTGGCCGACGGCGTCAGCAAGGCCGCCAAGGCGTTGGGCATGGAGGTGGTCGACCATGATCATGTGAACCAGGGCGACAAGGACTTCGCCGCCGTGCTGACCAAGGCCAAACGGGCCAACGCAGATGTTTTCTACATGTCCCTGCAGGGATATTCCCCCGGCGCACTGATGGCGCTGCAGGCCAAACGCATTGGCATGAAGTCTCAGATTGTGACCCAGGACGCCATGTTCCAGCCCAAGTTCATGGAGGTGGCCAAGGCAGCCGCAGAAGGTGTTTACCTGACCTACGGGTTTACCGATACGACCACCCCCGAGTACAAGGCTTTCGAGAAGATCTACGTGCCCAAGTACGGTGCCATCGCCGCCTACGCCACCTACGCCTATGATGCGGCCACCGTGCTGCTCAAGGCAATCAAGGCATCCGACTCCACCGATCCGAAGAAAATCAAGGCCGAGATCATGAAGATGGAGTTCGACGGCGTGGCCAAACGCATCAAGTTCAGGGCCAACGGCGACTCCGGATCGTCCTACATCGCCTACAAGATAGAAAATGGCCAGTTTGTTCCTTATTGGGCGCCTGAGCAGGGGCTGCTCCAATAAATCGGTAATGTGACGTGACCGCCCCTGCCATGATGGCGGGGCGGTCACCGCAATCGTGTTCACTGCAAGCATCAATCTGAAAAAGCGATTCCTATGGATTATTTCATACAGCAATTGATAAACGGAATTACACTGGGTGGCCTGTACGCCCTGATCGCGCTGGGCTACACCATGGTGTACGGTGTCATCCAGCTGATCAACTTCGCCCACGGTGAAATCTTTGCAACCGGGGGCTATGTGGGGGTGATCCTGCTCAGTTTCTTTACCGGACTGGGATACATGGAGACCCACCCCATACTCTGCCTGGCGGCCGCTTTCGTCCTCACCATGGGGTATTGCGCCTTTTTTGCCGTGGGTGTCGAAAAGGTGGCCTACAAACCCCTGCGCAAACAATCGCGCCTGGCCGCCCTGCTCTCCGCGCTGGGTATGTCCATCTTCCTGTCCAATGGACTGATGCTGACCCAGGGGGTCTACGACAAAGCCTATCCCGGCGAGCTGTTCCAGGGCGGCGTCGATTTTGGAAATATCACCATCGGCTATCTCCAGATGATGATCGTGGGCATGACCATATTTCTGCTGTTCGGGCTCAACATCCTGGTGTTCAAGACCAAGATCGGCATGGCCATGCGGGCCACGGCCCAGGACAAGGTCATGAGCAGCCTGGTCTCTATCAGCAGCAACCGGATCATCTCCCTGACCTTTGCCATTGGCGCGGGGCTGGCTGCCGCCGCCGGTATCATGGTGGGCCTCTACTACGGCTCGGTGCGCTACGACATGGGCTTTCTGCCCGGTATCAAAGCTTTTGCAGCGGCCGTGCTGGGCGGGATCGGCAATATCACCGGGGCCATGCTGGGCGGATTGATCATCGGCATGGTGGAAATTTTCGGTGCGGGATACATCTCCGGTCAGTATAAGGATGTGTTTGCATTTATTATCCTGATCTCCGTGCTGTACTTCAAACCGACTGGAATCATGGGCGAGAATATCGATGATACAAGAGTTTAAGAAAGTCTGGAAACCATACACCATCGGCCTGTTGTGGCTGCTGGGACTGCTGTGGCCCCTGCTGGGTATTCACCCGGACGGCACCCTTTCCTTCGGTAACACCTTTACGGTCTGGCTCTATATCGCCGCCGGCACTACCATCTGCCTGCTGCTCTATATCATGAACAAGAGCGGCAGCCTGAACGCCGTCAGCCGGCCGTTGGCCGGATTGCAGGAAACCGTCGGGCAGGCCTCGGCCAAGGTGCCCAACTGGGTCTGGATCGTCATCCTGCTGGCCGCCGCCTTCTGCTACCCGTTTTTTACCGGTCGATACGCCCAGGACGTGGCCACCAACGTGCTGATTTATGTCTGCCTGGGGCTGGGGCTCAATGTGGTCGTGGGGCTGGCCGGCATGCTGGATCTGGGCTACATCGCCTTCTATGGTGTGGGTGCCTACACCTACGCCCTGTTGAACATCCATTTTGGCATGTCCTTCTGGATCTGCCTGCCCTTTGCAGCCGCCTTCGCCCTGACCGCCGGCTGCATCATCGGATACCCGACCCTGCGCATGCGCGGCGACTACCTGGCCATCGTGACCTTAGGGTTCGGAGAAATTGTGCGCATCTTACTCAACAACTGGATGAGTCTGACCAACGGACCCAACGGCCTTCTGGGCGTCAAACCCCCCAGTATCCTGATCCCCAGTTTTCAGGGCGGTATCAGTTTTGAGGTGTTTTACCTGAAGAAGCTTCATTTCTTGTATTACATCGCCCTGGCCCTGGCCATCGTCACCATCATCGCGGTCAGGCACCTGAATTTTTCCAGAATCGGCAGGGCCTGGGAATCCATCCGTGAAGATGAAACCGCCGCCGAACTGATGGGCGTCAACACCTTCAAGCTCAAGCTGCTGGCCTACGCCATGGGCGCACTTTTCGCCGGCCTGGCCGGTGCTTTTTTCTGCGCCCGCATGCGCTTTGTCAGCCCCGAAAGCTTCACCTTCCTCGAATCAGCCATGGTGCTGAGTATGGTGGTACTAGGCGGCATGGGCTCGATCCCCGGCATCATTTTAGGGGCAGCCGCCCTGATTGTGCTGCCCGAAGTATTCCGCGAATTTGAAACCTACCGCATGCTGGTTTTTGGTATGTCCATGGTGGTGATGATGCTGTTCCGTCCCGCCGGCCTCATCCCGGCTAAACGTATGGGCAAACGGGGCGAAGAGGGGGAGTGATAGATGGCCGATCAACCGATTCTCGAACTGAAAGACGTCTATTCCAGCTATGGCAGCATCAAGGCCCTCAAGGGAATCTCCCTCAAGGTATATGCGGGCGAAATCGTGGCCATCATCGGCGCCAACGGTGCCGGTAAATCCACCACCCTGATGACCACCTGCTGCGTGATTCCTATCGACAAAGGCGAGATCTGGTACAACGGCAATCCCATTCACGGCAAAGCTGCCGAGATTCTACCCAAAACCGGCCTGTGCCAGGTGCCGGAGGGACGTCGGATCTTTCCGCGCCTGACCGTGGACGAAAACCTGACCCTGGGCGCATTCTTCCGCAAGGACAAGACAGACATCGAAGCCGACCGGCAGCATGTCTACGGCCTGTTTCCGATCCTCAAAGACCGCCACAAACAGCACGGGGGCACCCTGTCCGGTGGAGAACAGCAAATGCTGGCCATCGCCCGGGCGCTGATGGGCCGGCCCAAGGTGCTGTTGCTGGATGAACCCTCGCTGGGTCTGGCACCGCTGATCGTCCAGCAGATTTTCGATATCATAAAAGATGTCAACAAAAAGGAAGGAACCACCATTTTACTGGTTGAGCAGAATGCCAACCTGGCCCTTCAGGCCGCTTCCCGGGGCTACGTGCTGGAAACCGGCAATATCATTTTAGAGGATGATGCCAAAAAGCTTCTGGATAATCCGGAGATCAGAAAGGCTTATCTGGGCGAATAGTTGACCGATCCGTAAAAAGGCCCGATATCTGCGTTACGCTTCATCCCTCGTCATTGCGGCGTACCACACGTACGCTGCCTACGGCACCCGCGATTGCGGTATTCCCAGGGATTTGCAAGCCTTGATCTCGGTCTTTTTATGAATCAGTCTGGAACGTGTCTTTTCACGACCTAATCAATAGCTGACAAAAGAGACCCCAACGCCCCTGATCCCTTGTTACAAGAGGGTTTCAGGGGCGTTTATAATTTCTGCTGTTGCTTGACATTGGCAGGTCCGAGCGTTAATATACAGGTAAGACTGTTCTTTAACAAATTGGGGGCGAAACGGCTTCGACGGGGATAAAGAAGCATTGATTGCATGCCGAGTTCCTACCATCTCGTAAATCTGGTGGGAAATAAACATAATCGCAGACGATTATAACTACGCCGTAGCAGCTTAGTGCTACCGTTCTACCGGGTTTTTCCCGCGAACCTGGATAGAACGTCGACTAGTGGGATAGCCTAAACTGAATGCCTGCTACAGTAAAGGCGAACTTTTAGCAGGATAGCCTTTGAAGTACCCTGCCTGATGGAGACTGCCAAAGGCGATACTTAGAGATCAGGACAAGCATGTAGATATCTGTGTGGAATGTTTTCGGACGCGGGTTCGACTCCCGCCGCCTCCACCATTTGCTTATGCAATTAAATCAATTGTATAAACCGTTTTCAGGGACGTGATTTTGGCCATTGTGTCGCAAATTGTGGCTAATTGTGTCCCTTTTTTTATTGGTGTTTGTCACAAACTGCCTTTCAAACGCACTTCCATCGTGCCGGGTCAGATTGGGAATATAGCGACCGTAAGTCTTGTAGATCATGGACGTGTTGACGTGTCCCAATGTTCTTGCCACCCAATGTGGGCTTTCACCAGCTGCTAAAGCCCATGACGAGAACGTGTGACGCGTTTCGTACATCCTCCGGTGCATCAAACTGCTTTTTTCCATTACCTTGGCCCACACCTCCCGCAATTTATCCTGAAGGATCGGGTCCCTTTTCACATAATCTTGAAATAAAACCTCGTCTGGCATCCCACTTTATCGCCACTTGCTCAGAGGGTCTCAGACCGGTCTGGACTGCAAAATTAAAAAACGGTCTGTACCATTCAAGAATAAATTCCATCAGCTGTTTCTAATCCCTGGGGTTAAACGGGTAAACATTGGTACGTTTAGGAAAGTTGAGGTTTTGGCATTAGCCACAGACCTAATATACTCTCAATATATCCCATAAATATTCGATTAAAATCATAAAGTGGCTTTCAGCAGACAAACATGTGCACTTTTATATACGTTCGTACAAAAATTATAAAAGTGCACCGATAGTCAATAGTATAACCTATCAATATTACTATTAAAATAATAATTTCTCAGTTTGGCATCATATTTGATGGGCACAAGAGTCATGATGACTTCATACTTTGCCCAGCATTTGCCATCCAAATTCCAAAGCAATAAATTCCTGATTTTTCTTTTCGCCATCACCATCATACTGCTCGCATCCGTTTCCAGTGCCATCGGCGCCCAAGTGACGCTGGCCTGGGATGCCAACAACCCGACCCCGCAGGGCTATAAAGTTTTTCAACGCATCGGGGGAACAGCTTACGATTACGCCCATCCGGCTTGGCCCACCGATGGCAGCGACCATTTGCAAACCACATGCACCATCACCAATCTGACAGCCGGAGTCACTTACTACTTTGTTGTCCGAGCATACGTCGGCAACGATCTGAGCGGCGACTCCAATGAAATCTCATATACGGTGCCGGCCGAGGTCACCCTATCGTCCATCACCATCAGTGGACCGACCCAGCTTAATGAAAACAGCAGCGCCCAGTACGCATGCACGGCCCACTACAGCGACGGCTCCACCGCAGGCCTGTCCAGCGGCGTCACCTGGAGCGAAAACGGTGCGGCCACAAGCATCAACGCCAGCGGATTGCTGACCGCTGCCAATGTGAATGCCGACACTGCCGTCACCATCACGGCCCGCTACGGCGTAATAATCGACACCCACAGCGTGACGGTAAAAGACATTGCTCCGACCCTATCGTCCATCACCATCAGCGGCCCGACCCAGCTTAATGAGAACAGCAGCTCCCAATACGCATGCACGGCCCATTACAGCGACGGCTCCACCGCAGTCCTGTCCAGCGGCGTCACCTGGAGCGAAAACGGCGCGGCCACAAGCATCAACGCCAGCGGATTGCTGACCGCCGCCGATGTAACTGCCGACACTGCCGTCACCATCGCGGCCAGTTACGGCGGCAAAAGCGACACCCACAGTGTGACAGTCAAAAAAGTTTCGGCCCCACTGAACTCTCTGACTATCAGCGGACCCTCGAAAGTGAATGAAGAGAGCAGCGCCCAGTACACATGCACAGCCCATTATAGCGACAATACAACATCGATCGTAACCGACAACGTCAACTGGAGCGTGAATTCTAGCTTTGCGAATATAGACACCGCCGGTTATCTTGTTACTTACGCAGTCCAAAATGAAGAGCAATTGACCATCACGGCATCCATTGATGGCAAACATGCCAATTATGGTTTGACAATCAACAATTCAAACATAACCCATACTCTGACCATTGATATCCTTGGCTCCGGCGCTGTCCTGCTCAATCCCCCAGGCGGCATATATGATGTTGGCACAGTCGTCACCCTCACAGCAGAACCAGATCATGCGTGGGCATTTGATGGCTGGGCAGGATCCGTATTGGATCCTGATACCAACATCACCTCAGTGGTCATGGATACCGATATCAGCTTGTCGGTGACCTTCTTGGAAGATACTGACCTGGACAGCGTACCCGATCGAGAGGAGTGGGGAATAGACGGCCAAAATAATTCATTTGACGGTAATGGCGACGGCATTGCCGATTATTTGCAGAGCAATGTCGCTTCCATTCACACAAAAGACTACCTGCACTTTTTGACCTTGAGTACTCCGGAACCCGGCAAAATTACGTCATGCAAAATGAACGATACCGCTTCCATTGCAAGCGTACCTTCAGAATGCAGCTTGCCCCTCGGGTTGATCTCTTTTAAAATTGAAAACCTCACCCCCGGTGCCAACACAACCCTGACCATTAATATGCCGACCGGGTCTGAATTCGACACGTTCTACAAATACGGGGCCACTTTCGATTACCCCGCTGCGCACTGGTATGAATTTATGTACGACCAAACGTCGGAAACTGGCGCAGTCCTGGAAGGTGATTCCATAACGCTTTATCTAAAAGACGGGCAACTGGGAGATGACGACCTCTCGGCAAACGGTGTTATTTCCGACCCTGGCGGCCCCGGTATCTTGGAGGTCGACGATAATACAAATCCCACGCCAATCAGCCATCTGACAGACGGCGGCGATAAGACAATTACTACGCCAACCAGCTATCAGTTAGACGGCGGCGATAAGACAAGCTCGGGCATTAGCGGTGGATGTTTCATAGATAGCATTTCAAATGCGTCTCCATTAAGAACTTTCATCATTCATGGCCTATCTTTTTTCAGGAAAATGGATGAAGCCATGCCGCCAAGCCGGCATTGATTGCCCTGGTCGTCAGAATAGAATAGCCAATAGCCAACTTAAATGTTTTTTGAGTGATCTCGTGTGGAAGGTGTTAATCGTTAGAATAGGCTCAAAGCAGAGAAGTTAATGTGATTTATCAATAGGTGAGTATTCAATTAATGTAGCGGTAGTGTAGCGCATAGCCTGTGAAGTTTTGATTTTATTGGATCGATGCAGGTTCGACTCCCGCCGCCTCCACCATTTTTTGTTTAATATTATCAGGGTGTTAATTAATTTTGACATCCTTTTTTGGTTGTTCGGATGTTGTTCAGGTTGTTCAACCTATTTCAAATCGATTTTAATTAACTTATAGCCCCCCAATTCATTTTGCCAACCAAGCTGAATCCAAAAAACAGATTTTATAATTTAAACGTGAAACTACTTACAGAGTTATCTGAAAAGGTTGGATCGTCGGACTTCGAAGCCGGATATGTTTTTGTTGATGCAAGCATTCGTCGCCTAACTCCTTTGGAGTGTGAACGCCTCCAAGCTTTCCCGGACATCCTATATCGTTTTTTTGGGCCCCAAAAACTGCAATATAGACCCAATTATACCAACCGGTTAGAAGCTATCCATTATCATTAAGAGCACTTAACTTGGCCCGTCCCTAAAACATAACACTCGTCCGCAGTATCTGGTCATGCCCCGGAAGAAAGTCTCCTATCGTTGTTTCAGAGTTGCATCCACATCTGCATAGGCTCATCGTTGATACCCTCCTTGTAAGATTGAAGTAGTTATTGCGGTGCCCCTTTCTGGTAATCCACACTGACCTCTTTCATCTTATCCAGAAACTCAGCCTCTATGAAGTAAAGTCGCTATTGATGGAAGTCTATGTAATTATTTACATAATTATCTTCGAATAGATAATATCTTGAAGAAAGATAAAAATGTTAACAGGCTGATAACTTAAGACATTTGTTGAGTAATGCTAAAACGGTACAAAATATGCTGCGTCCATCGGCAGCGAGCCGGGCTTGTGGTTGTTATGCACATACGGAGGTGGACCCCATTGAATGGACAGCCTGACGGGTTGGATACCCCCCAACTCCTCTAATCTTCCCTTATAAACCTGGAGGAACAATAATGTTGAACAATGAAAGGTTTAAAATGTTTGGCACCTGTGGCATCTGTCATAAGGAGGTCATAGAGCAGGACTGCTTCCGTCTGGGGTATGATCTGC
>NZ_JASJGN010000319.1:0-13533 GCF_033791525.1 Desulfosarcina sp.
TGGTCTCGGGGCTCCCAGTTCAGCCGCCCGGTCATGCGCAGGTGGATCATCAAGGTCAGGCTGCTGGACAGGTCAAACACGATATATTTGCCCCGGCGGGAAATCTGCCGGATTGTTCGACCTTTGATTTTATTGCAGAAGTCCGCAGGGTCCAGTTCAGCGATAGTTTTAGGCCAGTAAACCGCTGCACCGGAAATCAGACAGCCGGGGATGTTCTTCCTGCACAGGATATCAACGACGCTTTGGACTTCGGGCAGTTCAGGCATGGCGGCTATACGATCCGGCGTAAATGGAACTTTGCGTTTCAGTTAACATGCGCTTGGTTTCATTAATCAGCTGTGGCGATCGGAATGATACGCGTAAATTGCTGGGCAAATCATTTGCTATCCGTCAAATTCGAAAGCGGTGCAGGAGCTAATCGAGCGTTTTGAATGCATACACGAAATAGGGTTTAAAGCCATGACGCTCCCACACTTTTTGGGATCGCGAGTCTTCGGTAACGTAGGCCAGTTCAAGCCGGTTAATACCATTTTCACGGGCAAACGTTTCTACTCTATTCATCAGCATATGACTTAAGCCACGCCCACGATAGTCAGGCGATACGTCCAGATCGATGACGTATAGATAACGACGCTGGATGAAAAGTGGCAACTCTTCTTCAATATGACAGGTCACATAACCTGCCAGCAAATCATTTTGCATGGCCACCCAGGCAAATCGTTGGGAAGCAGCCAATTCTGCTTCTAAAATACCAGCCAATTTATCTTGATCGATGGCTGGCGTATAGACCGGTTCGAGCCTTGCCACTTCAATTGTGCATTGAATCCACAAGCGGGCAATATTCGATGCATCTTCCGCAATTGCGGCACGCACGTTCAGGTCGTTCATAGATACCTCTGTCGTCTCGTCAATGAGAATCAGGAGCAAGCGACGGGGGAAGCGAGCGCAGATTAGTCCAGATCCAACTTCACTTTACACCGGTTGCATCTGACCACGCCCCGGAAAACTTTGTTGCCACATTCAGGACAAATATAGCGGGCTTCTTCATCTTGAATCCACTTTTTTGTACCGACCGCCCGCCGATAAGGGATAGCCCGCAGAATTACTTTTTTGCCGACAGCCATCGGAAAGTTTTCGATATGCTTACAGGGAAACGCATCGCATTCGTGACATCCGCTGTACCCCTTCGCTTCTGCGCAATCCCTGATCTCACATTGTTGGCAATGCATAAACCGGTCGTCAGAAAAGCAGCCGCAGCATCGCATATCTTCAGTCGAAAGATTGCTGCTATTCGGAAGGATCCCTTTTTCGGGAATATCCCCCCGGTAAAGAGTCACCAACCGCTCCTTGAATTTTTGGTTGTTGTCTCGGTGCGCGATATAGATGGCGCAGACTCCGCAATAAAGACCGCACGGCGAAATGAAATCCGGATTTATCGTCATTGTTCTACTCCCTCATGGTTATCATCGATCCATTCTTTTTCAGGCCTTTTCTGGTGTTCCGTTATGGTGCTTATGAGCATTGCGCGGCGCTCCGTCCCGATAGCCAGCCGGTTGAGAATGCCGCCTGCAGATTGTACCCACCGGTATCGGCCTGTATATCGATCAGCTCTCCGGCAAAAAAAAGCCCCTTCATTTTCCTGGATTGCATGGTCCGCGGGTCAATCTCTCGCGTGTCTACTCCTCCAGCGGAAATAATCGCCTCGGCGAAAGGCCTGCATCCCGTTACTTCCAGCCGGAAATCCTTGAGCCAGTTCCGAAGGCGCCTGCGTTCTTTTGCAGAGATCGTGCAAACCGTGCGCTCGGCAGGAATTTCGATGCAATGCAGGCATACCGGAACCATTTCCCAGGGGATTAGTCCCCGCACAAGGCCGCTGATTGGCTGGACTCCTTTTGAAACAATGTCACGCTGAAGTCGCGCATCCAGTTTTTTTTCATCAAGAGCGGGTTTTAGATCAATGGAAAAGGCAACGTGGTGCCCACTGTTCAAGCTGTCGACGGCGTCACCGCTCAGGGTCAGAATCGATGGCCCGGTTATACCAAAATTGGTAAACACAACCTCACCAAAATGTTCCCTTCTCTTCCTGCCGTCGATCAGCATCCGCGTGTTGACATTGCGAAGATTGAGTCCGGCCATCTGTTTGGCTTCGTCGCCGGATGTGACCAGCGGCACAAGCGCCTGGCGAACCGGAATTACCGTATGCCCTGCGGATTCGGAAAGGCGGTAACCGTCTCCGGTCGATCCGGTAGCCGGATAAGTGGCCCCTCCCACAGCAAGAATAACGGCGTCACAGGGCATCTCCCTGCCTTGAGAAACCACACCGGTGACGCATTGATGATGGGTCACTATTTTATCGACAGGAGCGGAATGAATGATACGAACTCCTGATTTTTTACTCCATTGTAAAAGCACGCGATGCACATCCGGCGCTTTTCCGCTTGCCGGAAAAACACGCCCGCCCCTTTCGGTTACCAGCTTCAAGCCCAGCGCATTGAAAAATGCCATGAGTTCGGTATTGAAAAAACGTGCAAAGGCTTGCCGGAGAAAAGGGCCCGTCTTGCCGAAATAAGAAATAAATTCGGATACCTCGGCAATATTGGTGATATTGCAGCGGCCTTTTCCGGTAATACAAAGCTTGAGACCGGTCCGTTTCATTTTTTCAAGCAGAAGGGTATCCGCTCCAGCTTCAGCCGCCTGCCCGGCGGCCATCAGCCCTGCCGGGCCACCGCCGATGACAATGACTTGTCGTGCTTTCATATTCGTGGGTTCTCTGATTTCTCAGCCCGCTCCTGCGGGATCGATGACCGGAAATTGAAGTTCGTCAATATGTCTCCAGCCATTTGTATATAATCAAAGCATCTTGCCCCTCTTCTTCGGCAACGACTGTTTTGCGAGGCAAATGGAACCATTGTCTGATCACCTCCTCTTTTGGTATATCTTGGAATTAAGCCTATGTATCCCAAGCAGATACAATCTCATGAAATATCGGCCAGATTTCTTCGAAATCGGTTTCATTGGCTTGTCGTATTTGCATCAGACGATATCGACTTGTAACTTGACGCTAACGGTGAGTGGCGGACAGGCGCGTTTTCGACATATGCTTGTCCAACCCGTTACTATCTGGAATGTTAATTCGTGTTCATCCATAAAAGGTTATTTAGCCCGATATCTGCGTTATGCGAAAAATTTTATCCTCAGAATATCAAACATATGCCTGCGGTATAATTTTTCGCATGCCTTGATCTCGACCAAAATCCCTCATTTCTGGATGGACACTAATTCATAATTAGTCATCATCGTCAGGATACGGCTGTGGGGAGCACCGCATCCGCTGGAATGTTTGTTGGCACCATTTCTCTATTCTCGCCAATGCTCAGGTTGATTTAGCACATCGGAGCATCGGACTTTTCCAATTATTCGTCCAATAATTCCGGCGCTTAATTCTTGTACCATCCACGCACCGGCATGTTCTTCAGGTATGGGATATGGCGCTTCATAGCCTTTTTTACCAGCGGGTATGAATCCATAACGTGGATAATAATCAGGATGCCCCAACACAAAAACCAGTTCGACACCGGTTTCCTTTAGACGAGTTAGCCCCTCTTCAATTAGCTGACCACCAACTCCTTTGCTTTGGGTGTCAGGAAGAACAGCAAGTGGTGCAAGTATTTGGGCTGATACCGGTTCGGTCGTTTGCGTAAGCGTTGCGTTTGTAAAAAGTATGTGTCCGATCAATTGTTCGCCTTCAACAGCTACAAGTGAAAGCAATGGCGTTGCGGTTTTATCGTTGAATAAACCGTCAACAAGATCGGCTATCTCCGAACCTTTTTCTTTTCCAAACGCTTTGATGTGAATCTTTTCAATTTCAGTACCATCAAACGCTGATGACTTTCTTATCTTCAATGATCGTTCCTTTTTTATCCGCTGTTAATCAGACGCACGGCTTTTTGCATCAACGGTGATGGCAGACCGATACCGCCCAGGGCACTAAAGCCCGTATAACAGCACGGGTCGCCATTACCGGCGGTAATCGCTTTCAGGCGTCCAAACTGCTGGGCATGTATAGGCCCACGCTCCACGCCAAGATCGACAAATACGACCTGAATTCTAAACCAGCGTTCGATAGGTCGTCTGCTGACGGAATTAACCGCATGGTACGATTATGCTGCTTCGGTTTAAGGTTTTCAGGGGGGGGTGGTTATATCGCCTGCAGCAAGGGCCGCACTACAGACGAAGCCCAGTTTCTTCCTTAAGGCCTCGACCTTCGGTCCTCTGACATCAGTCTTCAGACTTCTGTCCTCAGGAATTCAGCTGGCTGGCACGACCCCATTGGTGATCTGCGCGTAGGCGCTGTGGTTATGAATGGATTCGAAGTTTTCGGCGCTGACGGAAAACCAGGTGATGTTATCGTCGGCAATCAGGCGCTCGGAAATGTCCCTTACGACATCCTCGACAAATTTCGGATTGGAAAACCCCCGTTCGGTCACATATTTTTCATCAACCCGTTTCAGCACCGAAAAGACGTCGCACGAGGCGCAGGATTCGACCAGCTCGATCATGTCCTCCAGCCAGATGAACTTTTTAAATCGGGTTTGAAGCCGGACGATGCCACGCTGATTGTGGGCACCATGTTCTGAAATTTCTTTGGAACAGGGGCAGACCGAGGTGATGGGTACGTTGACTTCGGAAACCAGGTCGATGTCGTTGCTTGAATTGCTGGATCCGGTAATCCGGCAGTTGTAGTCCATCAGTCCCGGTGCGTGGCTTACCGGGGCCTGCTTTTCGATAAAATAAGGAAAACTCACCTCGATATGGGCCGAGGCGGCATCCAGATTCTTTTTCATAGCCTCCAGCAGGACTGAAAATTTCTTCAGCGAGATCTCAGGGTTCAGCAGGTGGAGCATCTCGACGAACCGGCTCATGTGCGTGCCTTTGTATTCCTGGGGCAGGTCCACGTACATGTTGATCGACGCAATGGTGCTCTGGGAACCGTCGCGGCGGTCCTTGACGCGTATGGGGTAGCGCAGGTTTTTGATGCCGACTTTATCGATGGGGATATTGCGGTGATCCCGCTCATTTTGTACATCTTTCATGATCTGCCTATTGGATGGCGGAGGTGCGCGTAAGGGTTATTTTAACAGGTAATCAATCTTCACATGGCTCATGGCGCGGTAAATATTACCTTTGATCTTGCGGTTGGTTCGGTAAAGTCCCTCCAGCATCGCTTTGATTTCGGAACGTTTGGTGGCCCCGGCTGATGGGCACGGATTGGCGTACTGGGGAAACTGCTGCGCCCTGGCAAAGCGCCGGATGCTGTTTTCATCGACCATCGCCAGCGGTCGGATCACGGTGAAGCGACCGTTGAACAGTTCCTGCCGAGGCACCATGGTGCTGATCTCCCCGGCATAACAGATATTTAAAAAGAGCGTTTCAATGATGTCGTCCTTGTTATGCCCCAATGCCAGCTTGGTGCACCCCAGCCCGTCGGCAATTTCGAACAGCCGTTTGCGCCGGAGCCTGGCACAGAGAAAACAGGGGTTCTCCCGATTCACATCGCTGTGGGCGATAATTCCGTGGTCCGTTCGATCGACGGTCAGGGGAAATCCCAGGTGCCGGCAGGTATCGACCAGGTCGTCGGCAAAACTGCCTGGGAAACCGGGATCCACATAGATGGGAAGCAGCTCGTAGTGCACCGGCACCCGCTTTTGCCGCTCGGCCAGCGCCCACAAAAGAATCAGGCTGTCCTTGCCGCCGGACAATCCCAGCGCAATGCGGTCGCCGTCTTCGATCATGCCATAGCGGTGGATGGCCTTTCCAACCAGGCTGTTCAACGCTTTATATGTGTAGTTGTGCCGGGGCAAGGTGAACTCGTTTGGATCAACGATCTATTAATCGGTGTCGATCTTTTCTACGACCTTTCCGGCGGCAATTTCCCGCAGGGCGACGACAATATCCTCGTTTTTCGGGGAACTGACCAGGTATTCAGATCCTTCACGGATTTGCCGCACCCGTGCGGCAACCATATGAACCAGTTTGAAGCGGTTCGGTACTTTTTCCAGACAATCTTCAACAGTAATTCGTGCCACGGAAGCCCTCCTGTTTACAATATTTTCACCAGTTCGTAGACCCGCTTGCCGGCCGGAGCGGTGAGCACAATCTCATCCCCGGGCTTTTTCCCGATAATGGCCTTACCCAGCGGTGAGGTGACCGAAATGCGACCCTTTTCGATGTCGGATTCCTCGGGGCCCACCAATTGGTATTCCACCTCCTCGCCGGTATCCACATTTTCAAGCATCACCGTGCAGGCGAACACCGCTCGATCTTTGGGCAGGTTGTCCAACTCGATGATTTCCGCGGTTCCCAGTTTATATCCCAATTCAATGAGCCGGCCTTCGATAAAGCCCTGGCGTTCTTTGGCCGCATGATATTCGGCATTTTCACTGAGATCACCATGGGCTCGTGCCTCTTCAATTGCCCGGATCACAGAGGGTCTTTCGGTGGATTTGAGGTGTTCCAGCTCTTTTTTCAGCGTCTGGTAACCTTTTCGGGTCATGGGTATTCTTTCCAATGGGCGACTCCTAAATGATTCTCTATTTCAATTTTTTTACCCGGTATAGGCCTTAAGTAAAATAATTTGGATAGGCTAAATGGAGAAAGCCGTATGGTAATCCTGAGATGACCGATAACACAGTCCAAATTTATGATCTTATCGCCTATTACAGAAAAACAGATCCCCACGGCACAGGCCATTGGGGAATCAGATCAATCCGAATTCAATTTACAGCAACGGTTAACCGGTTCGTTTGTCTCTATCGCAATGGTGGTTTATCAGCCCGGCATGCGGTTTTTCCAAATCGCAACCAGCGTTTAGGACACCACGTAAACCGGACGAAGCGGGTTGACGGGCCATCGGCAGGTTACCGTTCAGCCGCTTGAATAGTTGCCCTACCATTTGCCCAGAATGCTGCTGCCGGCCTGGACTTTATCCCCAACCGCCACCCGGATATCTGTCTCAGGGGGCAGATAAATATCCAGCCGGGAACCAAAGCAGATCATGCCGAAGCGATGTCCCCGTTTCAACACATCACCAGCTTGAACGGCACAGATGATGCGCCGGGCAACCAACCCGGCAATTTGGACGAATCCCACCAGCCTGCCCGCCGCACTCTCCAACAACAGGGCGTTGTGCTCGTTGTCCGTCGACGCCTTGTCGAGGTTGGCGGAAAAAAATTTTCCCGGATGATAGGTCACCTGCCGGATCGTTCCCTCGTGGGGAACCCGGTTGACATGGACGTTGAAGACGGACATGAAAACACTGATCCGGGTGCAGGCACCTTCAAAGTAAGGCGTCTGGTCTACCGGTTCCACCTTTATCACCTTGCCGTCGGCCGGCGAAACCACAATCCCCTCACCGGTCGGAACCAGACGATCCGGGTCCCTGAAAAAAAAACAGATAAAACCAGTGGTAAAAAGCCCCAGGACGGCCAGCCACCCAACGCCAAGCAAGGCAAAAACAGCGGTGGTAAAAGCGGACGCGAATATAAACGAATATCCGGCCTTTGCCACTGGAAATGCGGTCTGACTGGGCGGATCGGACCATTTCAATTGTGTCATCGCATGCTCCCCGGCGACAACGGCTGCCGGTAAAAGGCTTTTTTCAACCCTTTTATTAAAGGGTTACCTATATCCAATGCCTGCGCACGTGTCAACAGCTACCCGACACCCGATTTGAAAACCAATCCATCACCTAAAAACAGACGTCTGCCGGGGTTGCCTGCCAGCCAGTGCAATAGCATGCCCATGTCCATTGTCGGCTTGTGGTTCAATGACATTGCATGTCAGGCCCGGTTAATGCCCGGCCATTTGAATCTGGGCGTCGGATTTGCGGACATATTCCGGGATCAGGTCATCGATGGGATCGACATCTTGTTTCCTGAACCGCTCCAAGGCCAGCCTGCCCACTGATGCGGCCCGGATGACATGTTGCATGGTATCGGCAAACCGGATGCGCGGGCTCCGGTTCTCAAAGACCCTCCGGTAAAGAAGGGCACCGGAGCCCACCAGGATGGCATTTTCCGGCAGTGCCGCGGCCACCGTTTCCGGCGCGCCCACCCATACCCGTGTCGCTGGTTGGGCGGATCCGCGATACTGGGTGTAGTAAATCTCTCCCCGCCGTGCGTCAATCATGGCCACCACGGGACAATCGTGAAGGGAAAACGGAAAGGCCAGTGCTGCTAGGCTGCTGACCCCGACCACAGGCGTCCCCGTGGCTGCAGCAAGCCCCTTTACCGTGCTGATTCCGATGCGTAATCCGGTAAAGGTCCCCGGCCCCCGGGTGACGGCAATACCGCCGACATCCGCAGGTTCGCATCGGCACTCCTCAAGAATCCTGTGGATCATCGACATAAGGTGACGGGAATGGGTTTTTCCCGCGGCATAAACCACCTCGGCAAGTAAACGGTCGCCACTGAGCAGGGCCACGCTGCAACTGGTGGTGGAGGTGTCGACGGCCAGAAGGTTCATGACCGGGCTTTGCCTGCGGGCTTTTTTTTGGCCTTCGGGGCCTTGGCTTTTTTTGGGGGCGCAGATTCGAGTGCGATCGCCAGGACCTCGTCCATATTGCGGACGGGAACGAACGTGAGCTTGCGCTTGACGTTCTTGGGGATCTCCACGAGATCTCTTTTGTTCTTTTCCGGGATGATCACGGTATTGATGCCGGCGCGAAGGGCACCCAGGGCTTTCTCCTTCAATCCCCCGATGGGCAGCACACGCCCTCGCAGGGTGATCTCACCGGTCATGGCCACATCCTTGTTAACGGGCCGTTCGGTCAACGCCGAAATCAGGGCCGTGGCCATGGCGATGCCGGCGGAGGGGCCATCTTTGGGAATGGCACCGGCCGGCACATGGATGTGAATATCCCGGTTGTCGAAGATCTCATCTTTCACCTTGAACAGGTCGATGTTTGCCCTGGCGTAACTCAGCGCCGCACGAGCCGATTCCTGCATGACCTCACCCAACTGGCCGGTGAGAATCATCTCCCCTTTTCCGTTGATCATCGAGGCCTCCACATACAGCACCTCGCCGCCGACCTGCGTCCATGCCAGGCCGGTTGAGAGTCCCACCTGGCTGTGTTCCTTGTCCATCTCCGGATAATACTTGGGCGGTCCCAGGTATTTTTCCAGGGATTGCCGGGTCACCTGGAACGGGCCTTTCGCCCCTTCGGCGATTCGTCGTGCCAATTTTCGGCAAAGGGTTCCCAGCTCGCGTTCGAGGTTTCTCAACCCCGCCTCGGAGGTGTACTCGTTAATGACCTGGACGATGGCTCCGTCGCTGAAGCGGATCTGACGGGGCTTGATGCCGTTCTCCTTGACCTGTCGCGGAATCAGGTGCGTTTTCGCAATGGTTTTCTTCTCATCCTCGGTATAGCCGGAAAGGTTGATCACTTCCATGCGGTCTAACAGCGCAGACGGGATGGTGTCCGAGATATTGGCGGTCAGGATGAACATGACTTTGGACAGATCAAAGCTGAGATTGAGGTAGTGATCGCTGAATTCAAAATTCTGCTCGGGATCCAGTGCTTCTAAAAGCGCCGAAGAGGGGTCGCCCCGAAAGTCGGCACCCAACTTGTCGATTTCATCCATCATGAACACCGGGTTGTTTGAACCGGCCTGCTTCAATCCTTGGATGATTCGCCCGGGCAGTGCTCCGATGTATGTGCGCCGGTGCCCCCGAATCTCCGCTTCGTCCCGTATGCCACCCAAGGAAATACGCACGAACTTTCGTTTCATGGCGTTGGCGATGGCCCGTCCAAGCGATGTTTTCCCCACTCCCGGAGGGCCCACGAAACAAAGGATGGGGCCCTTGGACTGGGGGTTGAGCTTGCGAACGCTCAGGTATTCAAGGATGCGGTCCTTGATCCGTTCCAGGCCGTAGTGGTCCTTATCCAGCACGGATTTGGCCTTCTTGATGTCGATAACATCGGTCGTGGACTTGCTCCAGGGCAGTTCCACCATCCAGTCCAGATACGTTCGAACCACCGATGATTCTGCGGAATCGGGGTGCATCTGCTCCAGGCGGCGAAGCTGTTTGTCGGCTTCCGCCTTGGCATCCTGGCTCATCTTCGCGCGTTTGATCTTAGTTTTGTACTCGTCGATTTCCTGGGTGCGCTCGTCCAGTTCTCCTAATTCCTTGTGAATGGCCCGAACCTGCTCCCGCAGGAAATAGTCTTTCTGGCTCTTGGATATTTCGTCCTTCACCTCGGATTGGATCTTGGCCTGCATGGCAGACAATTCCACTTCGTGAGACAACAGGTTGTTGACTTTTTTAAGGCGCTCGAAGGGGTCGATGATTTCGATGATGGCCTGGGCTTCGTCAATTTTCAAGCGAAGGTTTGAGGCCACCAGGTCTGCCAACCGGCCGGGATCTTCGATGCTGGTGAGAATTGACCCCACCTCGTTGGTGTACTCGCCCCGCAAGGTGAGAATTCTCTCGGAATATTCCCTCACATTGCGCATCAGCGCTTCGGCTTCCAGATCAACTGTGGAGGATTCAGGCTCCTCGATGATCTCGATTTTCACACGATACAAGGACCGCTTGCGCACATATTTGGCAATTCTGGCCTTGGCGATGCCCTGAACGAGAGCCTTGACACGCCCATCCGGCAGCTTGAGCATCCTCAAAATCCGGCTGACCGTTCCGATCTGGTAGATCTCCTCAGGTTTGGGGTTTTCAATCCCCGGATCGATCTGGGTTGCCACAAACAGGTATCGATCCTTTGAAATCGACTCTTCGATGGCGTTGACCGACTTTTCACGCCCCACAAACAAGGGCAGCAGCATATCCGTGAAGATCACCACATCCCGCACCGGCATCATGGGAAGGATCGTTGGAATGATCGCTTCCGGATCGTCCTCCTCGATAATGCTGATCAGATCATCTTTATCCGTTTCACCCATCTTGACTCCTGGAAATATCAATACCAAATTTCATTGAACCCACCCCTCAAGCGACGGGGTATACGCTCGTTGTCGCGGTCCACGGCCCCGCCAAAAGGACCGTATCGCAAAATGTCTTATATAATAACACTTAATTTTTCTTTGACAATGGCACGCCGGTTCTTTTAAGAAGCCTTAGCATCGTGTTTAAAATCGCTTACCGAACCAACCGGTCCTTCGGGCCAACACTCAACAATGGGCTGACATGACAACACCACTGATGGTGAACATACTGGCATTTTTCTTCGGCGCCTGCATCGGCAGCTTTTTGAACGTCTGCATCTACCGCATACCGGCCGCCTTGTCCATCGTTTATCCGGGTTCGAGCTGTCCCCGCTGCAAAACGATGATTCCTTTCTACGACAACATCCCTATCCTCAGCTATCTGCTGCTGAGGGGAAAATGCCGCAACTGCCAGGCACCCATCGCCATCCGCTACCCCTTTGTGGAACTGTTGGGCGGGCTCTTCGCCCTGGCCTGCGCTATGTCCTTCGGCCCCACGCTGCAGAGTTTGGTCGTTTTCGCCTTCATCGCGACCCTGACCGTAGTAACCTTTATCGACCTGGACCACCGGATCATTCCGGACGCGATTTCACTGCCCGGGATCCCACTTTTCTTTCTGGCCGCGTTAGCCGTCCCCAGCGTCACCTGGCGCGCCAGTGCCATCGGCATCGTGGTGGGGGGCGGGAGCCTTTTCGCTGTGGCGTGGGTTTACCAATTCATGACCGGACGGGAGGGCATGGGGGGCGGAGATATCAAGCTGCTGGCGATGATCGGCGCCATGATCGGTTGGCAGGGTATTCTGTTCACCCTTTTCGCCGCGTCAGCCATCGGTACCATCGTTGGCCTGCTGGCCATGATCCGATCCGGAAAAGGCATGCGGCTGGCCATTCCCTTCGGCCCCTTTTTGGCCATGGGGGCGATCATCTACCTGTTTTTCGGCCAGGGCCTCATCGCCTGGTACTTCAATTTTCTCCGGTAATTTCTTTGGACTTCAGTCCCATTAGATGGAGAGCAAATAGGTGCGCAGGTTGACCTTCTTCCCTTTGATGCCGAGCCGATCACGGATGGTGTACCGATATCCTTCGACCGTCCGGGTGGAAATGCCAAGCATGCGTGCGATCTCCCTGGCCTTTTTGCCTTGTTTGACCATGGCAGCCACCTTGATCTCAGTCGGGGTGAATCCGAGGTAATCGAAGGAAAGTTTACGACTCAGCGGTGAAATGATTTCGCTGAGGTTGGAGTCCAGGATGTCGAGATAGGCTTTTTGTTTGGCGTTCAACCCACTTTGTTTCATCTTGCTTAAATAAGGGCGAATCAGGGATTTGACATTGTAAAGGACCTTCTCTTCCAAGGCCTTGCGATCTTCGTCCCGCTTTTTCAAAAGGACTTTAAGTGCCGTATTCACTTCAGAAAGGTTGTCGGATCGGGACGCCAGTTCACGGCCTCTGACCGCAAGCGCCTCCTTGCTTTTCATCTGGTCAGTAATATCGAACAGGATGCCGTTCACGTAGCTGTCCTCCCGCCCATTAACGCAGGTGGCGATGACATGAATCCAGCGCCACTGGGCAAGGACGCGATGAAAAATCCTGAATCGATGGTTGAATTTGAGATCCGTGTGACCCTTGACGTAGGCGTAACGCAGCGCCTTGCGGTCATCTGGATAAACTTGGAACCACTGATTGACCACCTGCGACGGCGTGATACCGGCGATATCTTTTGCCGAAGGACTGATAAAAAGCACCTTCAACCTCCTGGGACGGACTGGATTCACCTGAAGCCGGAAGACGGCAAAATCCGAAGCGGTCTCCATGAGCAGCTGCTGGCTTGCACGGCTTTCAGCCAAGTCTTTCTGGATTTGACGCTCGCGGGTGATATCCCGGCCGCAGCCGACGGTGCCGATCATCGCCCCTGATTCATCCAAAAGCGGCGCCTTGTGGACGTCCAGAACCAGATATTGTCCGCGAACCAGTCCGTCCTCCACAAACCGCATGTTTTTTTGCCTGGTTTTTACGATCTCGTCTGAATTTTCACACACTTCACCGAAAGTGTGGCGCTGGCCGTTTGCCCGTTCCAGGTCAGCGAAGTAGACATCATTTTTACCAACCACCGCCTCTGGGCTTTTACACATGAGCAGCCGTTCGCAAAGGGCCCGGTTGGCGAACAGGTAGCGGTTGTCCATATCCTTGGCCCAGATCATGTCCGGCGCATTATCGGTAATGCGCCGGGTCAGTTTGGTCAAGGCATCGAAATCCGTTTGCCGGTTGGCAAGTTGCCGGGCAAGTTGCCGGTTTTCCGCTTCGAGGTTTTGAATCCGCGCCAACCATTCATCTCGACCCATCGTCTCTCCTGGTGTCATGTCATCCCCAATCCGCTGGATAGCACCCAACCGACCTTACCGGTCAGGCGATGCCGATAAACTCGAAATTCATCTTGGATTGAAACTTCTCTACCCTTTTGAAGATCTCCTTCAGCATGGTTTGTTCGATGTGGGTCAATTTTTTGGGATTGATGTAGTTGTCCGGCTTGGTATCGTCGT
>NZ_JASJGN010000320.1:0-5228 GCF_033791525.1 Desulfosarcina sp.
GAAAAACCTGGCATCCGGCGATCTGCTGCTCACCTTAGGCGCCGGAGATGTCTACCGGGTGGGAGAAATGGTGTTGGAACGGATGTCTGAGGACTGAGGACGGAGAGCAGGGACCATAGACCATAGACCAGAGAGCAGAGAGCAGAGAGCAGAGAGCGGAACCCAGAACCCAGAACCCAGAACCCAGAACCCAGAACCCAGAACCCGGAACCCAGAACCCAGAACCCAGAACCCAGAACCCAGAACCCAGAACCCAGAACCCAGAACCCAGAACCCAGAACCCAGAACGTAAAATATATACAAAGGAGGAAACACCATGTCTGACATTCTTCAACTGGTAAAGGACAAGGACCCCGGGCAGCGTGAGTTTCATCAGGCGGTGATGGAGGTCATGGCCTCGGTCAAGCCGGTGATGGACCGCAACCCGGAGTACCGGGCCGCCAAGATCTTAGAGCGACTGGTGGAGCCCGAGTGGGTGATCCTGTTCCGGGTTCCCTGGGTGGACGACCAGGGTGAGGTGCAGGTAAACCGGGGCTTTCGCATCGAGATGAACAGTGCCATCGGCCCATACAAAGGCGGCCTGCGTTTCCACCCGTCGGTGAACCTGGGCATCCTCAAGTTTTTGGCGTTCGAGCAGGTCTTCAAAAACGCCCTGACCACGCTGCCCATGGGCGGCGGCAAGGGCGGGTCGGACTTCGATCCCAAGGGCAAGTCGGACCTGGAGGTGATGCGTTTCTGCCAGAGCTTCATGGCCGAGCTGTTCCGGCACATCGGCCCGGACACGGACGTGCCGGCCGGCGACATCGGCGTGGGTGCCCGGGAGATCGGTTATCTGTTCGGCATGTACAAGAAATTGAGAAACGAGTTCACCGGCGTGCTCACGGGCAAGAGCCTGAACTGGGGCGGCAGCCTGATCCGCCCCGAGGCCACGGGCTATGGGTCGGTCTACTTTGCCGCCGAGATGCTGGTCACCCGCGACGAGACCCTGGCGGGCAAGACCTGTCTGGTATCCGGTTCGGGCAACGTGGCCCAGTACACCATGGAGAAGCTGCTGGACCTCGAGGCCAAGCCGGTGACCTTTTCGGATTCGTCGGGATACATCTATGACGAGGCGGGCATCGACCGTGAGCGGCTGGCCCATCTGATGAACCTGAAAAACGTGCGCCGGGGCCGGGTCAAGGACTATACCGAGAAGTACCCCTCGGCGGTGTATACCGAAGCGACACCGGAGCAGGACTTCAACTCGCTGTGGAACCACAAGGCCGACTGCGCTTTTCCGTCGGCCACCCAGAACGAGATCAGCGCCACCGACGCGCAGAATCTGGTGGACAACGGCGTTTTCGTGGTCAGCGAGGGGGCCAACATGCCCACGGTGCCCGACGGGATCGACATCTTCATCGAGAACAAACTGCTCTATGGTCCGGGCAAGGCGGCCAATGCGGGCGGGGTATCGGTATCGGGTCTGGAGATGACCCAGAACTCAATGCGGTTGTCCTGGACCCGAGAAGAGGTGGACAACCGGCTGCAGATGATCATGAAGAGTATTCACCAGACCTGTTTGAATGCGGCCGAACAGTACGGCACGCCGGGCAACTACATGAACGGGGCCAACATTGCCGGCTTCGTCAAGGTGGTGGATGCCATGATCGATCAGGGCGTGGTCTGATGGCTTCTGCAGCATGGGTGTGATGCCATCGTTCAACAACGGGATCGAAAAAAAACGGCATCCTATGATCAAGGATGCCGTTTTCAATTTTGTGTCTGTGTCAGTTGGCTAAGTTCTTACCACATTGGCGGCAGCGGGGCCACGGTCTGTTTTCTCCACTTCGAAGGTTACCTGATCTCCTTCCGAAAGGGTTTTGAACCCCTCAGCCTGAATGGAAGAAAAATGAACGAAAATGTCACCCTGATCTTCCTCCTGTTCGATGAAACCAAACCCTTTTTTGTCACTGAACCATTTTACAACACCGTTTGCCATTTCTGCAGCCTCCTTAAAAAAAAGTAAACATATCGTGTTCAAGACCATCCAACCGAGAAGCCGGTCGTCACAAAAATGATGGAACCCACCATTAACAGGCTGTTAAAGATGACTTTAAACCGATCCGTTCAAGCCAAGCTACCCGCCACCACCGCTCCAATCTCGACGGCCCTTCCTGCCGGGCACTTTTATTTTACAGGCCGGATACAGAGTAAATACCACGCCCCGCCCGTTTCATTTTGCCTTTTTTACAGGCGCGATGAACGATATTGCTGATCTGCTTTTCAGTAAAGCCGGATTTTCCTCTCAAGGCCTCCACGGAGATTCCTTTTTTAAACCGTTTCATGATCGTGAGCACCTTATCCGTGGGAGTGATGGTTTTTCCCTTTGGCGCTGCCTTTTTTTTCGCGGCCGGTACCGCTTTTTTCTTCGGGGCAGCTGCGCGTGATGGTTTTTCGAACGCTTTTGCCATGGTTTCGGTTTTCTTGGCTAGCGTATTTAACTGTCGGGCGATGGTTTTTAGGTCTTTGGCAATTTTTTTCATGACCGGAGTCCTCCATGTAAAAGGGTGTGCAATTGCTTTCTTCTTAAAACGATATATAGGGAAAGGACGAGGCGCTGCTCGGCAGATAAACGACTCAACGATTCAGGTGGGCAGCAGCTCGATTGATTTTTCTTTTATTCGACAGCCTGCTAAATGCCGGTTGACCCCCGGCCAATGTGGCGTTGCCGGACTGGGAATAACCGTAAGTAAAAATAAAGCGGCCTGAAAGTCTCCTGAGAACATAAGGCAGCAAACGCTGCAACGTACTATGAGAATGAGCATAATGGATCGGCGGGTAAATGTCAAGCGCCTAGAATATCACTGAAAAATGATCTGTTTGAACAGCCGATACTCGTCATAGTAGTGCGAGAACATTGGAACCTATCTCAAAAATAAGGATCAGTGTTCAGGGCAAGGCATGCAACGGCGAAATAGCGGAGCATACACCCCAACGTTGCAAAAGCTGGAGGGCTTCATAGCCAAGGCGTCAAAGGTGAAGCTGTAATCGGCTACCGCGGTCCCTTGACTACGCGGGTCGCAGATCCCGTTGAAGACGGGGATCTGAAGTCTTCCAGCTTTCCTGAAAGGTAAACATAATGAGGAAAACCGTGACATTCTTGGACTTCACCCTTCGTGACATCCAGAAAATTGTCGAAAATTGTCCATATCAACCATGTTACCAATAGGTTAGCTATCTTTTCAAATATTGTTTATGCGACATTGGGGTTTAAACGTCCTCTCGCCCCCTTGGGGAGAGGGACAGAGTGAGGGGCCCGTGTTTTGTGATATCGAATAAGGAAGGTTATCCAGAATGAAAATCATTTCCCGATATTGCCAGAATAGTAAAATTTCGGTGCTACTCATCCCGGTGCTGCTGTTTATCAGCGCCTGCACGGGCATCGGGCCGCCCACGGTTGCCAGGGACCGGTTCGACTACGTCAATGCCATGTCCGAGTCCTGGAAACGTCAGATACTGCTCAACCTGGTTAAGATTCGTTACATGGATGCGCCGGTGTTCCTCGATGTGGCCTCGGTCATCAACCAGTATTCCCTGGAAGGCGAAATCGCCTTGGGGGCGTCCTGGTCGGACGCCATCACCGGCGACAGGCAGACGATCGGTGGCACGGGACGCTATTCCGACCGTCCCACGATCACCTATACGCCCCTGTCCGGCGCGCGCTTCACCCAGCAGTTGATGACCCCCATCCCGGTCGCCGCCATTCTGTCTCTGCTGCAATCGGGTTACCCGGCAGATTTCGTCTTTCGCATCGGCGTGCAAACCATCAACGGCGTCAACAACCGCTTCGGGGGGCAGCTTATGCAGCGAACGGCCGATCCGGCCTTTTATGACCTGTTGCGCGCGTTGAATACGATTCAGCAATCAGACGGCCTCGGCATGCGCGTCAAGCCGAAAGATGGCAAGTCAGCCATCGTGATGTTTTTCAGGACGCCTGCCGGAACGGAACTCAGCCAGGAATTGGCGATCGTGCAGCGGATTCTGCGCGTATCCCTGTTAGACGGCGAGTTGGAGGTCGCCTTCGGATCGATGCCTCAAAACGACCGCGAATTGGCCATCCAGACCCGATCGATGCTTCAAATCATCGTTGAACTGGCCTCTCATATCGACGTCCCTTCGAAAGACGTGGCCGAAGGCCGGGTGTATGCAACACCCGCAACGCTGGCCCCCGGTTTCCCGGACCTGATTAACATCCACAGCGGTACGACACGTCCGACCGATGCCTACGCGGCGGTGCGTTATCGGGACATGTGGTTCTGGATTGACGACCGGGATCTTAACTCCAAGCGCATGTTTGCCTTCACCATGCTGCTCTTTTCGCTGACCGAAACCGGCGGCGATCAACGGGCACCCATTGTCACCGTACCGACGAACTGAAGGGCTTGGCGATCGTTCAAGAAAAGGAAATCACCATGACTGTAAAGGCACCACCGAAGGAGAAACGCAAGAAAGACCCATACCTGGATCGACGCTCCGGCGAAGACCGGCGCGAGGCCTACGACATCGACTATTTTGCCGATGGCGGCGCCGAAAGGAGAAAGGGAGATGAACGCCGCAAACCCAAAGAACGGCGCAAAGACTGCGTGAAAGTTACTAAGTGGTCGAGTGTATGCGCCGAGAATAAACCAAAAAAATCCGACGATTGAGAGGGTCTCGGACGACGGTCGACCTGGCGGATTCTTCGGCTCCCTCGCCTTCCGTTTAACACCCTGTTTAGGCATCATTGGGCTGCCCCGCCGATCGGTTCGCCCTACAGGTGTCTTTTACACAGGAAAGAGGAACAATCATGAAAAAACTACTGACATTTTTTAAGCTCACCGCTCTGGGTGGCTTGCTGGTGCTACTGCCCGTTCTCCTGTTCATTCTCCTGTTGATGGAGATCGTCCAGATGGTGGTGGGCCTGGCTATGCCCATCGCCGGCCTGTTTCCCGCCGGCACTTTCGACGACCCTAAATATCCGGTGGCCCTGGCGATCATCCTGATAGCAGGAGCCTCGCTGCTGATCGGCATTGCCATGCGATCCAGCGCAGCCCAGCGTCTGGGCAATGGGATCCAGGAAAAGACCCTCAATAAGCTGCCCATCTACCGCTTCGTCAAAACCCTCGTGTCCGGACTGGTCGGAGCTGAAAAAAGCGGCAGCTTCAAACCGGCACTGTTTGACGCCGGTAACGGCCAGCGGGAAATCGTCT
>NZ_JASJGN010000321.1:0-14300 GCF_033791525.1 Desulfosarcina sp.
ATTAAGGCAACGATGGATAGTTTACCCCATCGTTGCATAAAAATATTTGAAAAGTTAGCTAAACTATTGGTAACATGATTGATATAGTCAAGTTGCTATCATTTTCTGGATGTCACGAATGGTGAAGTCCAAGAATGTCACAGTTTCTCTCATTTTTTTTACCTTTCAGGAAAGCTGGAGGACTTCAGATCCCGTGTTGTCAAGGGATCGCAGTAGCCGATTACAGCTTCACCCTTGACGCCTTGTTGGAGCGAAGCGGAAATCCCGCTTGCGGGGGCTCCGAAGCCCTCCAGTTTTTGCAACGTTGGGTTTTACCCCTGTGAATTTGTCAGCCGGAGATGGTAGGCTCGTTTTAACGCTGTTGCAGCATTGAATGTCATAGCTGCCAAGGAGTCATTATGATCGATCAGGAGACAGAGCGCCTGAACCGACAGATAATCGAGCAGTCCAAAGCGTTCGGAGCGGACCTTGCCGGCATTGCCAATGTGTCGGATATAAAGCGGTCACCGTCACACCAGATGAGTCAAAAAATGCCTGAGTTCAACGGTGTGGGGACCCTATCCGTGGAGGGAAGAGAACGGGGTGTCGTTCAATGGCCGGAAGACGCCAGGTCTGCCATCGTGATTGCAATCGCGCATCCCCCTGAAAATCCGGAACTGGACTGGTGGGTCAGCGGCGCTACCCCCGGTAACACGGCAGGCAACCGATTGCTCATGTCGGTAGTAAAAAAAATGGCCGATTACCTTGAACAAACACTGGACATCCGAAGCTTCAAGCTGCCTTATCATATCGAACATGGCGCCGTGTACATGAAAGACAGCGCCGTGCTTGCAGGACTCGGCTGTATCGGAAAAAACAATCTTCTGATTACACCCCCATACGGACCCCGTCAGCGCTTGCGGGCCATGCTGATCGAAACCGATCTACCCTCCACCGGGCCAATTGATTTCGATCCCTGCCTCAATTGCCCCATGCCTTGCCGGAAAGCCTGCCCCCAGCACGCTTTTTCCGGCAAGGTGTATACTGTGGAAGACTATGGCATGGATGAACTTCCAGGACGGTCCGGGGTATACAGCCGGATCCAATGCAACCGGCAGATGGATATCGATATCGCCAACGCCGAAGCGATTGATTTAGAGGGGCAGACGGCGATGGGAAAAAGAGTCAAGTATTGCCGGAAATGCGAGATGGGTTGTCCGGTTGGGACTGCCGGTTGAGACTGACCGACCAAACCCGTCTGAAGCATGGATGCGATTCCTTTTTGTAAAACTTTTGTCAACCCTCCACACCCTTCTTGTCATCACCCCGCCTTTTATTTAAAAGTGATGTCCGATGATCTCTTTACCTGTCGGACCCCAAGGATACATATGTTTAATTCGCTGATTCACGGCACACGTGGTGTACTTTCGCTTGTGCTTTATACACTCAATACGGTGGCCTGCTGTATTGCCATTTTTATCGTGGCGTTTATCAAGCTGCTGCTCCCCATCAAGCCGATCCAGACCGGCTGCCGCAGGATCCTGACCGCATTTGCCAACGGCTGGATCGCGGTGAACAACCTGATCCAGAAACTGTTTAACGGCGTCCGCTTGGATGTACGTGGCCTGGACAATCTCGATCCCAAAGGCTGGTACATGGTGGTGGCCAACCACCAGTCCTGGGTGGACATCCTGGTGCTCCAGACTGTCTTTTACCGCAAGATACCCTTCCTGAAGTTTTTTCTGAAAAAAGAGCTGTTCTGGTTCCCCTTTCTGGGGCAGGCCTGGTGGGCGTTGGATTTCCCCTTTATGAAGCGCTACTCCAGACAGTTTCTTAAAAAGAACCCCCACCTGATCGGCAAAGACCTGGAGATCACCAAGCGGGCCTGCGACAAGTTCAGGAACATTCCCGTGTCGGTGATGAACTTCGTCGAAGGTACGCGGTTCACCCGGGAAAAACATTCCCGCCAACGATCGCCTTATACCCATCTACTGCGCACCAAGGCCGGCGGCATGGCTTTCGTACTGGCGGCCATGGGCGACAAGCTTCAGCACATCGTGGATGTGACCATCGCCTATCCCCAGGGTGCGGCCACGTTCTGGGATTTTGTATGCGGGCGGGTCAAGGAGATCAAAGTCAGGGTGAAAACCCTGCCCATCGACAGTGAAATGATGGGGGACTACCTCCAGGATCCGCAGTTCAAACGGGGTTTCCAGAAGTGGCTCAACAGCTTGTGGCAGGAAAAAGATCGTGATTTGACCCGCATGCTGACCCGCTGAATCCGATCTTCAGGGTAATTTTCCCACAGGCACATCCGGTTTCGACAAGCCCCAGTTGATTTTCCCGCCTCAGCGCGTTTCGATATAATCCGCCAAGTGACATTGAACTCAGTGTCCCCGTGGGCCGGGGAACAGTCGATATGTCTTCCGTATCAATGGCGTTTCCGCTTTTCGCTCGCCCCATGCCAGGTTCCGCCGGTTTGCAGGAAACGCCTTGACAATATCCAACACCACCCATTAAGTTTACTCCCTTCTATCTTTTCCAGTGCATCAGGGATGCAGTTGTCTGTTTTCACCTCCCTGTTAGCGTGTTTCCCCATTTCCCCTAAGCGGATAAGGAGATGAATCATGGTTGAATTCAAGTATGAAGAACTGCTGCCCCTGGGCAAAGACGACACCCGGTACCGGCTGCTCACGACCGATTACGTCTCCACCGCCCGGTTCGAGGGACAGACCGTGCTCAAGGTCGCGCCCGAAGGGCTGGAGCTGCTGGCCGAGTCGGCCTTCAAAGATGTTTCCCACCTGCTGCGGCCGACCCATCTGGCTCAGCTGGAAAGCATATTCAAGGATCCGGAGAGCTCGGACAATGACCGCTATGTGGCTCTGGAAATGCTTAAAAACGCCGTCATCTCCGCCGAGATGGAATTTCCCATGTGCCAGGACACCGGCACCGCCATCATTATGGGGAAAAAGGGTCAGCAGGTGTGGACCGGCTTCAGCGATGAACAAGCGCTGTCCAAAGGCGTGTTCAATGCCTACACCCAAACCAATCTGCGCTATTCCCAGAACGCACCGCTGACCATGTATGAAGAGAAGAACACCGGGTGCAACCTGCCTGCCCAGGTTGAGATATACGCGACCAGCGGCGATGCCTATAAATTCCTGTTCATCGCCAAAGGCGGCGGCTCGGCCAACAAAACCTATCTGTTTCAGGAAACCAAGGCGGTGCTCAACCCGGGCACCCTGGTTGAGTTTCTCACGGCCAAAATGAAGACCCTGGGCACCGCCGCCTGCCCGCCCTACCACCTGGCTTTTGTCGTGGGGGGAACATCGGCGGAGTTCAACCTGAAGACGGTGAAGCTGGCCTCGGCGGGCTACCTGGACGGTCTGCCCACTGCCGGCAGCCAGACCGGTCGTGGCTTCCGCGACCGGGAACTGGAAAAAGAGCTGTTGGTGCGGGCCCGGGAGTTGGGCATCGGCGCCCAGTTCGGCGGCAAGTACTTCTGTCACGACATTCGCGTGGTGCGTCTGCCGCGTCATGGCGCCTCCTGCCCCATCGGCATCGGCGTCAGCTGCAGCGCGGACCGCAACATCAAGGCAAAAATCACCGCCGACGGCATATTTCTTGAGAAGCTGGAAACCGACCCTGCACGCTTTCTGCCCGAACCCCAGAGCGCCGACGATGTCGCCGTTGCCATCGACCTGAACCAGCCCATGGACGACATCCGGGCCATTCTCACCCAATATCCGGTGGCCACCCGCCTCCAACTGTCCGGCAAGATCATCGTGGGGCGGGATATCGCCCATGCCAAGCTCAAGGACCGGCTGGACAGCGGTCAGGGCCTGCCCCAATATCTGAAAGATCACATCATCTACTACGCCGGTCCGGCCAAGACGCCAGAAGGCCACCCATCCGGCTCTTTCGGGCCTACCACTGCCGGCCGCATGGATTCCTATGTGCCGATCTTCCAGGCCCAGGGCGCTTCCATGGTCATGCTGGCCAAAGGCAACCGCTCCAAGGGGGTAACGGCGTCCTGCGAAAAATATAGCGGGTTCTACCTGGGCTCCATCGGTGGCCCGGCCGCGCGGCTGGGCAAGGAGTGCATCACCTCGGTGGAGGTGCTTGAATACCCAGAACTGGGCATGGAGGCGGTTTACATGATTTCCGTCAAAGATTTCCCCGCGTTTATTCTGGTGGATGACAAGGGGAATGATTTCTTTGAAAATCTGCTCTGATGGCCATCATTCGTATGCGGTGGATAAAGCGAAACAAAAAAAGGACGGATCCGTAAAAAGTCCGATATCTGCGTTACGCTTCATCCTTCGTCACTGCAGCGTACCGTAAGTACTCTGCCTACGGCACCCGCGATAGCGGTATTCTCAGGATGGAACATGAATGTTCGCCGTAAGGGTCTTGATCGATTTGCCATTCGCTCGCCGAAGCTCGCTTTCGCGGCCCGCAAGCCTTGATCTCGGGCTTTTTACGGATCCGTCGGAAATGCGACTTTTTACGAGGTCATCAAAAAAGGGGTGCGCTGAAAAGCGGCCCCTTTTTTTGCCAGCGATGATAGCAGCTAAAATACTCCCCAACCCATTGAACCGCCTTGAACCCTGAACCCTGAACCCCGAACCCCGAACCCTATTTCCCCTGTCCCTCGAAGAAATCATATACAAATTTGATATGCTGCTTCATCGCCCGGTGAGCGGCTTCCGGATTGCCTTTCCGGATGGCTTGGTAAATCAACGTGTGCTGTTCTAGAATGGTGTCGACGTTACTCGGTATTTTGTAGAGGCCCTCCAGGTTGACCTTGATGCCGGTAAACAAAAAATCGTAGAAGTTTTTCATGATGAAGACCTGGAGGGGATTGTTCGTTGCATAGGCAATGGCCATGTGGAAAGAGGCGTCTGCTTCCGTGCCCAGTCTCCCGGATTTGACTTCCTTTTGCATCTCCTCGATGCTTTTCTCCATGAACTGAAAATCCTTTTCCACTGCCCGGCTGGCCGCCATGGCTGCGGCATTGCACTCCAGTCCCATGCGGACTTCCAAAAGGTCAGAAATGGAGGCGCCCTGGCTTTTCACCATGGTGGCCAGAATGCTTTTCTCCTTGGATTCCGGCGACCGGACAAAGGTGCCCTGCCCCTGTTTCTGGTCCAGCAGGCCCATTACGACCAGCTTGTTGATGGCATCTCTCACCGAGGTACGGCTGACACCAAAGGCTTCGGCGAGTTCCCGCTCGGTGAGGATTTTTTCGCCGGCTTTGAATTCACCGCGGAAAATCAGTTCCCGCAACTGGTCAAACACCTGGTCGGATATGCGCTTGGGTTTAATGGGCTTGAGTTTGTGTGGCATGATCGAATATAAACTCCAGTTGGATTGAATGAGGGTATGCGTGCCCAATGATCGTCAGCCTGCAGCGAGTCGCAAATCAACGGCCATAAAGATGGTCTGCAACATGTCAACTAGGGAAGGCAATGGTCTAACCAAATTGATTTGGGTGGGTGCAGGCTGTCCTCCCGCGAGGCGACGATACCCTATATCACTAACAATAGCATGCGGTGAATGGGAATTCAAGGCGTTCGATGCTTTGTGCTTGACAGTGGATATCTCTCCTAGATATTAATGGTATAACCAATTTGAGAGTGATTGCCGATTGAATCGGGATGTGCGTTTGGCCTGTAACCGACGCGATCCCTTTTTTAATTTCTAACCAATTTGCAACCAGGTGTTAGTACATCAAGGAACTGGACATCAACCCGTTGATGGTTCACCCTGAAGGTGAGGGCATTACCGTGGCGGACTGCCGCTTTAAACTCGATAACAGGGGGTAGGCGATGAAACGGTCAATTTACTGGGCTGACAGTTATGTGGAAAAACAGCGTACCGCAGAGGCGGCCATCGCCATGATCCGCCCCGGCAAACGGGTCTATGTCGGCAGCGCCAGCGGAGAACCCCAGGAACTGGTCCGCGCCCTGTCGGCTGCCGCCATCAGGATCAGCGGACTGGAGATCGTCCGGCTCATGAGCCGGGAGACCACCTCTTTGTCCGAGATCGCCGACAAAACCCGTGACCACAGCCTCAACATTCGGGCCATCTATCTGGGTTCGGCGGATACCGAGGCCATCGCCCGTTACATGCGTTTCATCACTCCTATCAACATGTCCGAGGTGCCCGGGCTGTTTCTCTCCCGGAAACTGCCGATTCACGTGGCCCTGATCCAGGTGTCGCCGCCCGATGATTTCGGCTGGATGAGCCTGGGCGTTTCCGTTGATGTAACCCTTGCCGCCGCCCAGAGCGCCGACCTGGTGATCGCCCAGGTGAACCCGAAAATGCCGCGAACCATGGGCCAGAGCTTCATCCACGTTAACAATGTGCATGTGCTGGTGGAGCACGAAGAACCCATTTTGTCCATCAACCTGCGCAAGCGTTCCGGGCCGGCCGAATGGATCGGCAAACACATTGCCCGCTTCGTGGATGACGGGTCCACGCTCCAGATGGGCCTGGACGCCGCCTCCCAGGCGACGGTCAAGGCCCTGGCCGACAAGAACGATCTGGGGTTTCACTCCCAGTACATCACCGATGACGTGATGCACCTGTATGCCTCGGGAGTAATCACCAATCGCAGGAAAGGGCTCAACGAAGGCAAACTGGTCGCTTCCTGCGCCATCGGCAGCCAGAACCTGTACGAGTTTCTCCACGACAACCCGGGGGTTGATTTCCGGCCGTCGGACTATGTGAACGACCCCTTTATCATCTCCCAGCACAACCGCATGATTTCCATGAATGTGGCCCACACCATCGACCTCACCGGCCAGGTGGCGGCCGAGGCCTCCGAGCACACCTTTTTCGCCGGTGTATCCGGCATCCCCGATTTTGTCAGGGGCGCCAAGCGCTCCAAAGGGGGCAAATCAATCCTCATGCTCTATTCCACTTCACGGAACAACAAACGCAGTAATATCGTCCCGACCCTGGGTGGCACGGCGGTGGTGGTTCCCCGGGGAGACGTTCACTACGTGGTCACCGAATACGGCGCGGTGAACCTGTTCGGCAAAAGCCTTCAGGAGCGGGTGCTGGCGTTGATCGGCATCGCCCACCCCGACCATCGTGACGAGTTGTTCAGCGCCGCCAAGGAAGCCAAACTTATCGGCAGCGAGCGTCGGCTGGGCGAAGCCACCAAGGGCATCTACCCCATTCACCTGGAAGAGACCATCGTGCGGGACAGTGAGGAGATCACCATCCGGCCGTCAAAGCCGGTGGATGAACGCCGGATCCAGGAGCACTATTACAGTCTGGACAAAAAAGACGTGCAGCTGCGCTTTTTCCACGAGAAACTCAGTTTTGACCGCAGCGATGTGGAAACGCGCTCCCAGATCGACTACATCAAGGATCTCACCCTGGTGGCCGTGGTGGGGGAGTTCGGCTTCGGCAAGGTGGTGGGGGTCGGTGAATATCTGCTGCTCCTCCAGAGCAACACGGCGGAGGTGGCATTTTCCATCTCCAAGGAGTACCAGGGCAAGGGACTGGGAAAACTGTTTATCCGCAAACTGGCCCGGGCGGCCCGTGAAAATGGTATTTCCGGACTGGTGGCCTACACCTCCCCCCATAACAAAGCCATGGTCGCCCTCTTCAAGACGCTACCCTATAAAGTAAAAACCTCCTTTGACGGGGAGTCGCTGATTCTCAATTGCCGCTTTGACGAATTGGCGGAGACCCCTTGATCTGCGGCTGGCTGTTTTCGGCCAATATTCCGGCCGCGGTCTCCCCCATCGTAGGCGGTATCGTCTTTGATCGGATGGGAAGCTTTTCCCCAGTCTTGTGGGGGATCGGTGGCATGATGGCCTGCGCTGCCATCGCCCTTGGTATGGGGGTGTCTCTGACAAACCGAGACCAACCGAATTTTAAATTAAATCATAATGTTGCTAATGATCCTGTCGAGTTCAATTAATTCTTGTCAAGTCGGATTCAATGTGATTTAAATACTTTCTTTGGCGATAGAAAAAACAGCTTTACCGATGCGAAACCAGATTTCGCACGTCCCTTCTCAGCAATGAAACACTGGTTTTCTGCAGCAGTCCCCCTGAGACCGGTTGCTACAGAGTCAATTCCATATCTTTAACCCGTTACAAGGAGCAGTTATGGCAAAGAAAATGAAAACCATCGACGGGAACACCGCCGCCGCGCACGTGGCCTATGCCATGAGCGAGGTGGCCGCCCTTTATCCCATCACCCCTTCGTCCCCCATTGGCGAGATCTGCGATGAGTGGGCGGCCAACGGCCGCAAGAACGTCTTCGGCCAGACCCTGCTGGTGCGCCAGCTGCAAAGTGAAGCCGGTGCAGCGGCCGCCGTCCACGGTTCCCTGGCCGCCGGTGCGTTGACCTCAACCTACACCGCCTCCCAGGGGCTGTTGCTGATGATCCCCAACATGTACAAGATGTCCGGTGAACTGCTGCCCGGCGTCCTGCATGTCACCGCCCGGGCCATCGCTGCCCACGCGCTGTCCATCTTCGGCGACCACCAGGACGTCATGGCCGTCCGTCAGACCGGTTTTGCTCTGCTGGCCTCCGCCTCGGTCCAGGAGGTGATGGATCTGGGCCTGGTGTCTCACCTGGCCGCCATCGATTCCAGCGTGCCCTTCCTGCACTTTTTCGACGGTT
The DNA here is from genome assembly GCF_033791525.1 of Desulfosarcina sp. Taxonomy (GTDB): domain Bacteria; phylum Desulfobacterota; class Desulfobacteria; order Desulfobacterales; family Desulfosarcinaceae; genus Desulfosarcina. The sequence goes on from NZ_JASJGN010000321.1 coordinate 8,632, forward strand.
TCCGGACCTCACACGAGATTCAGAAGATCGAAACCATCGACTACGCGGACATGGCCAAGCTAATCAACATGGAAGCCCTGGAGAACTTCCGCGCCCGTGCGGTCAATCCGGAATCACCCGAACTGCGCGGCACCGCCCAGAACCCGGACATCTACTTCCAGGGGCGCGAAGCGGCCAATGTCTACTATCAGGATGTGCCGGACACCGTTGCCGACTACATGAAAAAAGTCTCCGTACTCACCGGCCGCAAGTACAACCTGTTCGATTACGTGGGGGACCCCAACGCCGATCGCGTCATCGTCTCCATGGGATCTTCCTGTGAGACCATCGAGGAGGTGGTCGACCACCTCAACGCCCGCGGCGAGTCAGTCGGCCTGGTCAAGGTGCGCCTGTACCGCCCCTTCTCCGCCAAGCACCTGCTGTCGGTCATTCCGGCCACTGCCGCCCGGATCACCGTTCTCGACCGCACCAAGGAGCCCGGCGCCCTGGGCGATCCGCTGTACCAGGACGTGTGTACGGCCTTCATGGAGCAGGGAGAAATGCCCTCCATCGTCAACGGCAGGTACGGTCTGGGATCCAAGGAATTCACCCCCTCCATGGTCAAGGCCGTGTTCGACAACATGAACGGCATGGCGCCCAGGAACCACTTCACCGTGGGCATCACCGACGACGTCACCCACACCAGCCTGGATGTTGAGTCCGGATTGGACGTGGCACCCGAAGGCACGGTGCAGTGCAAGTTCTGGGGCCTGGGAGCCGACGGCACCGTCGGCGCCAACAAGAGCGCCATCAAGATCATCGGCGACAACACCGACATGTACGCCCAGGCGTACTTCGCCTACGACTCCAAAAAATCAGGCGGTGTCACCATCTCCCACCTGCGTTTCGGCAAGACACCCATTCGGTCCACGTATTTGATCGACAGTGCCGATTATATCGCCTGCCATAATCCGTCTTACGTCAACACGTACGACGTGCTGGAAGGCATCAAGGTCGGTGGGACCTTCATGCTCAACAGTCCCTGGAGTCTGGCAGACATGGAAGAAAAACTGCCGGTGGCCATGCGCCGCACCATCGCCCGCAAAAAGCTCAAGTTCTACAACATCGACGCGGTCAAGATTGCCGGGGATGTGGGTTTGGGCGGACGCATCAACATGATCATGCAGACCGCCTTCTTCAAGGCGGCCAACGTGATCCCCGTGGACGAAGCCATCGCCTACCTCAAGGACCAGATTCACAAGCTGTTCAGCAGGAAGGGCGACAAGATCGTCAACATGAACAACCAGGCCGTGGACAAGAGCCAGGATCACCTGGTAGAGGTGAAGGTTCCGGCAGCCTGGGCCAATGCCGGCCTGTCGGCGGCAGTGGCCGGCGACGAACCCGAGTGGGTCACCGAGGTGATGAAGCCCATGCTGGCCCAGCAGGGCGACAAGCTGCCGGTGAGCGCGTTCTCGCCGGACGGCATTTTTCCTGTCGGCACCACCCAGTATGAAAAGCGCGGGGTGGCCATCAACGTGCCCGAATGGGTCATGGACAACTGCATCCAGTGCAACCAGTGCGCCATGGTCTGTCCGCACGCGGCCATCCGTCCGGTGCTGGTCACCGAGGATGAACTGAAGGCCGCCCCAGACGGCTTCGAAGCCAAAAAGGCTTTAGGCAAGGAGCTCAAGGAATACAAGTTCCGCATTCAGGTCTTCGCTGAGGACTGCATGGGCTGCGGCAACTGCGCGGACATCTGCCCGGCCAAGAAGTCGGCCCTGGTCATGAAATCCCTGGACACCCAGATCCAACGGCAGGTGCCCAACCAGCGCTACGCCTCCAGCCTGCCGGTGCGCGAAGGCCTCGTTGCTCGCAACAGTGTCAAGGGCAGCCAGTTCTACCAGCCCCTGCTCGAGTTCTCCGGCGCCTGTGCCGGATGCGGTGAGACACCCTACGCCAAACTGCTCACCCAGATGTTCGGCGACCGCATGGTCATCGGCAACGCCACCGGGTGCTCCTCCATCTGGGGCGGCAGCGCACCGTCGATTCCCTACTGCGTCAACGAAGAAGGCTGCGGTCCCACCTGGGGCAACTCCCTGTTCGAAGACCCGGCGGAATTCACCTACGGCATGTTTCTCGGCCAATTGCAGCAGCGCCAGGTACTGGCCGACCTGGTCACCGAGGCCATGGGTACGGACGTCGATGATGACTTGAAGGCAGCCATGAAGGGCTGGCTGGAAAATATGAAGGACGCCGACGGCTCCAAACGGTACGGCGACCAGATCCGGGAAATGCTCTTCGCCTATTCGGGCAATCCTCTGCTGGATCGGATCGACCGCCTGGGTTCATATTTCACCAAGCGTTCCTACTGGATTTTCGTGGGTGACGGCTCGGCCTACGACATCTCCTTCGGCGGCATCGACCATGTGCTGGCCACCGGAGAGGACATCAACGTCATCGTTTACGATACCGAGGTATACTCAAACACCGGCGGACAGAGCTCCAAGGCCACGCCTACCGGCTCCATCGCCAAGTTTGCCGCTTCCGGCAAAAAGACCGCCAAGAAGGACCTGGGCGGCATGGCCATGACCTACGGCTACGTTTACGTGGCCAGCGTCGGTATGGGCGCCAACAAGCAGCAGATGATCAAGGCGTTCTCGGAAGCGGAGAGCTACGACGGACCGTCGCTGATCATGGCCTACTCGCCCTGTATCAACCACGGCATCAAAAAGGGCATGGGCAAGACCCAGGAAGAGACCAGCCTGGCCGTCAAGTCCGGCTACTGGCCGTTGTATCGCTTCAATCCCATGCTCACGGCCGAAGGAAAAAATCCCTTTGTTTTGGATTCCAAGGAACCGGACGGCAGTCTGCAGGCGTATCTCGCCGGTGAGGTGCGTTATGCCGCCCTGCATATGATTTTCCCGGACGAAGCCAAACGGCTGCACACCCGGCTGGAGGCGGAGTTCACCGATCGCTACGCCGCACTCAAGCGCAAAGCGGAGGTGGAGTATGTACCGGCCGAGCCGTCGGGAGAATTGGCCGCACCGGTTGAAAAAGATGGTGACGCCTGCACCCTGGCCGGTACCGCCGAGCACGCCGGCCGCGCCGGTGCCGACGAGGCCTGCGACGACGGCAGAGCCGGGAAATAAGCGCTAACCTTCACATTCCGTATATCGAAAGGGCCGTGTCACCTGCCGGGTGGCCGGCCCTTTTTCGTCCAGATGGGCAAGGGGCACAATCTTGGGGAGAGAAATCCGTTGACAGGCTCCAGTTCCTGCCAGTAGACGTGAAGTGGTGGCCTTTCCCGACGCACTTGAGTGTGCCGTCCAAGCCGGGGATGTGGTGGCGGTTGGATGAAAACAGCGAAAATAACAGAATGTCCAATGTCGAACAAGGAACCGCAGAATGATGAAGGAAGGTATTCTTCCTTTTTTATAATGACATCGCGCAGCGATTCATTCCTTGGAAATTCGACATTCGATATTCGATATTCTGCGGTTCAAAACCCTTCATTTTAAATAGGCCGGTGTGATGAATGCAGCTACGTTGAAAGACCTACTGGAAGATGTGAAGAGAGGCTCAATGCCCGTGGATCAGGCACTGGAAACCCTCAAGGACCTTCCCTACGCAGACCTGGGCTATGCCATGGTGGACCACCATCGGGCCCTGCGCAGCGGTCACCCGGAAACCATTTTCAGCCCGGGGAAAACCGTGGCGCAGATCGTCGGCATCGCCCGGCGGCTGCTGGAAAAAGACGCCAATATCATGGCCACCCGGGCTGAGCGAGAGGTCTATGAGGCACTGAAAACCATCTGCGACCGGGTAGAATACCACGAAGCGGCCCGTATCGTGGTGATGAACCGCATGCCGCTCACCCCCACCCGAACGACCATCCTGGTCATGTGCGCCGGCACCTCGGACATTCCGGTAGCCGAAGAGGCGGCCGTTACCGCCGAAGTGATGGGCAACCGGGTGGAGCGGCTCACCGATGTGGGTGTGGCGGGTATTCACCGCCTGCTGTCCAACCGGGAGAAGATCCAGGCAGCCAGTGTGCTGGTGGTGGTGGCCGGCATGGATGGCGCGCTTCCCAGCGTAGCGGCCGGACTGACCGACAAGCCGGTGATCGCCGTGCCCACCAGCATCGGCTACGGCGCCAGTTTCGGGGGCCTGGCGGCGCTGCTCACCATGCTCAACTCCTGTGCCAACGGGGTCACCGTGGTCAACATCGACAATGGATACGGCGCCGGCTACGCCGCATCAATAATCAACCGTATCGCCAACCGGCAGGCCGATGATCGCTGACCGGGTGGATTACCGTCTGTAACGGAGCCTGCACCAATGACCTACAACTTCGACCCGGACCGCTGGCTGGACAACGAGCTTGCGGCTGTCGAGTTTGAACTGAAGTCCGGCCGGATGAATGAATCGGATGCCGAGAGACACAAAGACAGGCTCATGGATCGGTATGACGAGATGGTGACCCGCCTGGATGGGACCTATCGGATTTTGAAAGAATGACTATGCCACCTAACAGGCTGTTGAAAAACGTCATGAGCGCAGGCAAGACAAGGCAAAAATTAGCGAAAAAGCGCAGCTTATGTGTGATAAATGAGCAAATTGAGTCAAATTTTAACGCCGTATGGCCAAGCGCAATAGTTTTTCAACAGCCTGCTAAGGGCCTGTCCAAAATCGTTCTCCTGGCCATTCTCGTTTTATCGATCCTGAAAGGAACGATCAACGCCTGTCCGCTCGAATTGCCCACGGCAACCCTATCCATCAACGGCCACCGCCTGATTGTTGAATTGGCCGCAACACCTCAATCGCGCGGGTGTGGGTTGTCCAAACGCACCGCCCTCGATGAAAATCAGGGTATGCTGTTCATCTATCCGCGATCCGCCCCGAGAACCTTCTGGATGAAAGATACGTGGCTCCCGCTTTCCATCGCATTTCTGGACGACTCCGGAAACATCATCAACATTGAAATCATGTTGCCCGACCAAACCGAAAAAAAATACCACTCCAGCAAATCGGCCTTATATGCCCTTGAAGTCAATCAGGGGTGGTTTAGATTGCATGGCATTAAAGCCGGAGATAGGGTGGAGATGAAAGCGATTGTCAACATCAAGGGACCACGGTAGCAATGATGTTGCGGGACGCTGCAAAACAGGCTCCGCAACATCTACAGGAAGGGGTTAATCGCCATCGGGCGGACAAGGAGAGGACCATCATGAAATTGCTTGTGGGCCAGTTAGTCTATATTTTTTCGAAAAGAAAAGATCGAAACGTCAGGATGTTAATCAAGTTTATGCTCATCCTGATAACGATGATTACCATCTACAGTATCCTGTTTCACTTCCTGATGATACTGGAGGACCAGCGATTCAGCTGGATCACGGGTTTTTATTGGGCCCTGACGGTTATGTCGACCCTCGGTTTCGGTGATATCACCTTCACCTCGGACCTGGGGAAACTGTTCTCTCTCGTTGTGCTTCTGTCCGGTCTGGTTTTTCTGCTCATCATGCTTCCCTTCACCTTCATCCAATTCTTTTATGCACCCTGGCTCGAGGCCCAGACCAAAGCCAGGGCACCCCGGGAATTGCCAGAGGACACCCACGGGCATGTCATTCTGACCCGCACCGATCCAATCACCATGAATCTTATCCAGAGGCTGAAACAGTATCAGTATGAAT
>NZ_JASJGN010000322.1:0-3484 GCF_033791525.1 Desulfosarcina sp.
GCCAATGGTGCAATCACCACCCGCCCGAAATTTCATCTGGCCACAAGATCAGCAAACCCATGACCTGACTCACGAAGAGGCCGTTGATCAACTCTGCTTCAACATTCAATGGCACTATGCGTTAAACATCACCGAAGAATCGGAATCGGCTAAATACATGTGCCCCAAAACCTTATGGAACATGCGCACCATCGTTGCTGAAAATGGCCTAGAAAAAGTCTTGTTCAACGCCGGCACATACAAGTTGACCGAAGTGTTCAACGTCGATACTGACAAACAGCGTATCGACTCGGTCCATATAGATGTGGCAACGAAAAACCCGCACCATTAACGCAGCAATAAACTGAATGGGAGAAAGCATGCCATGCCAAGTGTTATATCCCATCTGCAGAACCTCCGTGATGCCCTGAATCAGCGCAGGTTGATGCCAACAACGCCCTTTGTCACAACCTTTTTGCAATACCGTATATATCATTTTGGTGATGAGCGTGATAACGGCCGCAGTAACGGAGTTCGCTGCCAAATAACTCAACGTGCACAGATTTTTGAGTATTGTCAGTTTGACGGACCTCGGTCTGATTATTTTACGACCTTTTTTGATTTGCATTCTGCGAAATCATTCATAAAATCATGGTTTGATAATTCTTCCCGTAAAGAGGCGAATAACGATGCTCCAAACGATCTCGCAGGAACGCCGGGTCCCGTCCGGCAATGGGTTATCCCGGACTAACCGACCAAAAAGAAAGGCTGGATGGATAGGTATCGCCGCAGGCATCTTTATCGTGCTGGCCTCAGGATGCATCCGAATTCCCGAGGAAAGCTGGACGGTCAGTCGCCGCAGCTCGTTCGAGACCCGCAGCCTAACCGCTGAATGCACGGCCGCCTGCCTTTCCCCGTCCGTACTGGCCCTGACGGCCCCGACACCGACGTTGAATGCCGACGGTTTCAGCTTGGTGAGCTGGAACATCTTCAAAGGTAACAAAGAGGGCTGGGCTGAGGATTTCCAAAAACTCAGCCGGAATGCGGACATCCTCAGCTTGCAGGAAGCCTATCTGACCGACAGCCTGAAAAAAATGCTGGAACAAGAACGATACCAATGGGATATGACAGCGACACTCGAATACCGACAAATCGAGGCGGGTGTGTTGACGGCCGCCAGGATAGCCCCGAATTTCACGTGCGCATTTCGGGAAACCGAACCGATTACCCGCATCCCCAAAAGCGTCCTGATTTCCCGATACCCCCTGTCGGGGACAACGTTGGAACTTCTGGTAGCAAACATTCATGCCATTAATTTTACGATGGGCACGTCCGTATTTCAAAAACAGATCGATCGCCTAGAAGGGTTTCTTGCCAAGTGCCGGGGCCCCTTGATCGTATCGGGAGATTTCAACACATGGACCTCCGGCCGCATGTCCCGTGTGAATGCCATGGTTCAACGCCTTGGCCTTACCGCCGTCAGGTTCGACGAAAACCACCGATCCAAATTTTTCGGCCACGATGTCGATCACGTTTACTATCGCGGACTGGAGGCTAAAAATGCTGCGACACCCATTGTTTCCACCTCTGACCATAACCCGCTCACGGTTGTTTTCAAACTGGCGGATGAACCGGTTCCGGAATTTTAACGGATTTGTTGCGTCATCCCTCGCCGTTATCCTGGCATTGTGTATCACCTTTCTTCCCTGCCTGTCCCATGCCGGCATGGAGTCGGAGATCGATCACCTGCTCGAGTACATTGAAACATCCGGTTGCACATTCAATCGCAACGGAACCATCCATGACGGTCAGGACGCCTGTGAGCATATCCGGAAAAAATATGCCCATACGAAGCGTTACATAAAAACCACCGAGGATTTCATCCAGTATGCTGCCACCAAAAGCAGCATGAGCGGTCGACCGTATCAAGTGACCTGCGAAGGTAATGAAATGCCGACAGCAAAATGGCTGTTGGATGAGCTTGCCCGGTTTAGAAAGACGTCACAATGAACGGCATACAAGCCCATTCCCAGGCATGTTTTCGTTGAAACACGAAATATACTCCAGCCAAATGTGGATGATGTCTTGAAGCATATCGAAGCGGGTTTCATGGGTGGACCCAATTGTCGGAGCTGTCCTCGGCGCGACCATCTTTCGTTTTATCGGTAGTGGTAAGGATTAAATTACGGGGAAACTGATCGTTAACTGATAGATCAGGAAGCCTTTTCGTCCCCACTGAATCAAATTTTTATACAAAATAGCCTTAACGTACCTGTAATTTCAGTTAATTGTATGTACCTGATATTATGTACGAAACGTCCTGCTGAAAAATGAGCGACCACAATATCTGGGGGTTGGGTACTTTCGGGAATTTGTTGACTGTCGATTTGCTATCACAGGGAAAAAACTGATGGCAGAATTTTTGGATGCCTCCAACAAAGTTGGACATATCAGGGGCCGCAATACATTTGTGATATTATCATCCACGGTTCTCTGGTCGCCGGTGGTGATAGCTGCTATTAAATAAACGTCCAGCCAAAAAATGACCGACCACAATACCTGGTGGTTGGCCTTTTCCTAAAATATGTTGGGTTTGAAATTGATATCACAGGTGAAAAGTGGTGGGGGATGTCGTACAGCTCCAACACATCACCAGATTTGGCAGGTTTCGAATGATAAAGATGATCTCAATACATCACCACTTTGGCGACAGATAAGAATTTCGGTCATTTTTGGAGGTAGCCGCCACAATGTGGTACTAACCCAATGTTTTAACATAGGATATTGTTTGACACCCCCTCCGGTCTTAGGTAGCATAATGTCTTAATCCCCCACGCATGTGGCGCTTGAAGCGCAAGTCCAGCCTGATATTAAAACGACCTACGGCACGCATGGCACACGATCTCAAAAGTTCTCTACATTCGGATCTGAAAAGATAATTCGTACCAAAAAGCCGTGTAGCAATGAAATTCATCGTTAACAGGTAAAAATGTATCGATGTCTGGCTATATTGTTTTTCTTCGGGTCCGGTGCTGGTAGCATTTATTTGTTCTACCAGATTCCCAGTTTGCCGATTCTCCAGGGCATCAATGAAGAGGCGTTAAGGACGGCAGTATCTTTAGCGTGGGTGATGATATTTCCTACATGGATTGCATTATTTTTTGCGGCGATGGCTCTTCTTCAAACCATCTTACGCATGCTTGACTCGAAAAAATGAGTTTCGTAGACAAGCTGGACGGCATGAGGGTGATCCCAGTGATGCGGTAGGTGGGCAGTCCATGGGACTGCCTTGCCGTTGGAGGGGTTGTTCTGGCAAATGATGTGCAAGCACTGGCTTTGAGATGAATCTATGCCGTGATGCACTCTCAATCTATCTGCAATCGGGCAATGGTCAAGAATAGATATTGATATCATAGGTTTCGATGGTCGTAATTGAAAAATTTTTAGAGATTGCTGGCAACTTTTTCAAGTGTCAAAGAAAAAAATTGTAACCTTTGTATCACTG
>NZ_JASJGN010000323.1:0-14942 GCF_033791525.1 Desulfosarcina sp.
CATCGATGCCCTTTTCCTCGTCGTCGTTGATGATGACGCGGTTGTTGCCCTTCTGGACCACCTTTCCCTCGACAAAGAGCAGCAGTCCCACAAGAATCAGGATCACCGAGACAAAAACAGCGCTTCCTACAAGGTATATCAACGGTCTCTCCTTCTTTCAGAGCCTGTTTGAAAATCTTGGATCAAGTCGCACATCTGACGGGTTCGTAAAAAGCTTGAGATCAAGGCTTGCAAATCCCGAGGAATGAGGCGTACTGACGGTACGCCGCAGTGACGAGGGATGAAGCGTAACGCAGATATCGAGCTTTTTACGAACCCGTCAGAGGGTGATACCCGAGAACAGCATGAACCCCATTGCCATCAGCCCGGTCATGATCATGGTGATGCCGAACCCGTCAAGGCCTTCGGGTACGTTGGCGTAGCGCATCTTGATCCGGATGGCGGCCATGGAGACGATGGCCATGAGCCAGCCTACGCCGGACCCGAAACCGAAAACCACCGTTTCGATAAAAGTGTAGTCCCGCTCCACCATAAACAGAGAGGCGCCCAAAATGGCGCAGTTAACCGCGATCAGCGGCAAAAACACCCCCAGCGCCATGTACAGCGTCGGCGAAAATCGGTCGATCACCATCTCCACCATCTGCACGATGGCGGCGATCACGGCGATGAAGGTGATGAATTTTAAAAAACTCAGGTCGATGGACTCAAGGCCGGCCCAGCGTAAGGCCCCGGGTGAAAGCAGGTACTTGAAGACCAGCCAGTTCACCGGCGCGGTGATGGAGAGCACGAACACCACGGCAAAACCCAGACCGATGGCCGTGTCCATGTTCTTGGATACCGCCACAAAAGAGCACATCCCCAGAAAATAGGATAACAGGATGTTGCCCACGAACACCGAATTGAGAAACAAACCGATCAGGTTTTCCATCTGCATCATTCCCCGGCCGTATCCGGCCGCCCATCATACCATTTACCAGTCACTATAAAGCGGCTGGAAACATTACCTTTTGTCTATCACCCTTTGCCGACTTAATAGAAAAATAACAAAATACAAGCACCAAATTTCAAATAAATTCCAAGCTACGATATCCAAATCTCAAACAAGGGCAAAAACCAGCAGTTGATTGTCATTTTGTCTTTGCCAACATTGATGGTTAGAATTTCCTTTTTCCATGATCATGAAGTTTGGAATTTTAGATTTGATTATTGTGATTTATTTGTCATTTGTTTTTTGGATATTGTTGTTTATTCGATTTTTATAATTTATTTACTTAACCTCTCCATTCCATCCACCTATCAACTCAACTTTTCATCAGACTCTTCTGCAGCCACACCAACAACCCGATGATAATAAAGGCCGCCGGCGCCAACTGCATGAATCCCATATTCATGTATCCGTGGTCGTAAAAAGCCTGGGGAACCACGGAAAAACCGAAGAGTTTGCCGGCACCGAGCAGTTCGCGGATAAACGCCACGGTCACCAGCACCAATCCATAGCCGGCGCCGTTGCCCAGTCCGTCCATGAACGACTGCACCGGCGGGTTTCCCAGGGCATACGTTTCCGCCCTGCCCATGACGATGCAGTTGGTGATAATCAGACCGACAAACACGGAAAGCTGTTTGCTGATGTCGTAAAAATAGGCCCGCAGCACCTCGTCGGCGAGGATCACCAGCGAGGCAATCACGGACAGTTCCACGATCATGCGCACATTCCTGGGAATCACGTTGCGCATGGCCGAAATGGTCAGGCTGGAAAAAGCCGTGACAAAGGTCATGGCCAGGGCCATGACGATGGCGGTATTGAGCTGCACCGTAACGGCCAGGGCCGAGCAGATCCCCAGGCTCTGGATGAAGACCGGGTTGTTCTTGGCCAACGGTTCGGAAAAGGCCTTGAATGTCAGTGATTGGGTTAGTTTCATGGCAATGGATTCACGCATTGGTATCAGTCCATAAATAGCATCTTTCGGCCCAGGCCGGCGTTCTCGCTCAGCTGAAACCCTCGACGTAGCCCTGCTACGCCTCCGGCTTCAACCTCGTTGTGGCCTTGGCCTGAACCAAAATCTACCATTTATGAACTGACACCGGTTAGTGGTAAGTTTTCGCATCCTACATGATTTAAGCTGTTGAGCTGTTGAGCGAAAAGGACGAAAAACCATATTGGCTTACCAGCTTACCGGCTGTCCCCTCAGCTGCCCGCCGGCAGGGAGACCGGACCGGCCCGGAACTGTTCGGACAGGGGTTCGTAGTCCAGCAGGATCTCTTTGAGGCCTCCGGTGAGAAACTTGCCGGTAAGCGTGGCACCGGAAATCCCGTCCACATAGTTGGCCTGCCGGTCCGCAGCGATGGCATCGGCGACCTTGCCCTTGGCGATACCCACGGCGGCAAAATCTCCCGCCTCGTCCACGATCCGCTTGCCCACGAAGTTTTCCTGGAACCAGGGCTTTTCGATCTCGCCGCCCAGTCCGGGGGTCTCGTTGTGGCTGTAAACGGAAAATCCGGCAACGGTCTTGCCGTCTTTTTCGATGGCCACGTAGCCGCGGATCTTGCCCCACAGGCCGCGGGAGACCACTGGAAGGATGTATGCTGCCGGCTGGGCATCCTTAACGTAAAAGCAGACCGGAATGGCGTCTGAGTCCCCTCCAACGATCCGGCCGGTGCCGTCCATGGCATAGCAGCGAATCTTGTCTTGATAGAGCCGCTCAATCTGGGCAACGGTGGCCTGCCGATCGTAATCGAGGAGTCCCACGGACTTCAAAATGTTTTTCTGCCGGTCAACGGCCACATTGCGCAACTTCCGATCCTTGAGGCCGGTGGCGGCGCCGGTAAGCAGCAGACTGCACACCAGGGCAATCGCAACGGTGAAGGCAATCGATTTTAATTGATCAGACATTGGGCACCCTTTTCCTCAGCCGCGCCTTAATGACAAAATGGTCCATCAGCGGGGCAAAGAGGTTCATGAACAAGATGGCCAGCATCACCCCTTCCGGATAGGCCGGGTTGAACACCCGGATCATCACTGTCAGGGCACCGATGGCAAATCCGTATATCCACCGGGAGAGTTCCATGCCCGGCCCGGACACCGGATCGGTTGCCATGTATACGATGCCGAAGGCAAAACTGCCCATGACCAGGTGCCAGACCGGATGCACAGAAAACATGGTAGCTGTCTGTCCACCGGAGGAGAGGTAGATCAGGTAGCCGGGGTAAGCCACGGCCAGCACGCCGACAATGCCGCCGATCATGATCCGGTAGTTACCTACGCCCGTGAGCACCAGGAAAACGGCGCCGAGCAGGCACATGAGGGCCGACGTCTCGCAAACACTGCCGGGAATGTTGCCGATAAAGAGTCGCTGGAAGGTGTAGCCGGCCTCACCCAGGATGCGGGAAGCCGATTCACCGGCGGTCGCCAGGGGCAACAGGGCCAGTGGGGTGGCCGCCGTCACCGCGTCGACTGCCTGCTGGCCGCTCTGCTCGACCAGGGTCCAGACCCGGTCGCCGGACATGTTGGCCGGGTAGGCGAAAAAGATGAACGCCCGGGCCGTCAATGCCGGATTGAGAATGTTCCTGCCGGTACCGCCGAAAATCTCCTTGCCGATCACCACGCCAAAGGAGATGCCCACGGCCACCTGCCACAAGGGGGTCGTCGGCGGCAGGGTCATGGGAAACAGCAGGCCGGTCACCAGAAAGCCCTCACTAATATTGTGCTTGCGAATCGAGGCAAACAGGACCTCCCAGAACAGGCCCACGGCATAGGAGACCATCAGCATGGGCAGCACCACCCGTGCACCTTGCATGATCACTGGAACGAAGCCCAGATTCAACCCCGAGGCCAGGTGGCTTTGGTATCCGGTGTTGTATATGCCGAAGAAGAAGGGCGGCATGAGCGCAATGATCACGAAGGTCATGAACCGCTTCAGGTCCAGGCTGTCGCGCACATGGGCGTCGGACCGAGTGGTCAGCGCAGGGGCGAAGGCCACCGTTTCGATGGCATCGAACAGGGGGTGCAGTTTCTCCAGACGGCCACCGTTTTCAAAATGGGGTCGGGTAGTGTTGAATAAACGTTTGAGCGCTTTCATCATTTTCCATTCTCTGGCAGCAGGTCATCCTCGCCCGATGGATCCCGGGGCTCAGGAAATCTCCTTGTAATATTGGGCTTTGGCAACCTGAAACACCTCGCGCAATTGAATCTTGGATGGGCAGGCATAGGTGCACAAGCCGCACTCGGCACAGTCGAGCAGGCCATGGGCAAGGGCCTCTTCCACCTCGTCGGCCACCAGGCACTTCATGGTGAACTGGGGCAGGATGTCCACTGGGCAGATCCGGGCACAGGTGCCGCAGTTGACGCAGGCCCGCACCTCCCCGTGCTGCCCGCAATCCATGGGAAAGGGCTTGCGACGGAAGGCGGACAGAAAGGCCGTGGAGTAGCTGGGCTTGCTGGTGCCCGGGCGAATGAAACCGAAGGGCTCTTCCCGATCGCCGTCGTCAATCAGATTCAACGCGTTCTGGTAAAACCCCATGAAGCTGTCGGGACTGCCGGCATAACCGGTGAAAACGCCCCCCACGATGGTTCGGGCAGCCTGCCCACCCGCCGGGCCACCGCTGCATAGCAGGCTCAACGGCACACCGGCCCGGGTCGATACATGTCCGGCGGCGGGTGCAAGACTCCCGCCCACCGTCATGATGCGTTGCACGGGATAGCGACCGGTCCGGATATAGTCGCCCAACAGAATCACATCCTGGCCATCGATGAACCAGGCACGGTTCTGCTCCGATCCGGTCCGGGTCCGGTAAAGCTGAACGCTGGGATTGCCCGACGGATAGCAACCCGTAAACCGTTGTACCACGGCCTGGTCTGGAAGCGCCGACAAAATCGATTCGTCCCCGGTTAGGTTGATCACCACCCGGTCGCACAGTTTGTCCAGCACATCCATGCCGAGACCAAAGCGGTCTTCCCTGCTTTTAAGGGTTACCACCGGGTCCGGTCCAAAGGGCTCGTCGCTGCCTAAGCGCACAAAAATGGACGGTGGAACGGTGTTGGGGTCAGCCAGATCCATGAAGGGCAATGTTCTGAGAAACGGCCACATCCCGCCGGCGAGCAGGGTGTCCACCAATGCCTGCCGCGGTATTGCGTCCAGTTGCTCAACCGTTGGTACATCAAAGGCGTCACACGGTTCATCCTTGTCCAACGCGATGATAATCTGCCGAATGATCCGCCGTGGACCGAAAACAATGCGCGTCACCCGGCCGCCGCCGGGAGAAAGAAAACGAATGCGGGTATTGCGCTTGTCCTCGAAAAGGGGGGTACCGATGGACACCAAATCGCCCTCTTCCACCAGCAGCCGGGGTTTGACAAAAGGGATCCGTTCGGGAACCATGCCCACTTGGTGTGGCGTATCCAGCCGGTGCAGGTCCCGTCCGGGGGCTCCGGCAATCCGAATCGAAAACCCCTTTTTCAGGTGTATGGCATTCATCGGTTAACCTTGGTTATGGCACACAGGGTGCCGATTTAAAAAAAGGAATACTTTGACACGTATTACACGGATCTGCAAGCCGTGAATCCTTCCCGGACCTGAATCGGAGAGTTCCGCAGCGACCGGTGATCAACCTGCAGCGGGGGACGGCTCCCCTTGACATATGCTCGATTTCATCTTAGGAAAAGACTATACCTTTTTCCGGAGATCATGGGCGTGGAAATCGATAAAAAAACGAGGATGACGCGACAGCGGCGGGTCATTCTAGAAGAAATCCGCAGAACCAACAGCCATCCAGCCGCCGATGAAATTTACGAGCGGGTCCGAAAACGGCTGCCCAGAATCAGTTTAGGCACCGTTTATCGAAACCTCGATGTGCTTTGCGAATTGGGAGAAATCCAACGGCTGGAACTCTCCGGCGCCATGAAACGATATGACGGCATTCCCAAAAAACACTACCATATCCGCTGCGTCTGCTGTGGTCGCGTTGACGATGCGCCCATCGCACCGCTCAACGAACTGGAAGATGACCTCTACGGCACCACCGTCTATGAGATCATTGGCCACAATCTGGAATTCACCGGACTGTGTCCCTTATGCTCCAGACAGCAGAATCAGCAGCAAGCGGCCAGTTAGGCCGGATCCGAAACGCGCAATATCCTTTTTATTCCAGATGGTTGTATTATGATACAGACCTGTTTCACACAAAGCATGAGACAATACGAGTATATTGTTCCGAGGCCGACCGTCAACCCAAATGCCCTCAACACCCGCCGACCACACCGGCAACGGGAACGCTCGCGGGCGATTCCCGCACACAACAACCGGCATCGACCCTGGCATGTAATTTGAATCTCATGCATTGGATATCCGGCCCGACACTCCGTAACGATTGATCTTTCACCCCAGACCATAAAAGAGGTGTACCAATGGAAGCGTGCAAACCAGTTCTCAACACAGGATTAAGGGGCGTAACCATCGCCAGTACAAAAATCAGCGATGTAAAGGGTGCCGAAGGAAAACTGCTCTACCGGGGATACCGGGTCAAGGACCTGGCCGGTAAAATCTCATTTGAGGAAGTGGTCTACCTGCTGCTCTTCGAACGGCTGCCCGGCAAGGAGGAACTGGCAGGCTTCAAACAACAGATCGCCGACCAGCGGGCGGTACCCGAGGAGATTCTCACCGCCATGAAGGCCATGCCCAAAGATTCGCTGCCCATGGATGTACTCCAGGCCACGGTCCCCATGATGGCGAACCATGACCCGGATATCCGCAAGACAGACATCGACAGCACCACCCGAATGGCCGTTCGCCTGACTGCCAGGTTCGCCACCGTCGTGGCGGCCTGGGACCGGATTCGCAACGGCAAGGACCCCGTTGCCCCTGACCCCGGCCTGAGCCAGGCAGCCAACTTTCTGTACATGCTCAACGGTGAGGTGCCCGATGACGAACTGGCCAGCTTCATGGACACCGGGCTGGTGCTCCACGCCGAACACTCCTTCAATGCCTCCACCTTTGCCGCGCGGGAGGTGGCCTCAACCAAAGCCCATATTTACGCGGCAGTGGCCGCCGCCGTCGGCTCTCTCTCCGGCCCCCTTCACGGCGGCGCCAACACGCGGGTGATGCAGATGCTGCTGGAGATCGGCGAGGTGGACAAGGTCGACGATTACGTCACCAGCATCCTCGACACCGGCGGTGTGATCATGGGACTGGGCCATGCCGTCTATCAGGTGGACGACCCCCGGGCGCGAATCCTCGAACCCATGTCCCTGTCCCTTGGAAAACGGGCCGGAGACACCCGCTGGTACGATCTCTCCAAGGCCCTGGAAGTCAAGGGCAAAGCCGCCTTTAAAAAGAAAAAAGGCAGGGACATTTATGTCAACGTCGATTTCTACAGTGCCTCCCTCTACTACTACATGGGCATCGCCGTGGATGTGTTCTCCCCCATCTTCGCCATCTCCCGCATCGCCGGATGGTCGGCGCATGTGATCGAAGAGCAGTTCGGCGGGGCCGCGGCAAAACCGACTTTGTACCGACCGGAGTCCGACTATGTCGGCGATTACTGCGGACCCGACGAATGCGCGTTCGTTCCCATGGATGAGCGATAATTTCCCCCGGATTTTCTCAACCCTTAGCACGAGGCTCGACACAGAAGATGAAAAAATGGAAATGCTTGGTCTGCGGCTACATTCACACCGGCAATGAACCCCCTGAGAAATGCCCGGTCTGCGGGGCCCCCAAAAGCCAGTTCATCGACGTCACCGAACTGGAGGCCCCGGCGCCGAAGCCAGCTCCGCCCGCCGCTCCCGAGACCCAACCGATAGCGGATTCACCGGAAATATCCGCACCGGCGGCTGCGACCAAAACGGCAGCACCCGAACCGCTTTCACCATTCAAGGATTCACGCTACCGACAATTGTTCGAAATGCTGACCAAATACCACGGGCACCCCATTTCGGTCCATATTCCCAATGGCCTTTTGCCCGTTACCGTCCTTTTAATTATCCTTTCGGCCCTGTTCGGCATCAAGGGGATGGCCACCGCGGCCACCTACAACCTGGGTGCGGTAGCCCTGTCCATGCCGCTGGTCCTGTTTTTAGGCTGGGTGGACTGGCAAAACCGCTTCAACGGTGCCATCACCAATGTCTTTATCGTAAAAATCGCCTGCGGCATCATCGTCACGGTCACCGCCTGGTTTCTGTTTATCTGGCTGCTGGTCAACCCGGCGGTGGTCACCACCCCCCAAGCCTCCCGGGTTGCCTTTTTCCTGATCAACCTTATTATGCTGGGTGCGGCTAGCATCGCCGGATGGTACGGCGGAAAGCTGGTATTTAGAGACTGATAAGGAGAACCAAGTAATGAATCAGGCACACGATATTGACGAAGCACAGATGCAGCAAGTCCAGTTGGAGCTGACCCGCATTCTCAGCGGCCTTAAGCATGAAATACCCATATTCCTGTTCACCCAGGTGGGCAAAAACGACGTCTTCAACGATGCCGCTCGGCAGGCCCTGCGGTTTTTCAGGCAATTGACCGACAAGATCGTCCTGCGGGAGTTCGACCTGACCCATGAGAAGGCCAAGCAGATGGGCATTGACCACTCGCCCACCCTGGTCTTCGATCCGGACCGCTACAACGTCCGCTGGCTGGGTGCGCCATTGGGTGAGGAGGGTCGCATCTTCCTGGAAGTCCTGCTGCGCATCGGCACCGGCAAAAGCGACCTGAGCGAGGCGGCCCTGGACGTACTGAAAAAGATCGATCAACCCCGCCAGGTGAAAGTCTTCGTCAGCGCATCGTGCCCCTACTGCCCCCAGCAGGCATTGAATGCCCTCAAGGCTGCCGTGGCGAGGCCGGAGATGGTTTCCCTGGAAATCATCGATATTCAGGCCAATGCCGAATTGGCCGATCAGTATGGCGCGCACTCCGTGCCCCAGACCTTTTCCAATGATGTACTCACCGCTCTAGGCGCCCAGACCGAAGAGCTGTTCATGACCTCCCTGGACAAGATGGCCCAGCAGACCATCTTCATTCCCGAAAGCGACGCGGAGGAGGTGGAGTGCCAGTTGGTGATCATCGGCGGCGGCCCGGCCGGCCTGACTGCCGGTATCTATGCAGCCCGCAGCGGCCTTAAATCCGTAGTGGTGGAAAAAGGCGTGCTGGGCGGACAGGTGGCTCTGACCCCGGTGGTGGAAAACTATCCCGGCATGAAGGAGGTCGGTGGCAAAACTCTGGTGGACATCATGGTCACCCACGCCCTGGAATACGTACAGATCTTTCCCGGTGAAGAGGTGGTCGACATCATCCCCGGTGAGCCGCACATTGTCCAGACCTCCCGCAGAAAATTCAAGACCCAGACCGTACTCTTCTCAACCGGCGCTTCCCACCGGCACCTGGGCGTTCCGGGAGAGGAGCGCTTCTCCGGCCGTGGGGTCAGCTACTGCGCCACCTGTGACGGGCCATTGTTCAAGGGCAAACGGGTCTTCTTGGTCGGCGGCGGCAACAGCGCGGCCACCGAGGCCCTGTACCTCAAAAACGTGGGGGTGGACGTAACACTGGTCCACCGGCGAGATCGCCTCAAAGCCCAGGATGTTCTGGTCAAGCAGTTGATCGACAACCAGATCCCCATCCTCTTCAACACTGAAGTCAAGGAGATCCGGGGCGAGAATCGGGTCACGGAAGTGGTCTTGTTCAACAACGCTACAGGACAGACGGGACCCCAATCCGCCGACGGGGTATTTATGGCCATCGGCTACGATCCGGCCGTGGATCTGGCCAAAAAGGTGGGCCTGGAACTGACCCAAGACGGTTTCATCAAGCAAGACCGCTTCCGTACGAATATCCCGGGCATCTACGCTGCCGGAGACGTGACCGGGGGCTTCAAACAAATCGTCACCGCCGCGGGCTACGGTTCCGAGGCGGCCTTGGCCGTATTCGAAGATATCATCGATCCTTACTGGAAAAAATAATGACCGGGTGTTCACCGACCGGGGCTCCGCACCCGCCCAAAACAGCGGGTTACAGCCGGGTGACCATGTGCCACATGATGCTGCCCCAGGACACCAACCCGGCAGGCATCGTCCACGGCGGCGTCGTCATGAAACACATCGATGACGCAGCCGGGGTGGTGGCCCTGCGGCATACCCGCTGCAGTGTGGTCACCGCTTCGATCGACCGCCTGGACTTTCACAACCCGGCCTTTATCGGCAATCTGCTAAGCCTCAAAGCCAGCTTGAACCTGGTCGGCACCAGTTCCATGGAAGTAGGGGTGCGGGTGGAGACCGAAGACCTGAAAACCGGAGAAATCCGGCATACGGCATCGGCCTATCTGACCTTTGTGGCCCTGGACGACACGTTCCGCCCCCGGCCGGTTCCACCACTTATCCTGGAAACCGATGAAGAACGGCGGCGCAACCGCCAGGCCCAGGCCCGGCGCCGGGTGCGCCTGGCTGAGAAAAGCCGTGAAACCTCCTGCCGGACAGACCCGCAAACCTGTCAGGCACCTCCTGATTAATCCTCGACAGAAGCCGGTCGGACAGATCAACCGTCGTGCAATATCAGTTCAACGAAACAGACCTGCTGGCGGCGATATCCCTAAGATGGGAAATGACCTTTGTCCGCCTGCGTGCGGATCTCTCCCTTGCCGGCAGCCCGGAACGCACCGCATGGCGAAGCGTGGTTGAAACCAGCGACGGACGACTTTATGTACTGGAAAAAATTCCCTCTAAGAATTACGGCGGCAAGCGTCGGATAGCCGAAATTCTCCAACAGCTGTCTGGCCGGGGGTTGCAGCAGGTTGTTGCTTACCTGCCGGATGACGGCGGCGAATTCATCCACCTGATCAACCACGGTTTGTGGCAGTTGAGCCCTTACGTCGGCGGTGTCGTTCTGGACCGGCCCGCCTACGCCATGGACGGATGGCGGGGCGACGCGGTAGCGGATTTTCTCATCCGTTTCATCGTCACCGGCAGGCAAACCCCTACGGCTTTGGAGACATCGTCCTTTTCCATCGCCGCTTACACCCTGGACCTATTCACAACGCTGTCCACCCGGGAACCGGAAATTGCCGACCGCTATCGGCCGTTTATGGCTCACTTGAAAGAACGCCTGTTCCCAATTGCCAATGGGCTTCCCATGGGTTTTTGCCACGGAGACGTGCATCCCATCAACATTATATGGGGTGACCGGTCCATTCGTGCAGTCATCGACTGGGAGTTCTGCGGTATCAAACCTGAGATTTACGATCTGGCCAACCTGCTGGGATGCCTGGGGATGGAAGATCCGCAGAGCCTGGGCGGTCCTTTCGTGCACCGTCTGGTCAGCCGGATGAGGCGATCGAACATCTTTTCCGACGAGAGCTGGAACGCCCTGCCGGACCTGATGCTGGCCATCCGCTTTGCCTGGCTCAGCGAATGGATGCGCAAAGATGACCAGCCGATGATCCGCCTGGAGGCCGACTATATGGCGCTGTTAATGGAGAATCGATCGGACTTGGCTGACCGCTGGGATCTATCAGGATAAACCAATTCGATTGATCTATAACTGAGGCGATAAGATGGGCACTTCAATTGTCAACTGATCAAACAAGGAGCTGTCACCATGATCAAAGTCAAAACTTTCACCAATGAACTGAAAACCTTGCATACCATGAAGGCATTGGACGACCTGGATACGCGAGTCAATACCTTCATTCTGGAAAACAGTGTGGAATCAGTCATATCTGTCTCAGACACCTGCACCACCGGTGACGATGGTACGATCGGCATTATTCGGGTCTTGGCATATAAACCGTCCTGACTGAGCCGGTCAGGATATCATTGAAAAGTTGTCTCCGTGCGCACACAGCTAACCCGGTCGGGGTTGGATCGATCGGGTCTATTCCGGCAGCCTGACCACCATCACCGGGATGGTGCTTCTTCTCACTACCCGACGGGCCGTTCCGCCCATGAGTGCTTCCTTGAACATGCCTAAACCCCGGGTGCCCATGATGATAAGGTCCGCGTCGTTTAGATCGGCCTGATGAAGAATCTCGTCGGTGGCGATGCCCTCCTTGACGATGATCTTGTCCACCTGAAAGGTGCAGGCATCCACCTCGTTGCTGATTTCATCACAGAAGTTACTCAGCCGGCCCTTGATGGTGGAGATGAAGTCGGCCTGTTTTTCCTCCTGGAGCTTTTTCCATTTCTCTTCACCCACGTATCCATGAATCTGCAGAAAGGTTTCCGCGGTGAGTTTTTCAACGACGTGGAGAATGGTGATGCGCGCACTGTACTGCTGACCCAAACTGGCAGCATAATTGTAAGCGTAGCGTGCATTTTCAGACAGATCGGTGGCATAGAGAATATTTTTTATTTGCGGAAGCATAGTCACTCCTGTGCAGGTGTCTTCGCCGACCCAGCGGCGGATTCAAGTCGTACGGTATTGATGCGGACTTCACCCCAGGGCCACATCCAGGATCATCATGGTGGTAAAGCCCAGTACGGTGCCAATACTGGCGATGTCTCCATTATTGCCCCGCTGGGATTCGGGAATCACCTCTTCGATCACCACAAATATCATGGCCCCGGCGGCAAAGGCCAGGGCATAAGGAAGGATCGGGTAGAAAAACATGACCGCCGCCGCCCCCACCACGCCGGCCACCGGTTCCACCATGCCGGATAACTGGCCATACCAAAGGGCTTTGCGCCGGGACATGCCTTCTCGTCTCAAAGGAAGCGACACCGCCATGCCTTCGGGAAAATTCTGCAGGCCGATGCCGATGGCCAGGGCCACGGCCGCCCCCACAGTGGCGAATCCCACTCCGGACGCTGCGGCTCCGAAAGCCACGCCGACCGCCAGCCCCTCCGGGATGTTGTGCAACGTGATGGCCGTCACCAGCAGCGTCGAACGCTGCCAGGAGGTCTTCGGACCCTCGGCTTCGCTGACGGGAAGGCCCAGATGCAGGTGGGGCAGCACCATGTCAATCAGACGCATGAAGAGGGCTCCGCCTAAAAAGCCGACAGCTGCCGGCAGCCATGGAATCGAGCCGGCCTCCTCCGCCATCTCGATGGCCGGGGCCAGCAGGGACCAGTAACTGGCGGCAATCATCACACCACCGGCAAACCCTAAGGAGGTGTCCATCAGCAGCGGGCTGACCCGTTTGGTGAACACGACGATAGCGGCACCCAGGGACGTCACGCCCCAGGTGAACAAGGTGGCCAGCAGGGCCTGGGTAATAGGGTTGAACTGAGAAATATAGTCAATCATCTCACTCCTCCGAAACGCGGGCGAACCGTCCGGCAAGCACCCACCTGTGCATGACTGAGGCCACACGCATCCAATCCAAAGCAACGCGTTCTTGTCATCAATCTCCCAATTGGGCCATGTGATCGTCGTATAGGGTTTCGAAAGTCTGTTTATGCTTGGCCTCTTCCTGGGCCAGCATTTTGAAAAGCCTGATGCAGTCCGCATCGTCAGTTTTGGTGGCCAGCGCGTTGTAAAGCCGCAGGGCCTTTTCCTCGCGCTTCATGGCCAGCCTGAGAATTTCGGCGAAGTCCATGCCCGGTTCGTACTTCATGTCCACGATGTAGTCACTGCGCTTGATATCCGGAATCCACACGTAATCGTACTCCACCACGGACCGATTGCCCTTCTTGAACTCCTCTAAAAGAACCTGGTGCTTTCTCTCCTCTTCAACAAATTCGGCAAGCGTCTGTTTGGATGCCGGAAAGGTTTCCCTGTCGACCAGTTTCTGGTAAAAACTGACCGCCTGTATTTCCCTTTCAATGGCAAAATCGAGGATCTCTTCGAAGGAATTGAAATTCATGCTACCCCCTTGATACGGAAAATGGTAATCGATGAAACGGAATTTAAGAAACGGCCACTATCTTTCACTTGTGCAACAGCCGGTTCGCAATTAAACCTGCGGATGCGCATGAACATACTAAAAAAGCAACTAACATGCCATTGGTTTTTTTGATAACGGACCCAATCGGCTCCTCTTTACCCCAATGTTGCATAAAAATATTTAAAAAGTTAGCTAAACTATTGGAAACATAATTGATATAGTCAAGTTGTTATCATTTTCTGGATGTCACGAATGGTGAAGTCCAAGAATGTCAGGGTTTTTCTCATTTGTTTACCTTTCAGGAAAGCTGGAGGACTTCAGATTCCCGTCTTCAACGGGATCTGCGACCCGCGTAGTCAAGGGATCGCGGTAGCCGATTACAGCTTCACCCTTGACGCCTTGTTGGAGCGAAGCAGAAATCCCGCTACCGGGGGCTCTCAAGCCCTCCAGCTTTTGCAACGTTGGGGTTTACGATGGTGGTCAAATAAGTTGTAACAATTCAGTGCCAATGGAGCTCTATAGCCCACAACAACCAATCGTCCAACCCGCTTCAGGAGGTGTAACATGAACATTGACCGCATGATTCTCGCTTTTGCCGGATCCATGATCCTGATCTCCCTGCTTCTGTCTCAGGTTCACAGCATATACTGGCTGTGGTTCACCGCTTTTGTCGGTGCCAACCTGCTGCAGTCCAGTTTCACAGGATTCTGTCCGCTGGCGAAGATTCTCAAACCGTTGGGTCTCAAACCGGGCAGCGCCTTCGATTGAGATCGAAAGCGAGCAAAAAAAGATGAACTCGTAAAAAGTCGTATTTCCGACGGATTCGTAATAAGCCCGAGATCAAGGCTTGCGAATCCTGAGGAATGAGGTGTACTTACGGTACTCCGCAGTGACGAAGGATGAAGCGTAACGCAGATATCGGGCTTTTTACGAATCCGTCAAAAAAGAACGTCCGCCCAATCAAGGCATCTTGATCCACACACGATGTTTTCCGGGACAGTGCGCCACAGCTTCAGGTGTGGCCATACAAAAAGACCGGTGCTCATAAAAAAAACACCGGTCTCAGAAAATAAAAACCTTTACCCAATGGCCAGGCAGACTGATGAGAAACGATTGCGTTTGGCCAACCCGCATTCAATTGAACACTC
>NZ_JASJGN010000324.1:0-2741 GCF_033791525.1 Desulfosarcina sp.
ACGCTATTTTGGCGAAGTGCTCTTCATCTACCCCTACCTGGATCCCAAGACCCGGACGGCCCGGCTGCGGCTTTCATTTCCCAATCCGGACGACAAACTCAAGCCGGGAATGTACGCCAACGTATACCTGCAGAACACCCTGCCCGGCGAGCGGCTGGTG
This sequence comes from Desulfosarcina sp., assembly GCF_033791525.1. GTDB lineage: Bacteria > Desulfobacterota > Desulfobacteria > Desulfobacterales > Desulfosarcinaceae > Desulfosarcina. Next base: position 161 of record NZ_JASJGN010000324.1, read on the forward strand.
GTGCCCCAGGAGGCGGTAATCGACAGCGGGGTGAGGAAGCGGGTTTTTGTTTCACGAGGCAAGGGGAAGTTCGAGGCACGGGAGGTCACCCTGGGCGTCGAGGGCAACGACTATATGTTCGAAGTCATCGACGGCCTTGCCGAAGGTGAGGAGATTGTCGTTTCCGGCCAGTTCATGCTGGATTCGGAAAGCCGTTTGAAAGAGGCCATCGCCAAAATGCTCGAAGTGCGCAGCAAAGGGAGCGCAAGTGATGTCGACGATCTGGATATGGACGATATGACCATGGATTCAGACAAGTAACCATTCCGGTTTACAGTTGCCGGTTCACGGTTAAAAAAAATAGGAGACTGCCGCGATTACGGAATGAAAGCACAAATGCTGCGTCTACCTATAGCTATTCCATTAAATATTGCGCAAGGAAGTGAAAGAAAGCTTGTTCCGGACTTACCAAGGTTTGTCGATACATAGAATGATTCAATCGTTGCATGGTTCATCGATAAAACCGTGAACCGATAACCGTGAACAGTTACTCTGCCGAGGAAACCCAGCCATGATCGAAAAAATCATCGAACTGTCCATCAAAAACAAGTTCATCGTGATCCTGGCGACCCTGTTCATCATCGCCGCCGGCATATACGCGATCGCACGCACCCCCCTGGACGCCATTCCCGATCTGTCCGATGTACAGGTGATCATCTTTACCGAATATCCCGGTCAGGCACCCCAGGTGGTCGAGGATCAGGTGACCTACCCGCTGACCACGGCCATGTTATCAGTGCCGTTTGCCAAGGTCGTACGCGGGTTCTCATTTTTCGGCATCTCTTTTGTCTACATCATTTTTGAAGACGGCACCGATCTTTACTGGGCCCGCAGTCGCGTGCTGGAGTACCTGAATTTCGTCGCCGGCCGCCTGCCTCAAGGGGTGACACCCTCACTGGGACCCGATGCCACCGGTGTCGGCTGGGTTTACGAGTACACCCTTGAGAGCGACCGCCACGACCTGGCCCAGTTGCGTTCGATCCAGGACTGGTTCCTGCGCTACGAACTGGCCAGCGTGCCGGGGGTGTCCGAGGTGGCGTCCATCGGCGGATATGTCAAGCAGTACCAGGTGGTCGTGGACCCCAACAAGCTGCGGGCCTACAACATCCCCATCCAGAAGATCCGCATGGCTATCAAGCGCAGCAACAGTGACGTGGGCGGCCGTTTGGTGGAGATGGGCGAGACCGAGTTTATGGTACGGGGGCTGGGCTATATCAAAAGTATCGAAGACCTGTACAATGTGCCGCTGAAGGTGGATGACCGGGGAGTTCCCATCCTCTTGCGCAATGTGGCCACGGTGAAGATCGGTCCGGAGCTGCGGCGGGGCATCGCCGAATACAACGGGCAGGGTGAAGTGGTCGGCGGGATTATCGTCATGCGCTTTGGAGAAAACGCCCTCAAGGTGATCGACAACGTCAAAAAGCGCCTGGAAGAACTCAAGTCAGGCCTTCCCGAAGGGGTTCGCATCAAAGCGGTCTACGACCGGTCTGGGCTTATTATGCGTGCCGTTGACAACCTCAAGACTACCCTGATCGAGGAAAGCATCATCGTGGCCATCGTGTGCATGGTTTTTCTCTTTCACTTCCGTAGCGCCCTGGTGGGCATCTTCACCCTGCCTGTGGGCGTGTTCATCAGCTTTATTATCATGCACGCCCAGGGAATCAACGCCAACATCATGAGCCTGGGCGGCATCGCCATCGCCATCGGCGCCATGGTGGACGGTGCCATCGTCATGATCGAAAACGCCCACAAGCACATTGAGCACGACGGTGGGAAAAAGCCCCACTGGGAGCTGATCACCGACGCCGCCAAGGAGGTGGGGCCGGCGCTGTTCTTCTCATTATTGATCATCGCCGTGAGTTTTCTGCCGGTATTCGCGTTGGAGGCCCAGGAGGGACGGCTGTTCAAGCCGCTGGCCTACACCAAGACCTATGCCATGATGGGTTCGGCCATACTGGCCATCACCATCGTGCCCATACTCATGGGTTACCTGATTCGGGGAAAAATAAAGCCCGAGAGCAAAAATCCGGTTAATCGTTTCCTCATCTGGGTCTACCATCCCATCATCAAGGTGGTTCTCAGGAAGAAGGCCATCGTACTCGTTGCCGCGGTGGTGATCCTGGCCCTCACATGGATCCCGATCAAACGCATGGGTTCTGAATTCATGCCACCCCTGAACGAGGGTGACCTGCTGTACATGCCCACAACCCTGCCGGGCATCTCCATTACCAAGGCCAGGGAATTGCTACAGCAAACAGACAGGATTATCAAGTCCTTTCCTGAAGTGGATAATGTGACCGGCAAGGCCGGACGGGCCGAAACGGCAACCGATCCTGCACCACTTTCCATGCTGGAAACGATCATCACCTTAAAGCCGCAGTCCGAATGGCGTGAGGGAATGACTACTCAATCGCTGATAGATGAAATGGATAAAGCCATTCAATTTCCAGGGCTCACCAATGCCTGGACGATGCCCATTAAGACCAGGATTGACATGCTGTCCACGGGGATCAAAACGCCGGTTGGTCTTAAGTTGATGGGG
>NZ_JASJGN010000325.1:0-3541 GCF_033791525.1 Desulfosarcina sp.
GTTTTTTCTTTTACGGTCGGCGGTCGAAAATGCAGAATCAGGTTGCTGCGTAAAAAGCGTTTGCGGTCCCTTTCGGTGCGCGGTCGCACCGGGGAGGGGAATACGCTGCGCCATACCCGCAGCAGGGCGTTGGCGTCGGAATTGTCTATAGATGTTCGTTGAGTCATTTTGATATGTCCAAACATATCGAATGGTTTACCAAACTATGGCACCAGAAACAACCGCTATTGTTATTCCCAAACCGATCCGACAGTTTCTTTTTGAGTTGATTTCCGGTATGATATAATGCTCTTAAATCACACGACACCTCAACATGCCTTCAGGTTCAGACGGTCTGCTATTGCGGGACCGGAACAGGTGAAGGGGCTCCGCCTGCGTCCCATACTACCGCGGGCAAGGTGATTGATCCATGGCCTTCAACACGCGTCCATTTTCCAATGAATCCGATTCCCGTTTCAAACTCTTTCACGAGCTGATGGCCCGCAAGGTACGCCATATTCTGCTGGTCTCGACCCCCTATGATGCCTGGATCATGGAAGAGGACTGCCGGCTTTCCGAGCGTATCGTCAACGAGTATCGGGGCCTCAACCTCAGTCAGCCGCCGCGTCTGACCTGGGTTTCCTCAGCTGAACAGGCCCTCGCCGCCCTCGAGGACCAACCCTTTGACATGGTTATAACCATGCCGCGCCTGACGGACATGGGTGCGGCTGCATTGGGCCATCAAATCAAGCAAAAGGCACCCGGGCTGCCGGTTATTCTGCTCACCCACGACACGATTCCTTCACCGGAAATCAAAGAGCCGGACAATGCGCCGGGCATTGACCGCACCTTTGTCTGGTCCGGCAACACGGATATCCTCGTGGCGCTGACGAAAAGTGCCGAAGACCGAATGAATGCGGAGAATGATACCCAATCGGCGGGCGTCCGGGTGATTCTCTTTGTGGAGGACTCGCCTTATTACCTCTCATCCCTGCTGCCCATCCTATACCGGGAACTGGTCAGCCAGACCCAGGCGGTGATGGAAGGCACCCTTAACGAAGAGCATCGGCTGGTCACCATGCGGGCGCGTCCGAAAATCCTGGTTACCGGTAATTACGAGGAAGCGCTGACCCTTTACGAGCGTTACGAATCCAACGTGCTCGGGGTCATTTCCGATGTTCGATTTTCCCGGAACGGCGCTTTGAACGAGACTGCCGGGGTGGATTTTCTCAAATTTGTGCGCGAACGGCGGTTTGATATTCCGCTGCTGCTCAGCAGTTCAGAACCGGCCAATGCCCTGAAGGCGGCGTCTATCCCCGCTGCCTTTGTGGACAAGAATTCAGACACCCTGCACCAGGATGTGCGCCGTTTTTTCAAGGACCGCCTGGGCTTCGGTGATTTCGTTTTCCGGTTGCCCGACGGATCGGAAATCGGCCGTGCCTCCAATCTGAAGGCGCTGGAACAGCATATGCTTTCCATACCGGAGGCGTCCTTCCGATACCATTGCAACCGCAACGACTTTTCCCGCTGGTTGTTCGCTCGCACCGAGATGACCCTGGCCGCAGAGCTCCGCCCGATCAGCGACGATGACTTCTCGGATGGGGAGAGCCACCGCCGCCACCTGGTCAAAATTATTGCCGACCGACGCAAAAGACGCCAGAAGGGGGTTGTTGCCGATTTCGATGCGGCGGACGCGGATTTCGACACGGAATTTTTCAAGATCGGCAAGGGTTCGCTGGGAGGGAAAGCCCGGGGATTGGCATTCGTTACCTCCCTGCTTCGCCAGAACCCCGATTTTTATGTCACCTACAAGGGGGTGGATATTATTGTCCCCCAGACGCTGGTGATTACCACCGACGGGTTCGAATCCTTTGTGGAAGACAACGGACTGCGTTACCTGTCCAAAACCGACCTGCCCGATGAGCAGATCGCCGATCTTTTCCTCGCCAGCCAATTCCCCGGATGGATCGAAGAAAGACTGCGGGACTACCTGGCCCAGGTGACCTATCCACTGGCCATCCGGTCCTCCAGTCTGCTGGAGGACGCCCAGTTCCGGGCCTATGCCGGCCTTTACCGCACCTATATGATCACCAATGACTGTCCCGATGCGGAACGGCGTTTAAAACATCTGATTCATGCCATCAAGCTGGTCTACGCCTCAACCTATTATAAAGGACCCAAGGCATTCTCAAAACGGGTGGGCCACCGGACGGAAGAAGAGCAGATGGCTGTGATCATCCAAAAACTGGTTGGATCTCCATATGATGACAGTTTTTACCCGGCTATCTCAGGGGTCGCCCAGTCGCACAATTACTATCCCTTTGCCCGCATGAAGCCCGAGGAGGGAATCGTCACCATTGCCATGGGATTGGGCAAAACCGTGGTAGAAGGGGAGAAAACGCTCCGGTTCTCGCCGGCCCACCCCCAGTTGCTCCCGCAACGCTCGACCGTGGAAGACATTCTCGAGAACGCCCAACGTCACTTTTATGCGCTTAAAATGGAAAAGTCCTGCCACAACCTGGAAACCAACGATGGTGCCAACCTGTGGTACCGTGAGGTGACCGAAGCGGAGAACGAGCTGCCCATGCAGTTTCTTGCCAGCACTTACGTGCCGGACGAGCATCGTATTCGCGATACCGTTCATATCCCGGGTCAGCGGGTCCTCACCTTTGCCCACATCCTCAAATACCGTGAGTTTCCCCTGGCAGATATCCTGAAGGACATGCTCGAACTGGGAGAACAGGGGATGGGGTGCCCGGTGGAGATGGAGTTCTCCGTCAACCTGAGCGCTGAACCTGACCATCCACCACAGTTCGCCTTTCTTCAACTCCGGCCCATGACGGCCCGGGCTGAACTTGAGCAGGTGAATATCTCTACAGAAGAAATCGAGAACGCATTCTGTTTTTCGGGCAAGGCCCTGGGTAATGCCTTAAAGCACGATATGGCCGACATTATTTTAGTCAAACCGGAGGCCTTTGACCCGGGCAGGACCATGGAGATTGCCCGGGAGATTGCCAGGATCAATGCGAACCTGGTCAAAGCTGACCGAAAATATCTGCTTGTCGGGCCGGGCAGATGGGGGTCGGCCGACCGCTGGCTGGGAATTCCAGTTGCATGGGCCGACATCTCGGGGGTGGGTGCCATGATCGAGACGGAATCGGACAAGCTCGTTGCCGAACCTTCCCAGGGCTCACATTTTTTTCACAACATCACCACGTTGGGGATCAATTACATTACCGTCTCAAAGGCTGCCGGTGACTGGATAGATTGGAATTGGCTGACTGCGCTGCCGCGGTTGAACGATGCCACCTTTGTTGCTCATGCACGGCTTGAGTCGCCGGTGACACTTAAAGTTGACGGCCGGAGATCACAGTGTGTAATCGTTAAAGGTAACGGTATCGGTACCCCTTAGTTCCTTAATCCTTAATCTTGAAATTTTAGTTTTTTTGTCAGAAAGCAAAAGACAAGTAACAAATAAAGAACAATAGAATGTATTTCAAAAATAAGGATCAGGGTTCAGGGCAAGGCATGCAACGGCGAGAAAGCGCAGCATACAGGTAGT
>NZ_JASJGN010000326.1:0-9843 GCF_033791525.1 Desulfosarcina sp.
CACGCCGGTCATCACCCGAATCGTCAACCCCCGGTCGGCGTCTTCGTCTATCGGCCCATCGGCAGGGTGTGGTGGTGGCGCTAAGTAGAAGGGTTGCATCATTCTTATCCCTAAGGAGCGACATGGCGAGCGGAACCCCCGAGCACAAAGAGACCTTTGAATCTTTCAAAAAATCCTTTTTCTACGGCAAGCGGTCGGACTTGAGCTTTAAATTCCTGTCACATCTGTCCGATGATCAGGCCACCCGTTTTTTCCAGGGGTTGTTGACCACGCTTGTGGATGCATACGACAGCGGCGATGCGGCGCCGGTTTACGAGCATATCCGCCAGGGTCAGATTCTTTCTTACGCTCAGGAGGCCCGAGCCGTTTACGATACGGGTCCCTTTTCTCCCATGAACGCCTCGCTGTCCCAAACCCGACTCATGCTGCTGACCTCCAGCGGCCACTTTGTCGAAGGCGACGATCCTAACCCGCTGGGGGTGGAGAAAATGACCCAGACGCAGGCGGAGCAGCAGATCATGTCTTTCTTAAAGGAATCTCCCGCGTTGAGCGCCATTCCGGTGGATACGCCGACAGACTGCCTGGTTGTGCGCCACGGCGGCTACGATGTGCGCGGCGCCAGGCGGGATCCGAACGTGAACCTGCCGCTGCAGCGGCTTCTTGAATTATCAGGTGACGGCTTTATTGCCGGGCTCTCCGATCCGGTATACTCTTTTGTGGGGGCCTGTTCCCAGGTCCGCCTGCTGAAAAGGGAGGGCCCCGATTGGGTGCAGCGCTTCAAGGCCCAAAAGGTCGATGCTGCTCTGCTGGTGCCGGTTTGACCGGTGTGCCACGTGTCCGTGGGACACGTTGCGCGCCTGATGGAAGCGTCAGGGATCCCCACCGTGGTGGTGGCCGTTGCCGCCTTTGAGCAGCCGTTGAAAAAGATGGCCCTTCCCCGAGTCTTGTTAACGCCATACCTGCTGGGACGTCCAGTGGGGACGGTGGGCGATGCCCGGACCCAGCGGCGCGTGCTGCGGGCCGCACTTGACCTGCTGGTATCGGCGGACCAGCCGACCATGCGCCACTATCGGAAGTGAGATGTCTCCCCGGTATGGCAAAAAAAACTGTTGCCCGGTCACCTGCCTGCCGATATGATTCGATGAATCAGTTGTTACCATTCAGCGTGCCCGAAGACGGAATCATCACAGACATGCCCGAAGCTACGTCCAAGAAGGATACTGAACAGCACCCACTTCAACCTGGGCGCCGCCCGGGACGGACCCTGTCCCGCGACCTGGTCGTGAGCATCGTACTCGTGGTGGCCGCCGTGTTTGCCATGATCGTCTCTTTCACCTACGGTTACATGTCCCACAAAGCGGAGGTGCAGAGCGCCGAAACCCTGAAATCCTTCAGTAACTACCTGCAGGGCTCGTTGGAACTTTCCCTCTGGAATATCGATGAGGAGGGGATTCAAAAAATCTGCAGCTCATTCTTCGAAAATGCCCTGGTGGAAAAACTGAAGGTGACGGATCAAGAGGGAACGGTTTTTTTTGAAAAGCAGCGTGAAGGCATTGCCCGTGAAGCGGAGAAAAAGACCGCTATCATGCATGGTGAAACGGTGGTCGGCTATCTCGAAATTGCCCTGAATCATCAAGGCTTTCGGGACAAGCAGCGCCAGTTCATGTGGTTCAGCTTAATCACCCTGGCTACCGTCACCATGGTGCTGCTGGTCACCCTGCGGTTCGTGCTGAAGGTGTTTCTCATTTCTCCCCTGAACCAGCTGATCCAGCGCACCGAGCAGATATCTCAGGGGGAATACGATTTTGTCGAATTCCAGGCACCCCAGCGGGAAATAAGGGCGATTGCCTCCCGTTTCAATACCATGGCTGACCGGATTCGGCGCCGAGAAAAGTCCTTAAGAGACGTCAATCAGCGCCTCGAGAAGGAAATTGTCGAACACCGCGATTCGGAATCGGCACTTTCAAGCTCACAAAAGGAGTTGGATTCAATTATCCGATCGACCCCCGATGTGATTTACCGGCTGGATACCATGGGGCGATTTACTTTTGTCAGCGATGCGATACGGCGTTATGGGGTGACCCCTGAAGAACTGATGGGGCGGCCCTTTATGGAATACATTCATGAAGATGACTGGGAGATTGCCAGATATCGGATTAACGAGCGGCGTACCGGCACTCGAAGTACTCAGCGGTTGTCAATCCATGCATTTGGTGATTACGGCAACCGGGAGCAGAGTGACTCGCAGGCGGTGCAGCGCAGTCCCGTTTTTCTGGTGGATGCCGAGGGACTATACGTTTCCGGCGAGTCCGATGTTAAAGTTTTCGTGGGCACCCAGGGCATTGCCAGAGACATCACCGAGCAGCGGCAAAATGAATCCGCCCGGATAGAGAGTGAAGACAGGCTCCTGTTGGCGCTGGATGTAAGTGGTGCCGGGATCTGGCAGTTGGATCTGAAAATGCGTTCGTTCCGTGTCGACGAGCGCATCTATACCCTGATGGGGTATAGCGAGTCGGATCTGGCCGGGGGCTTGGGATTTATCCGTGAGAAAACTTCCCCGGAAACCTGGGAGGAAATTGAACTGAAATTCAACCGGCACGTGGCCGGCCGGGCAGCGATGTTTGACCATGAGTTCAAACTGCAATCCAGGCAGGGTCAATGGAAGTGGTTTCACACCAAGGCCAAGGTGGTGCGCTACGACAAGGATGGCCAACCGGAAACCATGGTGGGCATCATTATCGACACCAGTGAACGAAAAGAGTACGAGGCCGAGCGGGAGCACCTGGAGCTGAAGCTTCAGCAGGCCCAGAAGATGGAAGCCATCGGCACCCTGGCCGGCGGCATTGCCCATGACTTCAACAATATCCTCGGGGCGATCCTGGGGTATTCCCAACTGACCCAAATGCACACGGCGGACAACGCCCGGGTGCAGGGATATGTGGGCAACATCTTTAAGGCCAGTGAGCGGGCCAAGGGTCTGGTGGAACAGATTCTCACCTTCACCCGGCAGGGAAAATCCCAGAAGGTTCCCTGCGATATTGCCATCGTGCTCAAGGAGGTGGTGAAGCTGCTGCGCGCCTCGATCCCCTCCACGATCGAGATCGTCCAGAAGATTCCTTCCAACCTGGGAACCATCGTGGCTGATCAGACCCAGATTCATCAGGTGCTGATGAACTTGTGTACCAACGCGGCCCATGCCATGGAGGCCCGCGGCGGCAAGTTGACCGTGACGTTAGAGAACCGCCCTGTGAATGAGAACACGGCAGCAAGTGGTGATGATCTGCCATCCGGTCGCTATCTGCAGCTTTCTGTTAGAGACACAGGCTCCGGTATGGATAAATCGGTGGTGGATCGTATTTTTGATCCCTACTATACCACCAAGGCGGTGGGTGAAGGAACGGGAATGGGGCTGGCGACGGTGCACGGCATCGTCAACGATCATGACGGCCGTATTCTCGTCGCTAGCGTGCCGGGCGAAGGATCGGTTTTCAGGGTTCTTTTCCCGGTGCTGGAAAACCCGGCAGAGATGGTGTCCAGCCAGCCGGCCTCCTATCCCAGGGGAACCGAACGCATCCTCTTTGTAGACGACGAGGAGCTATTGGTAAAAGTGGGTGTAGAGATGCTCAACGATCTTGGATATCATGCCGTCGGCACCACACGTGCCTCCCAGGCACTGGAAACGTTCAAGGCCCGGCCAGATGGCTTCGACCTGATAATTACGGACATGACCATGCCCGATATGACCGGCGACCAGCTGGCAACGCAGATTCTACTACTTCAACCCGGCATCCCTATCATCATCTGTACCGGCTTCAGCAAGCGGATCTCCTCGGAGCTGGTGTCGTCATTGGGCATCCGTGCGCTTTTAATGAAACCGGTCACAGTCCAGGAACTTTCCCGGACCATCCGTGATGTGCTGGATCAGCCGGTTGGATGAAAGCTGAGAAAGCTCAAAGCTGATAGCTGAAAGCGGAAGGTATGGTGGTCCACTTGGGTCTTTGGTTAGATGAAGGCGGATTGTTTTTTTACGGCACCAACGCCGATTTCAGGGCGTCCAGGAATTTATGGTTGGCTTTGTGAAGGGGCAAACCTGCCAGTGATCGAAGGGTGACCCACCGATGGCCATGGGTGCTTTTCAGACGCACCCGCCCAGCCAGGTGACGGCACACATAGACGTCACCGGTGAGCGTGAAATGGGTATAGGCATGCCGGATCCTCGTCAGCCGTTGGTCTACCGCAAGCTTAAGGCCGGTTTCGACCGCCATCAGTGATTCGATAGCCGCCTTGTCTGTCTCCCCGTCGTCTGCCGGGACAGCCGGGAATTCCCACATTCCGCCTAAAAATCCATCCATCGGTCGCTGGACCACCAGCATTTTTCCTTTTTTCAGGATCACCCCGATGGCCAGATGCCGGTGTGGGATTTTTCGGGATGCATTGCGCTTCGGGTAGTCGGTTGTCGTTTGGTGCCGGTTGGCCCGGCACAGGTCGGAAAGTGGGCAGGTCCCGCAACCTGGATTTTTTGGGCGGCAGACGAGCGCGCCCAGTTCCATAATGGCCTGGTTGAAGTCTGCCGGCTGCTTAGGGCAGATGAGCGCCTTGGCCGGCATCCTGAAAATCTTGTGGGCACCACTGCGGTTCACGGGGGTGTCTATTTCTAACAGGCGTGACAACACCCGCTTGACGTTGCCGTCGACCACCGGAAGCACCCGGCCGAATGCGATACTTAGGACGGCGGCGGCGATGTAGTCCCCCACACCGGGCAGGGACCGGAATGCCTCCGGATCATCGGGAACCTTGCCGTTGAATCGGGACGTCACCACCCCGGCTGCCCGATGCAGGTTGCGGGCGCGGGAGTAGTATCCCAGGCCCTCCCACAGCTTGAGTACCTCTTGAATGTTTGCAGCGGCCAGGTGTGCGGGCGTGGGGAAGCGATCCATAAATCGAAGGTAGTAGGGTATGGCGGTGGCCACCTGGGTCTGCTGAAGCATCACTTCTGAAACCCATATGGCAAATGGATCCGATGTCGCCCGCCATGGCAGGCGGCGTCGATGGGTTGCGTACCAATCTATCAGTTTTTCCCTTACGATTTCCGATTGCATGGATAACTTTTTTGTTTCGGTAGTGTCCATCCATAATTGCCAATCGTTCACAGGTTCAGCGTTCAGGGTTCTCTGAAAATTGCTCCTCATTCGCCTATGGTTCTCCGAAGCGTAAGCGCAATAAACGAATAGCTCTATCAAACGTATAGATCCCTTATCGCCTATATGATCCACACCGCCAGCTGGTCGGCCAACTTGAGCACCTTATCGCTGACCCGACCAACGAAATACTCATCGATAAAAGTAATCAGCCCCCGACGGCCCAGGACGACGCCGCCGAAATGGTTCTGCATGGCTTCCCGGACGATGTGGGGCGCGCGGTCCCGGTCCGCGGCCTGGATCTTGATGGAAATTCGGTCAGGAGCCATTCCTTCTACCAGCAGTCTGCGACGGGCTTCCTCTAAGTGGGGACCGATCCGGTGCTTCACGGCTTCGATTGGATCGTCGGTATTCTCAGGGATGAAGAACTCCTCGTCGCCTATCCAGAATTTTCCCTCGTGGCTGATCATACTGTATAGCTGCAACTGGTGATCCGACGTTCCCACCAGGGCAGCGACACACGCCACTCCTTTCATGGCGCCATGGGTACCGTCGAAGGCAACCAGCAGATTCTTCGCATCGGGCTGGCCGCCCACCACCACCACGGGGATATGCTTGATCTTGGCCACCAGCTTCATGGCCGTACTTTTGATCAGCCAGTCTTTGAACCGGCTCCAGCCGGTGCGACCCACGACGATAGCCTGGTAGCCGTCGTAGGATTCCTTGACGATGTCCTGCGTGATTCCCAGTTTCCCGTCCGGGGTCTTGATGCTGATGGCCGATTCGGCAAAGCCCTTTTGCTTAAAGTAGACCACGGCACTGTCCATGGTGTTGGAGATGTCCATCTTCTGTTCGGTGGCCCACCGCTTCAACCCGGTCACCCTGCGTTTGTAATGGGGGTAGGCGTCCAGGTCGGCAAAGAGATCGAACAGCTGGGCCTGCACATGGAAAAGAACAATGTGGGTGCGGTCCGGCGGGAAGACATTGGCGGCGTAGCGGATGGCCCGCAGCGACTGTTCGCTGCCGTCCACGGCCACGAGAACCTTATGGGGGGGAGCGCATTCTTGCACGCAGAACCTCCTGAATTACTTGTTCGTGACGGTTGAAATAATAAAACACCTGCCCATTAGCGACGCAGATAGTATCGCTTCAACGGTGACCCGTCAACATCGGAAACCGTTTGTATCAACCCTATTGCAGGGGTTAACGGGCCAACCCTCCGACCCACGGACGGACGGCATCCGATGTTGTCCTGCAAATTGACTAAGGTCAATGGAAAGCGTTGCGCGAAAAGATATAAAGCACCCAACCTTTTGGTTTGGCATGGGCATGTTGATCGTGGACACGGTCAAAAAAACAATGAGCGATGACAGTGATCAAAAATGGACGTCCAAAGGTGTTGGTATAAGGTTTGGGGCCATTTGTACCTTGACATTTCACCGGGAAGAAATCATATTTCTCCGAAAGAGCAAGAACGGATCAGTTTTGAAAAGATTTCCTTTGCGGAGATCTTTTTGTGTTTCAAGGGCTTTGAAATGGTGGTCACAAAAAAAATGAAATTCATGGTGAAGCCATGGGGCTGAAGCTTGAAGGTTACGCGGGCAGCGGCACCTTTGCCCATGGGATTCACCCGCCGGGTCATAAAAACCTGTCCAAAGATGCGCCCATCCGGGTGATGCCTACGCCGGATATGGTTGTGCTGTCCCTGCACCAGAACATCGGAGGTCCATGTGCCCCCCTGGTCAAACCCCGACAGACCGTGCAGTGGGGTGAGACCATCGGCAAGGGCAGCTCTTTTGTCTCCGCCACCCTGCACGCATCGGTGCCCGGAATCGTCCAGCGCCCAGTCAGAATGACCCTGGCCAACGGCCGGCACATGGATACCCTGCCAATCAAAAGCGAAGGGGAGATACCATCCGGCCGGGGACTATGGGATGAGATCTTCGGCGGCGATTGGCCCACCACCGACCTGGATGGCTATGAACCGGCCCGGATCAGTCACGATATCAACGACGGCGGGCTGGTGGGCCTGGGGGGTGCGGCGTTTCCCACCCACGTGAAGATCACGCCCAGCGACAAAAAACCGATTCACACCCTGATTGTCAATGGCTGCGAGTGCGAGCCTTATCTTACCTCCGACTATCGGCTCATGGTCGAAGCACCGGCACCCATTGTTGCCGGTGCGCTGCTGGCTGGCCGAAGTGTGGGTGCCACGCGGATTGTCATCGGCATCGAGGACAACAAGGCACCGGCAATCGCTGCGCTAAAAAAGGCGGCGCTGGGCACCGGCATCCAGGTGGCCGTCGTTAAGACCAAATACCCCCAGGGCAGTGAAAAGCACTTGATCCAGGCGGTGATCAAACGCCAGGTGCCATTAGGCGGACTGCCTTCGGATGTGGGGGTGGCCATGAGCAATGTGGGAACCATGGCTGCGGTTGCCCGGGCCGTGATATATAAAAAACCACTGACGCACCGGGTGATCAGTGTCACCGGCGGCGGCATCGTCAATCCGTCCAACGTACTGGCGCCCATCGGGGTTTCATTCGGCGCGCTGGTCGAATTTTGCGGCGGCCTGACACCCGATGCTGTCCGGTTGGTGGCCGGCGGTCCCATGATGGGATTTGCCTTCTCCAATCTCAACACCCCGGTTACCAAAGGCACAGGCGGTCTTACGGTGATGACCCGTGACGAGGTCAAAGCCGGCGAGGAAACTGCCTGTGTCCGCTGTGGCAAGTGCGTGGATGTGTGCCCCATGAATCTGGTCCCCACCAAAATTGCCCTGGCATCCAGGCATCAGGACATCGCCCTGTCCCGGCGCTACAACATCATGGCCTGTTTCGAGTGCGGCTCCTGTGCGTACACCTGCCCGGCCCACATTCCGCTGGTCCAGCTAATCCGGGCTGGAAAGGCCCGTTTGGCGGCTGCGGACCGGGGTTGACGACGGGGTCAGGAAGATCAAACAGACATGCAGGAAAATAACGTGAAGACCATAGATGAAACCGAGCCGACGGCACCGGTGATCCACGTATCGCCGTCCCCCCATCTGGTTCAAACGGAGTCCAGCACCCGGCGAATGATGGTGGATGTAATGATCGCCCTGGCGCCGGTGGTGGCCATGTCCCTGTTCGTTTTTCGCGGCTACGCCCTGTTCCAGCTGGCCGTCTGCCTGGGCGGGTGCCTGTTGGCCGAATTGCTTTTCGTAAGCATGCGCGGACGGGCGTCGACGCTGAAAGACGGTTCGGCCATTGTCACCGGCGTCATCCTGGCCATGAGCCTGCCCGGCACGGCACCCTGGTATGTAGGGGCCATCGCCGCCTTCGTAGCGATTGGCATCGGCAAGATCATTTTCGGCGGGGTGGGCATGAATCTGTTCAATCCGGCCATGGTGGGACGCGCATTTGTCATGATCTCCTTTGCCGGCGCACTGGCCGCATCGGGGTTCGAAGACGTGCGCAGCTCCGTGGACGCCATTTCCCAGGCCACTCCCATGAACGCTTATAAAATGAACGGCGTGGTCGCACCGTTAAACGACCTCTTCTGGGGAACCACCAACGGCAGCCTGGGTGAGACCAGTGCCCTGGCATGTCTGCTGGGGGGACTTTATCTGATTATCCGGCGCACCGCCTCCTGGGAGATCCCCGCAGGTCTGCTCGTTGCCGTCCTGGTTCTCGGCGGTGTGGCCGATCTTGCCGGCCCTGCGGACGGCTGGACGGTGTTGCACCAGATCCTGGGTGGTTCCGTGCTTTTCGGAGCTTTTTTCATCGCCACGGACCCGGTAACCAGTCCTCTCACTCCCAAAGGCAAACTTATTTTCGGACTGGGCACCGGCATGTTGATTATGCTGCTGCGGCTTTTCTCCGGCTACCCGGAAGGGGTGATGTTTGCCGTTTTGTTGATGAACGCCCTGACGCCGCTAATCAACCGGTGGACGATACCGACGCCCTTTGGTGGTAAATAGTGTCCGTCCATAAACGGCATATTGCGGACCAGGTTGTGCTATCGAGTTTTATATGTGGTCAGATAAAAGAAAAATTCCAATTCCCAAGAGCCAAATAGCAAAGCAATCACGATGCTTAAAATCCCAAATTCCAAATCATCGGTTCGTACGTTTAAGGATTTGGGTTTTGAATCGGTTTGAAATTGGATTTTGAAATTTAGAATTTAATTGTGATTTGGACAACGTGATTTGGAATTCTCTAAGTATTTGTTATTTTTTCAAAGTCTTGCCCGGGTCAGGAATTTGATATGGACATTGAGAAAAAGTCATTCGCCGGCGGCCTGAAATCGAGCAATCTTGTTCAAGCTTGGCTGGTGCTGGTGCTGGCCGTGGGGTTCGGTGTCTCCCTGGCGGGCGTTCAGCTGGTGTTTGGGCCGGTAATCGAGAGCAACAAACTCAATGAAACCCTGGAGAAGGTGCCCGAACTCGTGCTGGGCAAATTTTTGGCCGCCAAAATGGCCAGTGAAGATCAGACCTTGGAGGTTGTTCCCCGTCAGGTGACCGTAAGCAAGCCGGATCGGACCAAGTTCTACAGTGTTTTCGAGGCACGTTACCAGGGCGACCTGAAAGGGTGGGTGGTGAAAACCAAAGGCCAGGGCTATGCGGACACCATCGAACTGCTGCTGGGGCTTTCGCCGGATTTTCGCAGCATCACCGGCTTGTTTGTGTTGGATCAGAAAGAGACTCCCGGTCTGGGCAACAAGATCA
>NZ_JASJGN010000327.1:0-8044 GCF_033791525.1 Desulfosarcina sp.
TTAGGATTTCATCATCCCAGGCCAGGGTCTCCAGGTCCATGATCAGGGTCCGTGAGGCATTGGAGACATCGGTTACATGGGCGCCACCGGCCGCACCGCCGGTGAGCTGCCAGATAACCCAGGTTTCGATGGTGCCGAAAAGGGCCAGGCCTTTTTCGGCCGCCGCCCTTGCCTCGGGAACATTGTCCAGAATCCATTTGACCTTGGGTCCCGCAAAATAGGTGGCGATGGGCAGCCCGGTCTTTTTACGGAAACGGTCCTGACCGCCCTCTTTGGCCAGGGCGCTGCAGATTTGATCGGTTCGGGTACACTGCCAGACAATGGCATTGTGAAAGGGCTGGCCGGTTTTCCTGTCCCAGACCACCGCGGTTTCGCGCTGATTGGTAATACCGAGGGCGGTAATATCCTTGCCGGTGATCCCGGCTTTTCCCATGGCCCCTTTGATCACCCGGCGGCTGTTGTCCCAGATTTCCAGAGGGTCATGCTCAACCCAGCCCGGCTTGGGAAAGATCTGCTCGTGCTCCATCTGATCCACGCTGACAATCTGTCCCTGGTGGTCGAAAAGTATAAACCGGTTGCTGGTGGTGCCCAAATCCAATGCACCGATATAGCTGGCCATAGGTTGCTCCTTTCCTTGGAATAAAGGCTTAAAACCGATTTCAGCTTCAACTGTCGACGAGCCCGTTGACCATGGCCGCGATGGCCCCGCAAGCTGTTGCCACGGCAAGACCGGTACCGCTTTTGGTTCGGATCCAATCCTGATGAGCCAGAATGGAACCGGCGGCATACAGGTTCTCATAAACAGCCTGGCCATCCAGGTTCAATGGCCGGAACCGGTCGTCCACCTCGATTCCGGCAAGGTTGATGGCATGGCCCTTGGGGTCCAGAAACTGCTGCCGGTGCCAGCAGCTGCGGTTTTCCGGTTGGCAGACGGGCAGATCCAGGAGCGCTTCGCGGATTCCCTGGCGTTCAGCCACCAATCCTTTTCCCAGAAACCGGCCGGTGGCCATCAGCACGTGTTCCGCCACCACCGTCATCTCAGGTTCAGTTCTTCCCAGCTCGAGGACAAACCGACCGTTTGCCTGACGGTGAATGGAATGTACGGTATGATGATAGAAGGCTTTCACCCCAATTTGGGGAAGATGGCTTTCGAAAGCCTCTTTAAGGCGAATACCGGAAATGGCTGGCGGCATGGTGGGAATCTCGAAAACCGGTCGCCCGAGCATCTGATGGAGATCATGGTGAACACCCTTGCTGTCGTGAATCCCAAGAATGGCGGGCAGCCCCACAAATTTAGCCTGGCCCAGATGGGGACGGATGGCCTCGGCCAGCTCCCGGCGAGCCGCCTCAACTTCTAATCCCCGTGCGATGTGTTCAGCGTATTTGGGCCCCATCCGGTTTTGCAGGGGCAGATCGATGGACGCGGCCCTCAGATCCGGCCATGCGGGTTTCAGGGTGTTGACGATCTGGGTCGCACTGAAACCACGCAGCCCATGTATATCAACGATCAGACAGGGTGCCTTTTCTTCCAACGCCTGCACGCCGGCCCACATGGTCTCAGGCACCCGGTAGGTGCGCTTGATTGTACCGACCGGGGTGATCAGCCGAGCATTTCTGTCTGGATATCCGGCGTATGGATGACCGGCATGACCCAGAAAATCCGTTAATCCATCCATGGCCGAACGGATCTGGTTATTGGAAACACGGCAAAAGGGGTGTTGAGGATACGTTTGCTTGAGCTGTCTCAACCCCTGCCAGGGATCGTCGATCAGGTCCCGTGTGCTGCCGTGGGCGACGCCGTATAGGTCAAACAGGCCGCTAGCATAAAGGGTCTCGCCGGTGAGTCCGGCCTGCACGATGGATATGCCGCGCCGGGCGGCGAACAGGGCTGCCGACATGCCGGCCATACCAGCCCCGATGACCATCAGCTGGCATTCTATTGGTTCTGCATTCGCTGTTTCCATGGCTTCTTTTCTATTGCGAAGTTGCCTGCACGGTAACCCGAATGTTTAGATAAATCCGTATTTCATGAATGTCCGTTAAAAAAGGGTAGCTTGTGGTTCAGATCAAGGCCGCAAAGATTTGGAAACCGCAGGCGTAGCAGCGCTACGTCGAGGATTTCCAAGTCTTGAGAACGCCGAGCTGAGCCTCAAGATGCCCTTTCTTGACGAGCATTAGGTGGTTTCGCTGACATCGAGGCCTAAGAGCCCACAGTGCAACGCCTCCTGCAGCTCCGCCTGGGATACGGCCGGTCCCCACAAAAGCGGCTGCATCCCACGCCAGCGCTCGTTTAGGAAATCCTTGAGTTCATCAATTCCTTCGCCTTTTTGAAGCAGGTCTTCATTGTACATGTGGGCAGCCATGCGCAGGCTGCAGAATGAGCCCTGGCAAGGTCCTTTGCCAACACGGCTTCGCTGCCCCATCTCCCGCAGGCCGGGACGATGGCCATTGGTGGACAGCGAGGCGGCAATCTCGTTGAACACGCTAGTGGGAACCATCTCACACTCGCACAGCAGCAGGTCCGAGGGGTCTTTCTTTTTGAACCACATTTTCGGAGTGAACCCCGGTTCGGTATAACGGGCCTCGCTGGAGGCGGGCAGGGGTTCTTCGGCAGTGCGACAGGCGGTGGAATTGCCCAACCGTCGGCAGACTAGATTGGCCGTCTTTTCCGCCATGAGCCGATAGGTGGTGAGCTTGCCGCCCGTGATGGTAATGAAATTGTCCAGCCCATCCAATTCATGATCCAGCAGTGAAAAGCCGCGGCTCACCGCCCGGTCATCGGATCCGTTGCCGAAGCGCACCAGAGGACGGACACCGGCATAGGCGCGAATGAAACGGGTCTCCGCCAGTTTGGGCACCATGGCCATGCCGTCGTCGAGCATGGCATCGATCTCGGCTGTGGTGGGACGGCATTGGTCTGGCGAATCAATCCGTCTGGAAGTGGTGCCGAAAATGGATACCGTTCCCGCCGGCACCAGGATGTCGGCATCCGCCGCCTTGCGCAGCCGGTTGATCACTCGCTCGCCCAGCCGCATCTGGCTGATGATCAGGCTGCCTTGGGAATAGACCATGTTGATAAGGGCGCCGGCCATGGCTGCCACTTCGCCGGCCCAGGCCCCGCTGGCGTTGACGATCTGATCGGCATGAACACAGACTTCACTCCCGTTGCGAAGGTCCGTCAGCAGGACAGTTTCAATATGTCCGGCACGTTTGACAAACCCCACCACTTTGTGATGCAGCAGTTGTGCAGTTCCCAGTGTCCCGGCCTGGGCCAGGTTGTCCAGGGATAGTTTGAACGGGTCGATAGAACCATCTTCCACGGCAAAGGCGGCAATGGTATCCGGCGACACGCATGGCTCCATTTCCAGAGCCTCTTTGGGGTCCACCGCCACGGTGGTGATGCCGCATTGCGCACAACGATCGGCAAAGTCGGCGATGTACCCCTGATCGTCCCCTTCGACGGCAACGAAGAGCCCGCCGGTCTCTTCCACGCATTGAGGGGCCAATCGTTTGATGATCGAGCCCTCATCGCGGCACTCCCGGGCCGAGGCCGGGTCCGACAAGATGTAGCGGGCACCGCTGTGCAATAAGCCGTGGTTGCCCCCGGAGGCACCGGCATTGATGTCCTGTTTTTCCACCAATAGGCACCCTACGCCTCGAAGGGCCAGATCCCTGGCCAGGCCGGTGCCGGTGACGCCGCCACCGATAATCAACACCTGCGTTTCCAATTGTTGGTTCATCATGATCCTATCACGGCGGCCCCGGCCGGGGGCCGGACGTTGGAATATAAATTTTTCACTTGAGAAAAATTCGTTCGAATGTTATAATAATAAGCATGCTACGAACCCTTTTTCATATATTTTAAACCAAAAATATCACACAAACTGGCGCTTGTCACCAAAAAATGTTCGTTTTAAATCAAAGTTGCCCAAACGACTTCTTAACCGAAAAATTCGGTGTCAATACATTGGGAAACAATTAAAATGATGGATAAAAAATCGTCGGTCGGTGTATCGCCCAATACAAAACTAAACGGGAAGGCAGCACCGGTACGAAAACGGCACGATAAAATAAAAAAAATGGTGCAGTCCCAAGGGTTTGTGACGATTGAAACCCTTGCCCAGACCTTTTCGGTGACCCCTCAGACCATTCGCCGGGACATCAATACGCTCAGTGAAAAGGGTCACCTGTGCCGCTACCATGGCGGTGCGGCCATGCCCACCTCCGCGGAAAACGTGGCCTATAACGAACGCAAAGTGCTCTGTTTCCGCGAAAAGCAAAAAATCGCCCGGCTCCTTGCCCAGCATATTCCGGACAATGCCTCCCTTTTTATCAACATCGGCACCACCACCGAAGCGATTGCCCACGCCCTTTGCCACCACAAGCGCTTGCGGGTGATCACCAACAACCTGAACGTGACCTCCATCATGAGCGCCAACGAAAACTTCGAGGTCATTGTCGCCGGCGGACTGGTCCGCCATCGGGACCAGGGAATTATCGGCGAAGCCACCATTGATTTTATAAGTCAGTTCAAGGTGGACTACGGCATCATCGGCATCAGCGGCATCGACCTGGACGGCACCCTGCTTGACTTTGACTACCGTGAGGTCCGTGCCGCCCGCGCCATCATCGACAATTCGCGCAAGGTCTTCCTGGCGACCGATCACACCAAATTCGGCCGCAACGCAATGGTCCGGCTCGGGAGCATTACAGAAATCGACAGCCTGTTCACCGACCATCAGCCCCCTGCGGGCCTTGCCGAAATCATCGCCGCATCGGAGGTGGAACTTCACGTTGCCTGAAGCGGCTGACCGGCAATAAATGGCCTGCACACATGATCGAATATGGCCGTCGAATTCGACAATCAACCTTTTATTTCGCTTGTGAAAAACGTTCCTTGAACATGAAAAAATGACAAATCATATTTTCGCTTGCGAAAACATGGGCGGGGTGTTAGTTTAATTGATCATCGTGATCCTCTTTCTCATATCCGAACGATAGTTCGCCGTATCTACAGATCGGAGTCCAAGCGATGGGCTTGAAGCTCGAGAACATCAGCAAATCGGTGGATGGAGAAACCCATCTCCGACAGATCGATCTTGCGTTTGAAAAAGGATCCCGCAACGTGTTGCTGGGTCGAACCCTTTCCGGCAAAACCTCCCTGTTGCGCATCATGGCCGGCCTGGACCGACCCACCAGTGGTAAAATTATCATCGACGGCCAGGACATGACCGGTGTTTCCGTTAGAAAACGAAGCATCGCCATGGTCTACCAGCAATTCATCAACTACCCCTCCTTAACTGTCTACCATAACATCGCCTCCCCCCTGAAGATCAGCGGCATATCGAAAAAAGAGCTGGACCGGCGGGTGCGCGAGACAGCGGAAATGCTCCATTTGGAGGATATGTTGGACCGGATTCCTGCGGAGCTGTCCGGCGGACAGCAGCAACGCACGGCCATCGCCCGTGCCCTGGTTAAAGATGCCCAGTTGCTGCTATTGGACGAACCCCTGGTCAACCTCGACTACAAACTTCGGGAAGAGCTTCGGGTGGAGCTTCAGGAAATTTTCCGGAAACGGTCCGCGATCGTGGTATATACCACCACGGAACCCTCCGAAGCCCTGATGCTGGGTGGCAACGTCGTGGTCCTCGACGAAGGCCGGGTGTTGCAAACCGGCGCCACCGCCACGGTATATCAGCGGCCCGAAACCTTGAGAGCCGCGGAAGTGTTCAGCGACCCGCCCATCAATGCCCTCGACACTGCAGTGGCTGACGGCATGGCTGTCATGGGAGACAATATTCCGGTTCCCTTGACCGGGCACCTTGCCGATCTTGCAGATGGATCATACCGGTTTGCCTTCCGGTCCAACCACCTGTGGCTTTCCAGCCAGATGGACGGGGACCTTGCCATTACGGGCACGGTGGAACTGGCCGAGATCAACGGCTCGGAGACCTTTATCTACATCCATCATGGTAAAAGCGCATTCGTGGTGCAACAGGAAGGGGTGCACTCCTTTGCCATGGGCAACGAGATAACGGTGTTCATCAACCCTGAATACCTTTTTGTGTACGGCACCGCCGGTCAACTGGTGGCCGCTCCTCCGGCTGCCGAGCCTTACAACCAGCCATAGCCGGGAGAACCCCATGGCGCGCATAGAATTCGATCAAATCGCCCACGCCTATTATCCGAACCCCGAAACGGCATCGGACTATGCCCTCAAAGAGATCAATACCATCTGGGAGGACGGCGGGGCCTACGCACTGCTCGGCCCCTCCGGCTGCGGCAAGACCACATTGCTCAATGTGATCTCCGGCCTGCTTAGACCCAGCAAGGGTCGGGTGCTTTACGACGGCACCGATGTGACCGCCCTGCCTCCGGAGAAGCGCAATATCGCCCAGGTGTTTCAGTTTCCGGTGCTTTACGACACGATGACCGTTTTCGACAACCTGGCCTTTCCGTTGAAAAATCGGGGCTTCAACAAAACGGATACCACCCGTCGGGTACGTGAGGTTGCCGAGATTCTCGACCTGACCCCGGATCTGAATAAAAAAGCCGCCGGCCTGAGTGCCGATGCCAAACAGAAAATATCCCTGGGCCGCGGCCTGGTGAGAAGTGATGTGGCTGCCGTGCTCTTCGATGAACCCCTGACCGTCATCGACCCCCATTTGAAATGGCATTTACGCCGGAAGCTCAAGGAGATCCACGATCAGCTGAAACTGACGATGATCTATGTCACCCACGACCAGGTGGAAGCCCTGACCTTCGCGAATCAGGTGATCCTCATGTACGAAGGTGAGATCGTTCAGATCGGCACACCGGAGGAGCTGGTCGAAAATCCCCGCCACAAATTCGTCGGTTATTTTATCGGTAGTCCCGGTATGAATTTTCTACCCTGCTCCCTTGAGGGCCAAAGCGCAAGGGTCGACGGGGTGACCATCGCCCTGGATCCGGAAACGGCTGCCCTTGGCGCTAAGGCCCGGGGGGAGCTGGAATTGGGCATCCGCCCCATGCATCTGGAGGTTCATGGCTCGCCCGTCGACGGCAGTGTTCCGGTGATGATAAAAACAGTGGAAGATCAGGGCAGCTTCAAAATCCTGACGGCCTCGCTCAATGGTCATGCCCTGAGAGCCCGCGTACCCGAAGGGCATCCAATTCCGGAAAATCAGGCGTGGCTGAAGTTTCCACCGCAGCGAACCAAACTATTTGCCGACGAACGCCTGGTCCGATAAAGGGTCAGATAAAGGGAGGATCCAATGGAAAAATGGGCGGACAACAAGGCATGGTTTCTGGTACTGCCGGTTTTTGTCGTCGTAGCCTTCAGTGCCATTATACCGCTGATGACCGTTGTCAATTACTCGATCCAGGACATTTTCGGCCCAGGCAACGCCGTATACGTGGGGACGGAATGGTTCAAAGAGATGTTGACCGACCATCGTCTGCACGATGCTTTAGGGCGCCAGTTTGTTTTTTCGGGCCTGGTCCTGCTGATCGAAATTCCCCTGGGCATCCTGATTGCGCTGACCATGCCCAAAAAAGGCTGGGGTGCCTCCGCCAGCCTGGTGACACTGGCCATCCCCCTTCTGATTCCATGGAATGTGATCGGCACCATCTGGATCATCTTTACCCGGCCGGATATCGGTTTGTTCGGCGTCGGCATCAACAGCCTGGATCTTCTCGAGGTGCCCTTTGACCATACCGCCCGCCCGGCTTACGCGTGGGCCACCCTGATGGCCATGGAGGTATGGCACTGGACACCCCTGGTGGCCCTGCTCTGTTATGCCGGGTTGCGCGCGATTCCGGAGGCCTATTACCAGGCCGCAAAAATTGACGGCGCCTCGTCCTGGGCGGTCTTTTGCTATATCCAGCTGCCCAAGATGCGCGGTGTCCTCACGATCGCCATTTTACTCCGCTGGATGGACAGCTTTCTGATCTATGCCGAACCCTTTGCGCTGACCGGCGGGGGGCCGGGCAACTCAACCACCTTTTTGTCCATCTATCTGGTCAAGCTGGCCACCGGCCAGTTTGACCTCGGGCCGGCCGCGGC
>NZ_JASJGN010000328.1:0-4988 GCF_033791525.1 Desulfosarcina sp.
ACCGTCGTGTCCACTGAATGGACGTTGAATTCGACAATACAATTAATTTTAATTAATACATTAAGTTATCTGTGTATAAAAACAGGACACGGAAACCCATGATTCCAAATAAAAACACACCAGGCGAAATATTTTGAGGAAATCACGGACGACGGCAGCGTGCGGAGACGATCGGCGGGATAAATGTATCGGTGCCGCAGCAGGCTTTGCAACCGCCCAAGAATTAGGCTGGCGGCGATGCTGAGCCCTTATTTCAGGCGGGGTTGTTTGATGGCATATTTCTTCAGCTTGTTATACAGCGTGCTGCGGCTGATTCCAAGCTTCTGGGCGGATAGCTTTTTGTTCCAGCCGCTTTCTTGCAGGACGTCCAGCAGCAACTTTTTTTCGTTGGTCACGATCGACGTTCTGTTGGCTGCCTGTTCATGAGCACCGCCTTGCCCTTCTTGGTCCCGAATCTCCAAGGGTAGGTCGACCACCTGCACCTCGGTCCCTTTGGCCAGGACGACGCTGTGCTCTACAGCATTCTCCAACTCTCTGACATTGCCGGGCCAGGCATACGCCATGAGTTGCCGCATGGCTTCGATACTGAAATCGATGAGCTGCTGTTTCTTTTGTTCCTCGGCATAACGCGATAGAAAATGACGCGCCAAAAGTGGGATATCATTTTTTCGAAGCCGAAGTGGCGGCAAATTGATAGGAATCACGTTGAGCCGGTAAAACAGGTCTTCTCGAAAATGGCCTTTTTTAATCTCGTCCATCAGGTTTTTATTCGTGGCGGAGATCACGCGTACGTCAACCTCGATGGTCAGTTCACCCCCTATTCTTTCAAATCGATGGGTTTGCAGGACGCGCAGGAGCTTGACCTGGGCAGACAACGATATTTCACCGATTTCATCCAGGAACACGGTTCCATTTTGGGCCTGTTCAAAGCGCCCGAGCTTGCGCTTGACCGCCCCGGTAAAAGCCCCTTTTTCATGGCCGAAAAGTTCACTTTCAAGCAGCGTTGCCGGGAAAGCCGAACAATTAATCACCACAAAAGGGCCACTTTTTCGTTGGCTGTGACGGTGCACGGCCTTGGCGACCAACTCCTTGCCGGTGCCGCTCTCTCCCTGAATCAAGACGGCGGCATCGGTGGGTGCGGTGTCCTTGATAAGCTGATAGACCGTTTTCATTTTTTCATGTTTACCCACGATGCCGCTGAAATGGGTCGATTTTTCAATTTGATCATGCAAGTTGCGCAACTCGGCTTCCTGCCCGGCAGCTCGTTTGATCCCCCCCGCGGCCTGCTTGAAAATCAATTCTATGACATCAAGGCCCTTCTTATTGCAGGTGCAATTGCCTGTGCAGGCGATCACCAGCGCACTGATGAGCTGCTGTTCATGGTGTATGGGAACCACCACCAATCGGTCAGCAGCTTCGAAATCCTCCGGCAGCACCTTATGATCGAACCGGTCGCTTTTGACAAAGGTGATCGATTCAAGTCCCTTCACCAAAGCCGTCATATGGTGGTAACTCGCCGAGTCAAGGTTCTCAGTGGCTTGTTCAGTGACCAGCATGAGGTCTTCACGGGAATTGAAAAATACCACCATGGCCATTTTCTGGCATGCCACCACCTCTTTGAACCGGTGTATCATATAGTAACAGACATCCGCTATTGTCGGTTGGGCACCGATCTGCTGAAGAATTTCGAAGGATTTGCGGGTTTGGGTGTACGCCTGGTTAATTTCATCGCTCTTGGTTTCAAGGCGCTGGGTATAGTCTTTAATCCTGTTAAGCATGGCATTGAACGCGCCGGCCAACCGTTCAACTTCGTCATGGCTTTGAACGGAGACCTTTAAATCAAGACTGCCTTCATCGATTTTTTCGGCCGCATCGGCGAGTTTTAGCAACGGGCGGGTCATTTTCCGGATAAAGAGGTTGGCGGTCAGAAATCCGACAATCAACAGGGCAAGGGTGACCAATGCGATATGGATCCACAACTGTCTAACTTGCCTGATATATTTGTTTTCCGAAATACCCAGCCGCAGGACACCCCCATTTCCGTCGAATATGGGCCAGGCAATATCATAGTAGTGTTTTCCCTGGATGCTGTTCAATCGGATCGTGCTGGCACTGTCGCCCTTTGGGGAATAGTTGACGGTGGCCAGATCAATGGGAAAGCCGTCTTGAAAACTGTGGGCCTGAACCTGGCCGTTTCTCAGTATAAACAGGTAGGACAAGGATGTGTTGAGACTCATGTTGTAGTCGATCATTTTCTGGAGGGCGACAATGTCATTGATCAGAACTTTTTCAGTGCTCTCCAGGGCCAGCTGATGCGCCAGACGTTCGGCTTCGTTTCGGGCGATCTGGTAAAGGTTGTGGCTGTACCAGAACGTCATGATGGCGGACAAGCTGACCCCACATCCGACGATGATGACGGTTACGGTGAGCAGTAATTTAGTGCGCAGACTTTTCATAAACGGCAGGCGTTGCTCCCTTGGCATTCAGCGCCAGGACCATGCGTCTGATCGGTTCATAAAGCTCCTCTTTGACGGGAACGAATCGCTCGATCATGAGTTGGCCTAAGATGGATTTTCCTTGCGGATCCATGTGTAAATTATAGAGCAGGTGCTTGATCCGTTGAATGGTTTGTGCCGGCAAGTGCGATGAGGCCACCACAGGGGGATTGCCAAAAGGTTGTGATCGAAAGATCACCCGGGTCTGGGAAGTGAAATGAGGGTCTTGATGCCTGAAATATTCCCAGATCTGCTCGTGAACAAAGGCACCGTCAACCAGGCTCCTTGCCACAGCCATGATGGAGTTGTCATGACTGTAGGTGTAGATGGTTTTGCTGAAGAAATGATCCGCTGTCTCGCCGATGCGGTTCAAAATAAAATGGGGCACCAGAAAACCAGTGTTCGATTCCGGGTCGGAAAAGGCAAAGGTTCGACCGCGCAATGCCTCTAAATTGCTGGCCTGGCTGTCACGGTTAACAATCAGATAAGACCGGTAGGTTTCTTTTTGCATGACCACTGGCATAGCGATCGGGACTAACCCGTAGCGGTTTTTAGCCACAGCGTAGGGACCGGAGCAGATAAAAGCCAAATCGATATCTCCGCTTCCCAACAGCTCGTTGACTTCTGCATACGTTTTGCGTTGAACGAGGATAATGTCCCGCTCCAATTTTTCGCCGACGTATCTGAGCAATTCATGATAAAAAATCATGGTCTGCTTGGGCGAGGTGATGGATGCCACGGCGACGCGCAATGCGTTGGGATTGGTTTCACACAAGACCGGCTGAAGGATTTTCGCCCTTTTTGAAAAATCGACAGTCACCGTGTTTGAATCGGTTTGGCAGCCCATGAGCACAAAACAGGCGACCCAAATGACACAGCCAATTAAGGAAGCAAGCACTCTGATGGGGTTGGTTCTGGAACGCATCATGTATCCAATTCCGGTTTACGACTCGGCGTTTATACCATCAAGGCGGATCTCATCCATGACGTCAGCACTGTCCTTCAAGCGATACAGGCCAATCAGGGTGTCGATTTCCTCTATATATTTCGGGTAAATAACCCGATCAGCAGCGAGCAGTCGCATAGGAAAAGCTGGGTCGACGAACCCTTTTTCAATGGCCTGCCGCTGAAGCTGGCGGATAATGTCGTAACCGCTCACGGTCTGGGAGCAGGCGTCCGTACAGCGCTGGCACCCCAGGCACAGCCAGATGGCGGGGGATCTTAGCAGTTCCTCGGAAAGGCCGAGGTTCACCATGCGTATAATTCTCTGCGGGTCGAACACATCCCCACAGATAATCGGGCAACATCCGCTGCATTCGCTGCAGGTGAAACAGGCTTGGCCATTAAGCACCATTTCCGATTTAGGCGGGTCGTGCGTATTCCGATTCACCCCCAGGGCGACAGGACGATAAGAGGCATGGGGTAACGGTTTTTTCAACCATTGAAACCAGGTCTGATCCGGAAGGTGATCCAAACTACCGTTGAAGCAGTGGGATGCGGCCCGCCAACGAACCCGCTGAAACTCGGCAAACAGCTTGCGATATGCGCCGAGGAAATCAGCAGAGAGAATCCCCCTTCGAATGGCCTCGTTTTGCAGGTATCGATGCAGTTCGAAAGGCTTGACCCGGTTGGGGCACCCCTGCAGACAACGTCGACACGACAAACAATACCAGATATCTGGCCGTACCAGCAGTTCACCGATCATTCCAAATACAGCCATTCGCACGGTTCGCTGGGGACGCAGTCGTTCGGTGGCGAGGCTCACCGGGCATCCATTATCACAGGCACCACAAGTCCAGCAAAGGTCGATATCTGCAGCGGAAGCCATCGCTATCGTCCGCCACACACCCCAGTCGGGAAGAATAGGCACGGCCGGCACGGACGCGAGAATAGGCATAACGTCTGTCCGACAGCGATGGACGTTGGCCGGTTGGGCTGGGATCATGCGTGTTGCCCTTCCATCATAGGCGTTAAATTTATCGGATAGGCATAATTGATGATGGTTGGAATTTCGATATAATGCAACGCTACCACATAGTAGCACCACGAGCAAGTGTGAGGTTCAAAGGAAAAAAAGGGACCGGGTTCGACATTCCATCACCGATGCGATGGGTATGAATACTGAGGGTGAACCCTGATAAAACCGCAAAAAAATCGTATGTCTGAACTGGAACAGCCGGTCAATCCAATCAGCGGGGACCGTGTCATGAGACGTGTATCAGCTGTGCGGTGCGGCGGGTCGATTCGGGCCAGCGGTCAACATTGCGGAAGGATAATTGTAACTATAGTTTGAATGCCCTTTATCCAAGACTAAGAGTGATCGTCCATTGTGGCAAATGAAAGCATGAGTTAATTGGTTCCCTGGGCCGGCGACATTGAGGTGTCGCCGGCCCAGGGCCTATCTGCAGACGGCCCGTAGGGTAGGGACACATCGACTCAGGCGCAAAATTCACCCAGGTTGACCACAACCCTGCCCGTTTTCAAACCATTGTG
>NZ_JASJGN010000329.1:0-7584 GCF_033791525.1 Desulfosarcina sp.
ATCCATTTTATCCACAGTGCGCAGGGACTTCCCATCGAAGGTCCTTGAATTGGCCTGACTGTCAGGGTATCGTTAACCGATTCTGAACCAATCATGGGATATAGGCAAAAAGGATCCGATGCCCCCCGACCTTCTTTCCCCCAAGCGCCGTCTGTTTCTTATTCTGGCCACCCTGCTGGCCCTGTTTCTTGCTGCCCTGGACACGCTGATCATGAGCGCGGTCATGCCCACCATCGTGGCCGATTTGGGAGGCCTGCACCTTTACAGCTGGGTTTTTTCGACCTACCTGCTCAGCCGGGCCGTCGCCCTGCCGGTGTTCGGCAAACTGGCTGACCTGTTTCCCAACCGCACCCTTTACCTGGTTTCCATTTTCATTTTTTTGGTTGGGTCCGTGCTGGCAGGCATGGCCCAGAGCATGATGGCGCTGACGGTGTTCCGGGCCATTCAAGGCATCGGGGCCGGCGGCAACTTCGCCCTGGTATACATTGTCCTGGCGGATATTTCCGAGCCGGAAAACCGCGGCAGGATGATGTCCTATGCCAGTTTTGTCTGGGGGCTGGCCAGTGTGTTGGGGCCATCCCTGGGCGGCTTTATCGTCAGCTGGGTCTCCTGGCGCTGGATTTTTTACATCAACGTGCCCATCGGCCTGCTTTCGATGGTCGGTATCTGGTTCTTCCTAAAGGAAACCCGGGACAAGCATGAAGTCATCGAGATCGACTATGCCGGCATCATCACCCTGGTAGTGGCCATTCTCT
Source organism: Desulfosarcina sp. (assembly GCF_033791525.1). GTDB lineage: Bacteria > Desulfobacterota > Desulfobacteria > Desulfobacterales > Desulfosarcinaceae > Desulfosarcina. The sequence continues at coordinate 756 of NZ_JASJGN010000329.1, forward strand.
CCTTTCTTACCGCCTTTTTACTGGGTGGGCGGGAATACAGCTGGACATCGCTGCCGATCCTGGGGCTGTTCGTCCTGTTCGCCCTGTCTGCCATGGGCTTCTACGTGGCCGAAAAACGCAGCAATGAACCCATTCTCTGCTTCGATTTCTTCCGAATGAGAGGGTTTTCCTCCGCTAACGGACTGGTGTTTTTCAGCAGCGTGGCGATCTTTTCACTTTCCGCCTTCAGCCCGCTGTTCATCCAGGGCGCCCTGGGCCAGTCGCCCTTTCAGCTGGGCATTGTCATGATGTTTCTCAGCTTTGGCTGGTCGGCCGGCGCCCTGTTTTGCGGGAGGCAATCCAACCGCTGGGGCGAAAAGCCCTTTTCTCTGGCCGGCGGCCTGATCCTGATCGTCGGTTGCGTGATGGCCGTGCGTTTCTCGGCGGGCACCAGCCTGTGGGCATGTGCCGCTGCCATGGGGCTGGCCGGTGTGGGTATGGGGTTCACTTCCATTGCCACCCTGCTGGTCGTCCAGAACAGCGTCGAAAAGACGGATCTGGGCGTGGCCACGTCATCCCACCAGTTCACCCGCACCCTCGGGGGGACCGTGGGTATCGGCATTTGCGGCAGTTTGGTCACCTCCCGATTCGCTCAGGTGGCCGACACGCTCAATGAATCGGCGTTGCAGGGTAGAATAAGTCCTGCGGTGATGGACCAGATCCGGCAGAACTTCGAGAATTTCTTTCGCCCGGATGTCCAGCAACAATTGCTGCCGGACGTCCAGACGGCATTGCACCAGGCTATCGGCAGCTGCGTCATCGACGTTTTCTGGCTGGCGCTGATCGCTGCCGTAATTTGTCTGATTTTCGGCCTGTTCCTGCCGCCAAAAACTGCTGGCGAGAATAAATAGCCAGGCTGCGAAGAAACTCTCAAGTGCGATGAAACGGTTTCTTTACAAAAGGCGCATTCTTCGCATAGAATACGATTAACAGACTGTTGAACAAGTCACCCCCTCAACCCGTTAACCGATCAATCATTGCTGTTATGGCTGCGTTTGATGATAGTCCGACACCGGCATCCCATCCTGCGGTGTCCGGTTCTAAAAGATAATTTTCATTCGTATTGATGACCCCATCAAGCGAGGTGACCATGAAACGTATGGCCATTGTCATTGGACTGGTCCTGTTCTTTCTATTGAGCATGGCCACCGCTTCGGGACCCGCCCGCATGGTGCTGGTACTGGACGGTTCAGGCTCCATGTGGGGCCAGATCGACGGACAGGCCAAAATCGCCATCGCCAAGACGGTCATGGCCGATCTCATCGACCAGATCCCCGACGATTTCCAGACCGGCCTGATCGTATACGGCCACCGGCGCAAAGGCGACTGCGACGATATCGAAATGTTGATACCGGTGGGGCCCCATGACCCGGCTGCCATGAAAACGCGCGTACAGGCCATCAGCCCCAAGGGCAAGACACCCTTGAGCGAAGCCGTGCGCCAGGCAGCCCAGGCCCTGCGCTACGGGGAGGAGCGGGCCACGGTGGTGTTGGTGAGCGACGGCCTGGAAACCTGCGACGTGGATCCCTGCGCATTGGCGGCCGAACTGGCCATGAGCGGTGTGGATTTCACCGTGCATGTGATCGGCTTCGACATCAGCCAGGAGGACCAGGCCCGCCTGCGCTGCCTGGCCGACAAGACCGGTGGGCTGTTTCTGGCGGCCGGCAGCGCAGGTGCCCTGCGCGATGCCTTGTTTGTAGCCGTGGAGAAGGTCAAGGAGCCGCCATCGCCGGTGGTGGAGGACCCGGGCACGGCCACCCTCAGCGCACCGCCGTCGGTGCCGGCGGGATCGGATTTCAAGGTGCAGTGGGAAGGGCCGGATAGCCGCAACGACTATATCGCCTTGTACCGAAAGACCAAACATGAACCGCAGCGGGTCGATTATACCTATACCAAAAAGGGCAATCCGGCCCAATTCGTGGCCCCGGGGCAAGTGGGTAATTATGATCTGGGGTACGTGCATGCCCATACCCGCAAAGTGATCGGGCGCACCGATATTGAGGTGACGCCGGTCCAGGCCAACTTGCAGGCACCGGCATCGGTGGATGTGGCTGTTGACTTCGAAGTGAAGTGGGAAGGGCCCAACTACAAGAGTGACTACATCGCCATCGCCCGACCCGATCAGAACCCGGGCAGTCAAGTTTACTACACCTACACGAAGCGGGGCAACCCGTTGAAGCTGCGGGCGCCATCCGATCCGGGCACCTATGAGATCCGCTACATGCTGGCCCGGGGCAGCCAAATGCTGGCCAAAACCACTATTGAAATCACAGGAGTGGGGGCATCGCTGGATGCACCGCCCGTAGCCGACGTGGCTACTGATTTCGAAGTCAGCTGGCAGGGGCCAAACAGCAAGGGAGACTACATTGCCATTTCGCGTCCGGACCAGAATCCGGGCAGCCAGATTAATTATACCTATACCAACCGCGGCAATCCGGTGAAGCTGCAGGCGCCGTCGGATCCAGGGACCTACGAGATTCGCTACATCCTGGGACGCGGCAGCAAACTGCTGGCCAAGACCTCCATCGAAATCAAAGCCGTCACCGCACAGGTGCAGGGGCCGGCCTCGGCCAGCGTGGCCACAGACTTCGAGGTCAGCTGGCAGGGACCGGACAGCAAGTCGGACTACGTCGCCATCGCCCGGCCCGACCAGAACTCGGGCAGCCAGGTCACTTATACCTATACCAAGCGGGGCAATCCCGTGAAGCTCCAGGCACCCTCCGACCCGGGCACCTACGAAATCCGCTACATCCTGGGACGCGGCAACAAACTACTGGCCAAAACCACCATCGAAATCAAAGCGGTCACGGCTAAAATAAACGCACCGGTATCGGCCGACATGGGCACGGACTTTGAGGTGAATTGGCAGGGACCGGACAGCAAGTCGGACTACATCGCCATCGCCCGGCCCGATCAAAAGCCCGGTAGCCAAATCAATTATACCTATACCAGCCGCGGCAATCCCGTGAAGCTCCAGGCACCCTCCGACCCGGGCACCTACGAAATTCGCTACATCCTGGGACGCGGCAACAAATTACTGGCCAAAACCACCATCGAAATCAAGGCGGTCACGGCCAAAATCAACGCACCGGCATCGGCCAAGGCAGGTGGAACTTTTGAGGTGGGCTGGCAGGGACCGGACAGCAAGTCGGACTACATCGCCATCACCCGGCCCGATCAAAAGCCCGGCAGCCAAGTCAATTATACCTATACCAAGCGGGGCAACCCTGCCAAGATGAAAGCACCCAAGGAACCGGGGATCTATGAAGTGCGCTACATCCTGGGTCGCGGCAATAAGCTGCTGGCCAAGACCACCATAGATATCAAGCCATAGAACCGGCGGAACGACACGGCGACGGCATTCGTTTCTTTTGAAAATGCTTGACAGGTAAAAAAGGGGGCTGTACTTTCTTCTGACTGATGCGCATGAAAGGAATTGACCTGATGCTCCGCTTTAGCAACGGCAGATTTTCTTACTTTTATTTCTTTTTTAGCAAGGGTCTGCCCGGTGCGCGCTGAATGTCCTGAGAACTCCAACAGACAAACCAAGCCGCGGGCAGACCAAAACCCCGCGGCTTTCGCTTTTTAAGGCCGTGGAGAAAATCTCCCCGGCCTTTCGTTTGTTGGAGTAACCGCCTCTAACCGATCAGCCAAGAAAGTGACTGCAACCACCATGGCAGACAGTGAAAAACCACCGGCTTGTACGATGGCTACCGACATCTGCGATATCCGTGAGCAGATCGACAACATCGACGACACCATCCTGGAGCTGGTCAACCGGCGTCTCAACCTGGCCAAGCGGATCGGAGATCTAAAAAAGGACAGCGGCAACCGGGTGGTGGACAGCACCCGGGAAAGCGAAATTCTCAGACGCCTGACCGCCCTGAACAAGGGGCCGCTGAACCCCAACGTCCTGCACCACATCTTCATCGACATCATCGCTGCCGCGCGTGCCATCCAAGCCTCCCAGCGGGTGGCCTACCTCGGTCCCGAGGCCACCTTCACCCATCTGGCGGCCACGAGCCACTTCGGCTACTCGGTTACCTACGTTCCCCAGCCCAGCATCCGGGAGATTTTCAGCGAGGTTGAAAAAGGGGCCTGTGACTACGGGGTGGTGCCGGTGGAAAACTCCGTGGAAGGATCGGTGCGCCACACCCTGGATCTTTTTTTCGAATCAGACCTGTGTATCTGCGCCGAGCGTTACCAGCAGGTCTCCTATGATCTGTTGGCCCAGGAGATCGGCCTGGGCGCAGTCAAGGCCGTCTACGCGCATTCCCAGGCCCTGAACCAGTGCCGCACCTGGCTCAACCAGTACCTTCCCGGAGCGGAATTGAAAGAGTGTAGTTCCAGCGCCTTCGCCGTGGGACGGGCGGCGGCGGAAAAGGGGGTGGCTGCCATTGCCGGCGGCGGTGCGGCGGCGATCTTCGGGTTGGAAGCGGCGGCCTCCAAGATCGAGGATTTTTCCCGTCCGCCCACGCGTTTTCTTGTGATCGGCAAGGAGAAGGTGCGGCCGTCGGGTAAGGACAAGACCTCGTTGATGTTCGCCCTGGCCCATGTTCCCGGTGCCCTGGCCGGCGCGCTGGCGCCCATTACCGAAGCCGGCATCAATCTGGTTAAGATCGAGTCCCGCCCGACGCGACACGAGAGCTGGAGTCATTTCTTTTTTGTCGACCTGGAAGGGCACCTTGATGATGGCAGCATCCAAGAGGCCATCGCGTTGATCCAGCCCCACGCCCTTTATCTGAAAAACCTGGGGTCCTATCCCATGGTCGGTGTAGGGGTGTAGACCATGGTCTCGGAATCCGGTATGCGATGCATCGATTCGAACACCCGCCTCTACGCGGTCATGGGGAACCCGGTGGGCCACAGCCTCAGCCCGGTCATGCACAATGCGGCCTTTCGTCAGACCGGCCATAACGGGGTTTACGTGGCCTTACCTGTCATGGATCTGTCCGGAGCCGTTGCCGGGATCCGGGCACTGAGTATCCGGGGCTGCAGCGTGACCATTCCCCACAAGGTCGCGGTCATGGATCTTCTGGACCATGTGGATCCCGTGGCCAGGCGGATCGGCGCCGTCAACACCATCGTCAACGAAGACGGTCGGCTTTGCGGGTTCAATTCGGACAGTCCCGGTGCCCTGGCGGCGCTTCTGGAAAAAACACCCGTTTCCAAAAGGCGGGTGGCGGTGATTGGGGCCGGTGGCGCGGCCCGGGCGCTGGCTCATGGGGTCAAGGCCCATGGCGGGCGGTTGACCATAGTCAACCGCAGCGAAGAGAAGGGGCGCAGACTGGCCATTGGGTTGGAGAGCGATTTCTGCCCCCTTGTCGATTTTTCGGGGGTCGGTTACGATATTTTGATCAACTCCACCTCAGTGGGTATGGTCCCCCAGGCAGATCAGATGCCCGTTTCCCATGCCTGTCTGCGGCCCGGCATGACGGTGATGGACATTGTCTATAATCCACTGGAGACCCGGCTGCTCAGCGCGGCGAGGGAAGCCGGCTGTACGGTGGTGGACGGAGTCGCCATGTTTGTGCACCAGGGTGCCATTCAGTTCGAGCGCTGGACCGGTAAGAAGGCACCGGTGCAGTTGATGAAAAAAACGGTCCTCGCTGCTTTGGGAAAAAAAACAGCCGAGAAGGAAGCCGACCGTCATGATTGAAATCAAACCCCATCGCATCGGCCGTTTTCAAGTCAGCGTACCGGGGTCCAAGAGTTACACCCACCGGACCTTTATTGCTGCGGCCCTTTCGGATGGTTTCTGCACAGTGAGCAACGCGCTGCGCAGTCAGGACACCCAGCTGACCCTGGCTGCGCTGGAGAAGATGGGGGTGGGGGTCGCCGACCATCGGCAGACCATATCCATCAGCGGGTTACACGGCCGGCTCAAACCCTGCCGTGAGGCTATCTACCTGGCCAATTCCGGTACCTCTATGCGACTGCTGGCCGGTGTGGCCGCCCTGGGAGAGGGGATTTATACTTTCACGGGTACCCCGCGCATGTACCATCGGCCGATTGCCCATCTTGTGGCGGCGTTGAACCAACTGGGCATCGGTGCCCGGTCGGTGAACGGCAACGACTGTCCACCGGTGGAGATACCGGGCGGTCAGGCAACGGGCGGTTCGGTTGCCATCAACTGCAGCGTGAGCAGCCAGTTTCTCTCATCTCTGCTGCTTATGGCGCCGTGCACCCCAAAGGGCATGTCCATCACGGTCTCCCATGGCCTGGTGTCCCGGCCTTACGTGGATATGACCGTGGAAATTTTGAGACGATTCGGCATCCGGGTCGAGCGCGACGGATACACCCGTTTTGATGTAACTGGCAACCAAGCCTATCGAGCCGGCGACTATGCGGTGGAGCCGGATGCCTCCCAGGCGGGATACTTCTGGGGGGCGGCCGCCATCACCGGCGGCAGTGTCACTGTCAACGGGGTGTCGGTCGATTCCACCCAGGGAGATGTTGGACTGGTCCGGGTTTTTGAGCAGATGGGTTGCCGGGTGGACCGTGGATCAGATGGCATTACGGTAACCGGCGGCGACCTTCGGGCCATTGCGGTGGATATGGCCGACATGCCTGACATGGTGCCCACCCTGGCGGTGGTAGCGGCATTTGCAGACGGCACGACGGTTATTGAAAATGTCTCTCACCTCAAGGCCAAGGAGAGCGACCGCCTGGCTTCCACCTGCGCCGAACTTAAGAAGATGGGCATTGTGGCTGTTGCTGAAAATGACCGGCTCCTGGTGACGGGAGGCGCGCCCCGCGGCGCATCGATCGAAACATATGATGACCACCG
>NZ_JASJGN010000330.1:0-3912 GCF_033791525.1 Desulfosarcina sp.
GATGGGGTGTTTGCAGGCCCAGCTGGCAGGCGGGCCGGTCAAAGGGGTGACCATCGAATATACTGGCGATTTCAAGGGCATGGACATGGATCCGGTATCCACGGCCATTCTCAAGGGACTGCTCACGCCGATGGTGAAATACGCGGTAAACTTCGTCAACGCCCCGGTGGTGGCCCAAGAGATGGGCATAAAAATCATTGAGTCTACCACATCGGAAGCCGAAGACTACACCCACCTGATAACCCTGCGGGTGACTTCGGACGCCGGTGAGAATCTGGTTGCCGGCACCATCATAGGCCGAAGCGAAATAAAGGTGGTCAAGATTAACAATTTTCGCCTGGAACTGGTGCCCGAAGGACATATTCTGTTGATCTTCAACCAGGATCGACCCGGAGCAATCGGTGGGATCGGAACCACCTTGGGACGGCACAACGTCAATATCGGGCGGATGGTCGTGGGGCAGGAAAAGGATGGTGACCACAACATCATATTTCTGCAGACCGATGCCCCGGTCCCCCCCGATGCCCTCGAAGAACTACGTTCGGCAAAGATGGTCAACTCGGTGACGTCGTTGGAACTGTGATTTAATAATCAGACCGTTTCATCGATAACGGTGTTTTTCAACACCCCGATATGTTCGATCTCCACTTCGATGGTGTCGCCATGGCTTAGGGGCCCCACGCCTGCCGGGGTGCCGGTGAGGATGATGTCGCCGGGCATCAGGGTGAAGTTTCGGGAGACGAAGGCGATGATCTCGGGAATGCCAAATATCATCTGGCGGGTATTGCCCTCTTGAACCGTCGTCCCGTTAAGGCGGCAGAAGATGTTCAGGTTCTGGGGGTCGGTCAGGTCCCGCGCCAGCACGACCTGCGGGCCGATGGGGCCGAAGGTGTCAAGGGATTTTCCCCGGTACCATCCGGTGCGGTCACCGTTCTGGATATTCCGCTGGCTGACGTCGTTCATGCAGGTGTAGCCGAAAATCTGACCCAAGGCATCGGCGGCTGGAACATCCTTGCACCGGTTGCCGATGATCAGCGCCAGTTCCGCCTCGTAATCGGTCCGCAGGGTCTTGAATCCGTAATCCTTTAAAAATTGTGGAATGACGATGGCTTGATCCGGCCCGACCAGCACGTTGGGTGTTTTGGGGAAAAGCAGGGGTTCGCTGGGTATCTCGTCGGTGAAGCCCTTGACTTTGACTGAAACGCTTTCGGCGATGTGGGCCCGGTAGTTCAACCCCAGGGCAATGAGCTTGGTCGGATTGACGGTGTAGGTGTCACGACGGTTTTTAATTGGCAGCTTGATCACTGGATATGCTCTTTAAAAACTGATTTTAATGTATTTTCTTTAAAGGCATGGATGAGGGATTCATCAACAGTGGCCTCGTAGCCGGTGAGGGTGGCGACCACCAGTCGATCGTCGTCCAGAAAGGTGAAATCGGCAATCATTTTTCGATGGCCGGTCGCTGTTACAGACATGACCGCCGTCACGCCGGATGCCGGGAACGCCGAACGATACTGGCGGTAGGCGCGGGCATAACTGGGCAGGCAGACCTTTCCGGACTGCTCGAAGCACCAGACGATGGCCATCTGAAAAGCGCCGTCCAATACCATGGGGTCGGCCATCCAGCATCCCTGGATGGGATCCTGCATCCACGCTTCGGGTTTCGGTGCGCCGGTCAGCTGGGCCGTCATGCCATGGTCGGAATAGTCGTCAATGGCTTTGATTGCCCTCAGATGGTCGCCGTGAAACAGGATCGGGCCATATATGGCATCCAAATCCCGGGGGTAGGCGCGACTGCCGTTCCTGCCGTTGCCGGTAAATACCGGGGCGGTGGGAAACCGGTCGACCAGAAGTGCGCGGGCCCGCGTATGGATCACATCCTTGCCGTTCTTAACCCCGTTTCTCAGCTCTACATCTACTTGCCATGCATCGCCGCTTTTTCTGGCCTTGCCGGCCATGAGGCGGACCAGTTTTTTTTCCTGTTCGATGCGGATGCCGCTGAGCAGGCGAAAATCGTCGATGCCGTGCAAAGAATAGCCCGGGTTTTCTTTGAGCGCACCGTGGCCGATCCACTCGGTAATCAGGGCAAAGGGCACCACCGGTCTGCCGCCGATGATATGGGAGGCAAGCACCGGGTAGCGCTGAAGATCCAATTCGCGGCTTTCGAGCAGGGCCATGGGCGTGTCCGGGAATTCGGCCGGTCCGTCGTCGGTCTTGTGGGTTAGCATGCTGCCGATGAGGACTTCCACTGGGCCTGGATTGGCATTATTCATTTCAGCCGCCATCAGGCGCGCACCGGTTTCAACAGGAATCAGTTGGATGTTTTTCGCGCCAAAGACTCGTTTAAGGGCAGGTGTCACCATGCCGCCGTCCCACGGCCCCCAGTTGATGGCGGTCACCCGGCATGCGGGATGATTCTGCGCTTGCACCCGGGCCATCTTGTTGAGTGCTTCGTTGGCCATGGCATAGTCGCATTGGCCGATGTTTCCCGTGCGGGCGCTGACCGATGAAAACAGGACCAGGTGGCGCAAGTTGTCCGATCGGGTGACGGACAGCAGATTTTTTAAGCCACCCACTTTAGTGGCGTAAACTTGCCGGAACTGCTTGACGGTTTTGTCCACGATCAGTCGATCGTGGAGCACGCCGGCGCCATGGACCAGACCGGTGATGGGACCCAGTTGGTTTTCAATGGTGTCGACCGCCTTATGCAGGCTCTCCCGATCGGTAACGTCTGCGTTGAAATAGCCGGCATTGACTCCCGAGGCCTTGAGTGCGTCGATGGTTCGGGCGATGGAGAGATTGGCCGCATGCTTCCGATAGGCGTCCTCCAGTTTTTGCGGTGTGGGTTTGGGCCCCGTAAACGCATTGTCAAGGATGGCTTTTTTCATCGCCGCTTCGTCGCGGACGCCTGCGAGCCAGTCGGGGATCTTAAATAACGGTGCCGATCGACCGATCAGGGCGATGGAAGCACCGGTAGTCCGGGCCAGGTAAAGGGCGCAATCGGCCGTTACACCGCGGGCGCCGCCGGTAACGGCAATTACATCTTTATTATCCAGGAGGACTGGACCCTCAGCTATCGGGGCGGGAACCGGTTTCAATGTCACACGGCCATCAGGGCGCACACCGATCTCCACCGGATCGTGGTCAAAGACGTCCAGCAGCTCCGCAACAACCTGTTGTGCGGCTGCATCGGGATTTGCAAAATCAGGGGAACAGTCAATGGCTCGGCAGATTACTGCCTCCCATTCAAGGGCGGCGGTCTTGACCAGGCCCGCCAGCGCGCCCTGTTCGGGAGTGTCGAAGGCGTTTCCCGTAAAACCGAAGGCACCATCCATGCGTGTGGCCACCGCAAACAGGGCATCACCGCGTGCTGCTGCCCCCAATAATTCCGGAGCGGCGTGTTTCGCTGCCAAAAAAGCGGTTTCGGGATCGGTCGAACCACAGAGGATCAAGCCCGCCGCCCCGGCAAAGTTCGCCGCGTCGCCCGCTGCATCGGAGGCAAGCAGGCGAACGTCGATTTTCGTTTTTTCCAACTGGTGGGTCATGGATTGCGCCATGGGGGAGTTGTCGCCAAGGACACCGATCCAGCGACCCGATTCGATACGAAGCGCGCGACCGGGCTTCTTCGGGGATTCGACGACATCGATGACCTGACGGGGTATCGTATCCGATGGCTCCCGATTCGTCGTTGCCGGCTGAATCGGCGAACATGCGCGGGTGCCGATCGCCGTCTTGTCATCGCCTGCGGAAAGATACGTGCAGATTTGGCTAAGGGTCTTCAGGGTGCCCAGCATGTCCGGTGTGACCTGGGGCAGGTGGGGCATGCGTTCTTCCATTGCGGAAAGAATCTCCACCCGCTTGATGGAGTCGATGCCCAAATCCGCCTCGATGTCCATGTCCAGCCCCAGCATG
>NZ_JASJGN010000331.1:0-11761 GCF_033791525.1 Desulfosarcina sp.
ACAGGGCAACGGTCTGAGGATATTTCCTGGCGTTCATCTTGAGCTGCTGTCCCAGATTCATCCAATGGGCCATGGGGTGTTCCTTAGGTTGAAGGGTTCGGGGTTCAGGGTTCGGGGTTCGGGGTTCAGGGTTCAGGGTTCAGGGTTCAGGGTTCAGGGTTCAGGGTTCAGGGTTCAGGGTTCGAGGGTTCGAGGGTGCAAGGGTTCGAGGAGAAAATCAACTAATCCAACCATTCCAACCAACTGAACCAATCAAACCAATCCAACCAACTAAACTAATCTAACCAATCCGCTATAATGCTATCCGCGCATCCACCGCCACGGCTCCTTTTTCGAAAGCCATGACCGGATTCAGGTCCAGCTCTTTGATCTGGGGAAAGTCCGTCACCAGCTTGGACAGCCGTTGAATCAGGTCGACCAGGGCGGTTTTGTCCACCGGTTTTTGACCGCGCACACCGTCGAGCAGGGCGGATGCCTGGATGCCGTCGACCATTTTTCGGGCTTCTGCGTCGGTAACCGGGGTGAGGTTGAATATAACGTCCTTGAGCACATCGACGAAGATGCCGCCGAGGCCAAACATGATCAGATGCCCCACACCGGGCTCGGCCTTGGCGCCGAGGATCACTTCCCGGCCACCGGGTACAAACTGCTGGACGAAAAAGCGTAGGTCCCGGGCGTCGATTCGTTCGGTGATCATCGTTACGGCTTTCTTCACCGCATTGGCGTCGGTCAGGTTGACGGCCACACCGCCCATGTCGCTCTTGTGGACCACGGATGCGGCATCGGCCTTGAGGACCACCGGATAGCCGATGGCATCGGCAGCGGCCACGGCGCCATCCATATCTCCGGCTATGCGCCAATCGGGGACGTCGATGCCATAGGCCTCGAGGATTTCGTAAACCTGATCGGCAGCCAGCATCGGCTGGCCGTTGGCCTGGTCGACAATCACACGGGCGCTATCGGTGTCCACGTCTCCATATGACCGAACCCGGCCGGGTTCCCGGTCAAGGATGTGGCGATAGCGCACCAGGGCGACCAGCGCACGGGCGGCATCGCTGGGCAGGGAGAAGCAGGGCACACCGCCGGCTTTGAGGATGGCTTCGGTTTCGGCCCACTGGCGCCGGTCGGTCATCAGGTTGCACACCATGGGCTTGATCTGCCGCTGGTTGACCTGGGCGATGGCCCTGGCAATACTTTCCGTGTCCATGAAAAAGGGCGTGACGAAGTTGACGAGCACGCAATCGAAGCTGTCGTCGGCCATCATGGCATCCAGACACCTGCCAAAGTGTTCGGCGGTGCCGGTGGCGAGCACATCCACGGGATTGCTCACTGTGGCCTCCGGATAGAGTGTTTCCTTGAGCAGCGCCTTGGTTTTTTCCGACAGGGGGGGAAGGGTCAGTCCGGCATCGACGAGAATGTCGGTGGCGATGACCGCCGGCCCGCCGGTGTTGGTGATGATGCCCACCCGGTTGCCCTTGGGAATGGGTTGCGATCCGAAAGCGATGGCTGCGTTGATCAGCTGACCTTCATCCCTGAAATCCACGATGCCGGCCTTCTTGAAGATCAGGTCTGTGGCCATGTCCTCCCTGGCCAGTCCGCCGGTATGCGAGGCGGCCGCCTGGGCGCCTTCCATGGTGCGGCCGGCCTTCATGGCCAGCACGGGTTTTTTTGCCGCCGCTTCTTTGACAGCCCCGAAGAAATCCATGGGGTCCCTGAGGCCCTCCACATAGGTGACAATGACCCGGGTGCCGTCATCGTCGGCCAGATAGCGGATGATTTCCGGGATGGAGATATCGCAGGCGTTGCCGTTGGATGCATAAATGCGTGTACCCACATCCATGGCGGAAAATCCCTGATGGATCACCTCGGCCACCCCGCCTGACAATGCCACGATGGAGATATGCCCCGGCTCGGGAAAGGTGAATGTGAAATTGCAATAGGCTCGAACGGCCGGGTCTGAATTGATGATGCCCTGGCAGTTGGGGCCGAAGATGCGGATGCCGTATGCCTTCGCCTTTTCCAGAAAGGCCTTTTCGATTTCGGCACCTTCGGGGCCGGTTTCGGAAAAACCGCCGGAGTTGATGATGATGTGTTTGACGCCCTTTTTGCCGCAGTCTTCCACGGCCATGGGCACGAACTTGGCCGGGATCACCATGTGGGCCACATCCACCTGCCCGGGAACGTCGAGAATGGATTTATAGGCCTTGATCCCCCGGATTTCATCGGCCTTGGGGTTGATGGGGTAGATCCCCCCCTGGTAACCGAAGTCCAGCAGGTTTTTGATTACCCGGTTGCCGATGTGAAGCTCTTTTCCGGACGCACCGATTACCGCTACGCCGGCGGGATTGAAAAGGCTGTCAAGCATAATTGCTACTCCTTCTTGTTTACTTGCTTATGAAGATTCGCGTGACGAATTATGGGATTTAGGGATTAAGGAATTTAGGAATCAAAGGGATCCAATTCCTCAATTCCCAATCCCTTAATTTGCAATTGTTATTATTTATTTTCCGCCAACTGCTCGATGAAGGCCTCCACATTGGTTTTTGTCTGTTCGTCGGAAATCAGCCGCAGATCGTTCAGGTCGCCGTTGATGGTCAAGCTGGGGATGCCGGACTGGCGTTCGATACGCTGGGGCATGCCATAACGGCAGTTGGAGTTGTTGGGGCAGGTTTTGGCGTCATGGTAGATAATGCCGTCCACCTTGAAGAATTCCAGCATGTTGCGGATATATGCTTCCTTGGGTGCGTCGGCACGCACGATGAACAGCTCCGTGTAGGCCCGGGCCATGGAGTTGAAGGGATCATCCGGATCCAGGGCGGAGAAAATCCACGAGTTGCAGTAGGTCGAAGCCAGCACGTTGGTTTTCAGGGAGGCGAACATCTTGGCATGGGCCGACAGCCGACCCCACACGGGCATGCCGTCCCAATAGATCCGGAATTGTTCGTCTTCAATGGCGCCTTCCTTGTCGGCGATACGCTGGTTCAGCTCCGCCAGCAGGGTGCGATAGCAGTCGTTGGCACGCTGGGTTCCCCGGCCCACCACGGCGGCCCCCATGAGCGTGGTCCCGTCGAAAAAGGTGAGAGGGGACGGGAGGGCGGCGGCCGTATCGAGCACCTGCTTCCAAAGCTCCGAACACTCCCTGGACAGGGCCACGGTCTCCTTGAACCGATCCATGTCGAATGTATTGCCGATGACGTGCGCCAGCGACGGGATCAGATCTTCCATCTGCCGGGCAATGGATTTCACGTGGGCCGCTTCCACCTCCTGGACGCCCACATAGGAGTGGACGCCCACCACTGGTACATCGTACTCTTCACCGTAGAAATTGAACCAGTCCTGCACGTCGCGGCACTGGTTGGTGTTGAACACCAGCACATCCGGCTTGGGCGGACCCTGGATGCCTTCGAATATTTTGGCCAGGGGGGAGACTTTTTCCAGGTAGGCGCCGATGTCCGCGGTGAGGTAGGAGCAGATGTCCGGTGAATAGCCCATGGCGTTGGCCTTGGGGATCAGCTCCGTGGCCATGCGCGACGATCCCAGCATGGCCGAATGGGTTTCGGGAAAATAGACCAGGAACCCCATGGCCCGAAGAATCTCGGCCGGCCCCACACTGGTGCACCAGGCGATCTTTTGCTCGCCGGTTTTGGCGGCGTTGTCCAGCTCGTAGTAATAATCGGCCATGAACTTGCCCAGCACCTTGGACGATTCCAGCCGTTTCAGTTTTATCTTTTTCTCTTCGGTCATACCTTACCTCCGCTATTATGATTGAGGAATTGGGGATTTAGGGATTCTATGAATTGGCGGATTAAAACATCGATTGATAGACTAATTCCTCAATTCCCCAATCCCTCAATTCCTAATTCCGCAAGTCTCAAACGTTTCTCTTGCATATAGTGCCGCGCCCAGGGCACCGGTGAATTGGGGCAACTTCGGCACCAGGATGGGACGCTTGATCAGTTCCTGGGTCATCTCAACCAGGTAGGGGTTGTGGGCCACCACGCCACCGGTCATGACCACTTTTTCGGTGAAGGCGTCCATCTCGGTGATTCTGGAAATGACTGAAAAGAAAAGCCCTTTGACGATGTCTTCGACCCGTTTGCCGCGACGGATATTCTCCAGCACCTCGGTGGCGGAAAAGACCGTGCAGAAGCTGCCCAGCTTGACCATGTCCGTGGACGCCGCGGCAAGGCCGTTCATTTCCGACAAAGGGATGTCCAGGCGGGGGGACATTTCCTCCAGGAACGCACCGGTACCGGCGGCGCACTTGCGATTCATTTTAAAGGCCGTCCGTCGGCCATTTCCATCTATTTTGATGATCTTATTGTCCTGCCCGCCGATATCGACAATGGTGATCGCAAAAGAAAAATAGTGGTAGCATCCTTTTCCGTGACAGCTTATTTCGGTGCGCTGGTCCTGGGCATAGGAGACATTCTTGCGGCCGTATCCGGTAGAGATCGTGCGACCAAGCTGATCTTTGCCTATATCGGCCATGGCCAATGCCTCGGTCAGGCATCGATCGGCGGTGGCCGTAAAATCCGTTCCTGATCGGTGCACACGGTAACCGACCATATGACCGTCGGCATCGATCACCGCTACTTTGGTTCTGGATGCCCCTACATCGGCGCCGGCGAAGTAAAGTGACTCGACGTCCTGAGAAGTTGTTGGTTGGGTTGTCGGCATGGTTCGCTCTTTTAACCTGGGTAAAGCGTTCACAACTGATCGAAGATAAATAACAAACTACAAATATCAAATCTCAAATAAATTCCAAATTACAATAACTAAATTACAATAAGGGCAAAGACCATCAATTGTTTGTCTTTTGAGTTCTCCAGTTGTTGATGATCGGCCGGCCCTTTCTTCAAGATTACATGGTTTGGAAATTTTGAATTTGGCTATTGGGATTTATTTGTCATTTGGCTTTTGGCTATTGTGATTATTTTTGACACAAAAGCACGAGTTTAGGGATAAGCGCCTAATCTCCTGTAACCCTGAATTCCTCTCATAGACGGGACTCCAACCCTTTGACCAGGCTTTGCAGGGTGATGTTGTAGGGGGTCTCGATGCCTGCCCGACGGCCGTATTCCACGAATTTCCCATTGATGTAGTCGATTTCCGTTCGGCGGCCGTTCTCGATGTCCATGAGCATGGAAGGCTTGTGGTTCCCGGCGTTGCGCATGTATTCGATGGCGTTGGGGTAGTACTCCCAGCCCAGCATGATCTCATTGGCCCGGGCTACCTTGACGCACTCTTTGACCAGGGAGTCAACGAGGTTGAAAATGATCGGGTCGTTCATGGCCTGGGACATCGTCAGGCCGGTGACGGCGCACACCGGGTTCATGCAGGCGTTGAGCACCCCTTTTCGCCAGACCATGGCAACAATATTTTCCGTATGGCGGGTGTGCAGGCCGCAGGTGGTCAGCGCTTCGGCAATGGCATCGGCGGCGAATTTGGCCTCCGGGTCCAGTTCCTGAATAAAGTGCGGCGGATGGTGAAAGGGGATCGTCACATGGGCCGGCCCCAGCAGGCCGCAGCCGTAGTTGACCACCGCCCGCATCACCGGTTCCTTGCCCAGGCTGTTGGCCAGCACCAGTTCGGTGTCGATGCCGTTCTGCCAGCTGACCACATAAATTCCTTTTTTGTGGAAACCCTCGATGGCCGACGCGATCAGCGGCAGGACATTGGCCTTGACGGTGACAAAAATGACGTCGGGCTTATGCTTGGGCAGGTCATCGATGCTGGTGCAGGTGTGGCTGACCGTCTGGGTCAGGTTCTCGGCGCCTTCGATGATGATTCCCCGCTTCAGTGCCGGTTCGAGAAGCTCGGGAATGACATCACACAAGATAACTTTATGGCCCCCTTTGGCTAAAAAAGCGGACACGATACAGCCCACGGGACCCGCACCGATAACGGCGAAAGTTTTTGGGACAAAGGGTTGTTGGTCTGTCATGGTTGCACCTCTCATCGGTCTGGTGGTTGTTCGGTCTGTCCGTCGTCATCCTTCAAGTTTAACGGAACTGCTTGGGTCGTTCGTCAACCACGCGAAGGGCCTTGCCTTCGCTTCGGGCGATGAACTTGGGCTCCACGAGGTTCACTTCCACGCTGATCCCCATGTTGCCTTTGATATGGGCCATAATTTTGGCTTCGACTTCAAATTTCTTGCGGTCACCGGCCGCATACACCTCCTGTTTGGCCTCTACCTGCACCACCAGTTGATCCAGGTAGCCTTTTTTGCGGACCAGCATGCGGTACTGGGGCTCCACCTCTTCGATATCCAGCAGCAGGGATTCGATCTGGGAGGGAAAGACATTGACGCCGCTGATGATCAGCATGTCATCCGTCCGACCAAAAATTTTGTCCATTTTGACGAATGTCCGGCCGCAGGCACATTTTTCGCGGTACAGGCGGGTGATGTCTTTGGTGCGGTAGCGGATCATGGGCATGGCCCGGCGCCGTAGCGACGTGAAAATCAGCTCGCCCTTTTCACCCAGCGGAACGGGTTCCAGGGTGATGGGGTCGACCACTTCGGCCAGGTAGTAGTCTTCGTTGATGTGGATACCGCTCTGGGCTTCGCAGTCGAAACCCACACCGGGGCCGCCCAGTTCGGTGAGCCCATAGGCTTCCATGGCCTTGATGCCCATACGCGCCTCGATCTCCGCACGCATCCCGGCGGTCCAGGGCTCAGCGCCGAAAATACCAATAGAAAGGGGTAGTTTTTTCAGATCCACCTTGAGCTCCTCGGCCCGTTCGGCAATGGTCAGGGCATAGGAAGGAGTGCTGAATAAGACGTTGGTCCCGAAATCTTTCAAGATCGTGATCTGGCGTTCGGTGAGCCCGGAGCTGGTGGGCACGACGGTACAGCCCATGGTCGTGGCGCCCTGGTGAAAACCCAGACCACCGGTGAACAGGCCGTAGCCGTAGGCATTTTGAACCACGTGCTCGGGACGAACACCGGCAGCATGAAAGTTGCGCGCCATGCACTCGCCCCATTGGTCCAGGTCGTCGGCGGTATAGGGGCCGGTGATGGGTTTGCCAGTGGTGCCGGACGAGGCGTGCACACGCACCACGTCCTTCAAGGGAACCGCGCAAAGGCCGAAAGGATAGTTGTCCCGCAGATCATTTTTTACCGTGAAAGGAAGTTTGGCCACGTCCTCGATGCCCTTGATGTCGGCGGCCTTGATACCTGCCTCCTTGAAGTTTTTCTTGTAAAACGGAACGCGTTTGGTCACCCACTCCACCGTCTCCTTGAGTTTTTCAACCTGAAGCGCTTGAATTTGGGCTACCGGCATGCATTCACTCTTTTTATTCCAGGGCATCATTTCCTCCTTATCGGTGGTCGGTTTCCTTCGGGGCAGACCCATTCGTCCGCCGAGGGCACATTCAGTTTATACGCAACCGGTCAATGCACACGATTAGAAGAACGTCATGCATTTGCAGCGGCACTATGGCCCAATTCGAATGCTTTCAGGTTGGCGTCCACAAACGCCTTTTTGGTCTTGGTGCGAATAGTTTCCTCCACATTCGCCTTGGAGATCGGCAGGATGCCGGTCTGGATCAGTGCTCCGAGCAACACGATATTCACCGACATGACGCTACCGGCGGTCGTGGCCAGGTCGACGGCATCGAAGGCAATGAGCCGTTTGGTTTTGGCCTTAATCAGGTCCTGGGCCCGGCCAAGGTCCGGATAGGTGCCGCGGCCGATGGTCACGGTAAAGGGCGGCAGGGGCGCCAGATTGGTAATGACAGTGGTGTCTGCGCTGCACTTGTTCAAGGCCCGCAGTGTCTCGGATGGCTCGAAGCCCACCAGCACGTTGGCTTCGCCGTCTGAGATGATCGTGCTTCTGGCATCGCCGAAAACGATGGCCGATTCAACTACACCGCCCCGCTGGGCCATGCCGTGAATTTCGCTCATGTGCACCGGTACATCTGAAAGCAGGGCTGCTTCTCCCAGCACTTTGGATGCCAGCAAGTTGCCCTGACCGCCTACCGCCACGATAATCAGTCTTGTTGTCTCCATGGTCGTTTCCTGTATGATGAGGGCCGCCGGATCAATGACTCGGTTGATCGATTCTCCCGGAAAACCATTGACCGCAGCCGAAGGTTGTTGTCTTGCCGCTCAGTCGCTCAACCGGCTTGTTTCGCCTTGACCGGTGTAATGGCATTCTCCGGGCAGATTTGGGCACATACCGCGCAGCCCACGCAGGTGTTGGGATTGATTTGGACCCGTTCGCCATCCAGGTAAAAAGCCGGACAGGCGATCTGGTTGATGCAGTCCCGGTGATTCTTGCATTTGTCCGTGACCGTGAAGGCTCGCACCTTGAGTTGTTTCAGGCCGCGGGCGTACAGGGTGCACATCTCCTGGGAGATAATCACTGATACACCCTTGTGGTCCAGGGCCGCTTTCACCGCTTCGATGCTCTTTTTCACCTTGTAGGGTTTGATGACAGTGACGTGTTCGACGCCGATGGCGCGAACCACCGCCTCAATGGAGACGTGGCCGTAGCCGGATAGGTTGAAGTTGCTCATGTCAACCCCGGGATTGGGTTGGTGGCCGGTCATAGCAGTCGTGCCGTTGTCCAGGATGACCAGGGTGAAGTTGTGGTTGTTGTAAACGGCGTTGACCAGACCGGTCAGACCCGAGTGAAAAAATGTCGAGTCGCCGATAAAAGAGATCACTTTTTTGTCCGTGGCCTTGGAAAAGCCGCAGGCCGTGCTCACCGACGAGCCCATGCAGATGAGAAAATCACCCATGGCCAGCGGGGGTAGAAAACCCAGGGTGTAGCATCCGATATCCGTGGGATAGATGGTTTCCTCTCCCTCGGCGGCTTTTTTAACCGCGTAGAAGGTGGCTCGGTGGGAGCAGCCGGCGCAAAGGTTGGGCGGCCGCTGGGGAATTTCGGGTACGTCTGACAGGTCGGGCGGTTGGCTTTCCGTGTGCGGCACGCCGAAGTAGCCGGCCATCACCCGGCGCACCAAGGCCGGATCGAACTCGTACAGGCGGGAGAACAGACCTTCTCCCTTGCCGGCGATGGGCAGGGTCAATCCGGCCTCCTGGGCAAAGGCCTTGACGGTCTCTTCCATGACGGGTTCACCCTCCTCGGCCACCAGCACCTTGTCACAGCCTTTTAGAAAGTTTTTGATCAGTTTCGGCGGCGAAGGGTAAGAAAAACCCAGTCGAAGGACGCGGACGTTGTCCGCGATGCCCAGCTCTTTCACCGCGTCGGAAACATAGCTGTAACTGACCCCGTTGCATATGATTCCCCAGGGACCGGCGCCGTCGGTAAAGTTGTAGCCGGAGGATTCGGCCAGCGCCTGGGCTTTGTCCCAGTTTTCAAGCAGACGCACGTGGAGGCGGCGGGAGACGGCCGGTACGGTGACCAGGTTAAAAGGGTCTTTTTTAAAATCTCCCTTGGTTTTGCGAGGCGTCAGCTTTCCCAGTTCCACGAAGGCGCTGGAGTGGTTGATGCGAGTGGTGGTGCGCAGGATCACCGGTTCGCCCAGCCGTTCGGACAGGTCGAAGGCCTCAGCCGTCATTTGACGGGCTTCCTCCACCGATGAGGGTTCGAGGATGGGCAGGCCGGAAAGTTTGCCGTAGTAGCGGTTATCCTGTTCGTTCTGGCTGGAGAACATGGACGGATCATCGGCGGTGAGGATGACCATCCCGCCCTTTACTCCGACGTAGGCCAGCGTCATCAGAGGATCGGCCGCCACGTTCAGTCCCACGTGCTTCATCATGCAGAAGGTGCGGACACCACTGTTGGCGGCGGCGGCGGCCACTTCCAGGGCAACCTTCTCATTGGTGCTGTATTCGAAGTAGAGATCGCTCTCATGGGAGATCTGGAACAAATTCAAGGATATTTCCGATGAGGGTGTACCCGGGTAGGTGGTGGCAAAGGCTACGCCGGCCTCGATGGCGCCGCGGGCGATGGCTTCGTTGCCCAAGAGCAGCATCTTTTTCCCGGGGCTGTCTGTAAGTAGTTTGTGCATCGTCGTTTCCTGTTGAGTTTCGCCGCATGGTTTCGGCTGGTTGGGTTATATGAAAACATTTCGCGCCGCTGCAGCGACGGTGGTTGTCAACGATGGCGTCAGGGCACCATGATCGCCCGCTCGACGATTTTTTTATGGTGCACCATGTCGAAGACCGCGTTAATTTCGGATAGCGGAAAGGTTTTCGTAAACGGTGCCATTTTCACTTTGCCCGACAGGACCAGGTCACGTACCGGCGCATAGTATTGGGGGAGGCTACCCCAGTTGCCCCGGGCGGTGGCGTTAAAGGCCATGAGGTTGGACAGGCGAATGTCTACCGTGTCCATGGTAAAGCCCACCACGGAGAGATTGGCCCCGAAGGTCATCAGACCGAAGGCGGTTTTCTGGCCGGCGGCAGTGCCGGAGGTCTCGAAAATCTTCCACTCCGTCCGGCGTTTACCTTGCTCCTTGACGAAGGCGGAGACCGCCTTGCGCAGGTCTTTGAATGGCATTTCAGTGACGTTGAAAGTCTTGTCCACATAGGGTGCCAGGGTCTCCAGCTTGACCGGGTCCACATCGATGGCCACCACCAGGGCGCCGAAGGCCTTGGCAATCTGGGCGCCGAAACCACCCACGCCGCCCACGCCTATGAAAATGGCCGTGTCGTCGGCTGACAATCCGGCATCGACAATTGCCTGATAGGGTGTGGTCAACGCGTCTGCCACCACGGACAGCTGGGCCAGGGAGACGTCTGCCAGGCCTACGGGTCGGTACTGGTCGTCCACCGGAACCTGGCACAACTGTTTGGCCGGCACGACGATGTGGCTGGCAAATCCCCCCTGGATATCGTTGCCGGGCATCTTCTGGGTCGTGCAGATGTTGCCCAGGTCCCGGTTGCAGACATCGCAGTCCCCGCAAGGCATGACCGCGGGGATGATCACGGCTTTGCCCTCCCAACCACCGGCATCAGGAGCGGCGGCGGTGACGATGCCGCTGATTTCATGGCCCAGGGTCAAGGGCAGCGGGGATTTGGTTCGCACGCCATCGTAGTAAAAGCCCAGATCCGTGTGGCACACCCCGCATCCGGCCACCTTGACCAGCACCTCGCCGGGACCGGGTTGGGGCATCGGCGCTTCCACCTTCGCCAGGGGTTTTCCGAGTTCAGTCATCTGCCAGGATATCATGGACGCCATCGCTGGTTCTCCTTTTCTCAAATATTAGGTTCAGATGGTCAGGGTTCAACGGTTCAGCGTTTCAGGATTCGAGGTTAACGATCGGCTGAAAAACGGCACTACACATTGCCAGTTGACGCGTGTCAAAGTTGACAAAAAACAGTAACCCCTGAACGCTGACCCTGCGAACGCTTACCGGTTTTTCCACACCGGCCGTCGCTTTTCCTCGAAGCTTTTGATGCCTTCCAGGGTGTCTTCGGTTTTCATCAGGGTGTTGAGGAACATGTCGCTGACACCGGACAGGGCCTGTTTGAAATCCAATCCCAGGTGGGCGTTGACCGCGCGCTTGTTGAGCCGGATGATCAGCGGGCTGCATGCCTTGATTTCACCGACGATGCCGTCCACCGTCTCCTGGAAGTTGTCTTCTCCGGACAGGTGGGCCACCAGACCCATGCGCTGCGCCGCTTCGGCCTTGTAACGGCGGCCCGTGGTACAGATCTCCACGGCCCGGGCGGGTCCCACCAACTGGGGAAGCCGGATGGCCGCGTAGGGCGGAAAGAACCCCAGCTTGATCTCCGGTTGGCCGAACACGGCCTTTGGCGACGCCACGATGATGTCGCAGGCCA
>NZ_JASJGN010000332.1:0-8603 GCF_033791525.1 Desulfosarcina sp.
CACTAAATAGCGTTTAAGTCCTAATATGGTGGTCAGCCAAAGTACGGTTCAGATGAAGATTGATACCAACACCTTCGTCATAAAGCCCATGGGATTAAGTTGCCGCCTGTAGGCTTTTCTGATAAATCCAATTTGGCAAAAATAGCCAATGCATAACATATTATGGCAACTTCAAATAATTACATACAATCGAAAAATTATAGTATGGCAGAAATTGAACCCTCCCCGCGGCCCCGATGAGCGGGATCTCTGCGTCGCTCCGACAAGCCGCGGGGAATGTTCTGCCTGTAACGGCAGTGCTGCGCAGCACCGTAAGGATGAATGTCTATTTTCAGTTCGCTCGCTAACCCCGCCAAAAGCGGCGAGGAATGCGCTCACTATCGCGGTTCAATGCGTTAATTCCGTTTCACCGGTACCGCCGATGCCTCGAATGAAAAGGTCCACCAACGGGTCGGCCATGGTTACCAGATCGTATTGCCCGCCTGAATGAATCCAGGAGTTGATCACCTCATCCACAGCACCGTTGATGAACCGCTTGACCAGGCCCATGTATAGATCCTTCCGAATGGTTCCCTCTTCCTGGCCCAGTTCCACCACCTCGGAAATTATGTCTCGGTACATCTTGGACATCTCTTTGATCTGCTCGTTCCCGAGTCGCCGGTTCTGGTGGGTTTCCGCCTGATAGACGATGGCCATATTGCGGTCTTTCTGGAATTCCTGGAGATGGACGCGAATCAAACATCGCAGCTTCTCTTCGGCGGTTGCCGGTTGTCTGACCGCATCCCGAAAACGTTCGAAAATCTGACGGGTCTTGTACTGGTAGAATTGAACCAGAATATCGTCTTTGTTTTTAAAGTAGAGATAGATGGTTCCGTCCGCCACCCCAGCCTCTTTGGCAATCTGGGCAACTGTCGACTGAAAGTACCCCTGTTCTGCAAATACAGTAATGGCCGCCTCCAGAATACGCTGGTATTTATCCATATTTTTCTTTTTCGTGTTGATTGCGAACCTCCTGACAACAATATTTTATGAATGAATATTCATTCATTTATCAAAGGCAAAATCACCCTGTCAAGCTTTAACATTAAAAAACCCGAAAAACCGATGACAACCTGATCAAACCTTATCCGACTTTGATAAATCCAATACTAAACGTCTGCCGTTCAGGTTTCGCGGTCAATACCACATGGGGTCGATCCATAACTGCAAAATAATGAGTAACCATTCATTTCATGTTGACTTTGCTGCCGACAGACAATGCTTGGATTTGTCCTGCGGACGTATTTTACATCCTTTATATGTTGACATGATTGATTCACTCAGGTTAGTTTCGCTCCTTGGCTCATATCGATACGGTTCACGCTCACCCCTAATCCATGCGTGATCTGCATAACCCTTCATGGCATCGACCCCGTGTCATGATAAACAGGAGGAATGTCAAATGATTGTTGCGGAAAGAAAACCCTTTGAAGAGGTCAGGGCCATGGTCAAGGACTTTAAAAAAGTCCTTACCGTGGGATGCGGCACCTGTGTGGCGGTTTGTCTCGCAGGCGGCGAAAAGGAGGTCGGTGTGCTCAACTCCGAACTTAAAATCGCCCGCCGTATGGAAGGTGACCCCATCGAAACCGGTGGTGTTACCATAGAGCGGCAGTGCGACATGGAGTTTTTGGAAGAGTTGGATGGAATCGTGGATGAATACGACGCGATCATCTCCATGGCCTGCGGCGCCGGCATTCAATTTATCGCCGAACGCTTCCCTGAAATCCCCGTGTTTCCCGCTGTCGACACCAGTTTTATCGGCGTCAACCGGGAAGTGGGCTGGTATGAGGAGAGATGCCGGGCCTGCGGTACCTGCGTGCTGGGTATGACTGCCGGCATCTGTCCGGTCACCATGTGCGCCAAGGGACTGTTCAACGGACCCTGCGGCGGCACCAACAAAGGCAGCTGTGAAATCAATTCCGATCAGCCCTGCGCCTGGCAACGTATCCATGAGCGACTGGCCAAGCAGAATCGACTGCAAAATATCCTCGACATCTGTCCGCCCAACGACTGGCGGAATCAGACGCCCCGGACCATCGTTCAACCGGGATACAAGGATCGTCTTGCCGCATTCGGTATCAAATAGCCGAATCGCCAGCCAGCAAACACCAAAACGGAACAAGCCAATAGAAGGATTCCCAAATGAAATCAGGAAGCAATCTTGAAAAAATACTGCGTGCCGGAAATTTTGCCTTTACCGGGGAACTAGGGCCGCCTCGCGGAACCAACGTGGCGGTGGTGCGGGAAAAGGCCAAACATCTGGTCGGAATGGTGGACGCCGTCAATATTACAGACAACCAGACCGCAATGGTGAGAATGTCCAGCTGGGCCGCCTCGTTGATTGTCTTAGAGGAGGGGCTGGAACCCAACTACCAGATGGTCTGCCGGGACCGCAACCGCCTGGCCATGCAGGCCGACATCCTCGGCGCCTCGGCCCTGGGCATTCGCAACATGCTCGCCTTGTCTGGCGACCATCAGCAGTTCGGCGACCATCCTCAGGCCAAAGGCGTCTTCGACATCGACTCCACCCAGCTGATCGGGATGGTTAAAAAGATGCGTGACGACGGAAAATTCCTGGGCGGGGCGGACATTGACGAACCGCCCAAAATTTTTATTGGCGGGGCGGCCAACCCTTTTGCCGAACCCTACGAATGGCGGGTGCATCGCCTGGCCAAAAAAGTCAAGGCCGGCGTGGATTTCGTACAGACCCAGTGCATCTACAACATGGAGAGAATGCGCCAGTGGGTTAAGGAATCCGTGGATATGGGGCTCACCGAAAAGGTCTATATTCTGGCAGGTGTCACCCCCATGAAGAGTGTCGGTATGGCGCGCTACATGCAGCTCAAGGTCCCCGGCATGGATGTTCCCAACGAGATCATCAAACGACTACAGGGCGTGGGTAAAAAAAAGGTGGCTGACGAGGGCATCAAGATCGCCTGTGAACAGATCGAAGAATTCAAAGAGATGAAAGGCGTTGCCGGTGTTCATCTCATGGCCATCGAATGGGAGCACAAGGTGCCGGAAATTGCCGAACGGGCAAAAGTCCTGCCCAGACCCACGATCTGATCAACACCGCACATCCATTGTCAACCAACGATCACCAAAGGAGTTTTCAAGTGAGTACTGAATCTAAAAAAGTCATGGTCATTGGGGGCGGGATCGCCGGTCTGACGGCAGCCTGGGAGCTTGCCGGTCTCGGCACGCAGGTAGCGTTAGTGGAAAAGGCCGACTTTCTTGGTGGACACGCCATCCAGTATGCCTGCAAAGCCACCGACGAATGTCGCCAATGCGGCGCCTGCGCCGTCGAAAGCATGCTCAAGAACGTAGTCAACGAACCAGCCATTACCGTCCATCTGGCCACTGAGGTGGCCGGCATAAATAAAAATGGAAATTTTTCCGTTAACCTGAAAAAAACAGCGATCGACAAGGACCTGAAGGCCTGCGAAACCGGTTATACCGACAACCCGACCGGATGTTCGGCCGTCAGGGGCTACTCGCTGAACAATGCCAAATTCTACCAGGCCGACGGTGGTCTGAACCCGGAAACGACCGGCAGTGCTGATACCCTCGAGGTGGACGCCGTGGTCGTAGCCACCGGATTCGTGCCCTTCGACCCACGGCTCAAATCCACCTACCGCTACGACGAGTTGAAAAACGTGGTCAGCGGCATGGACCTGGAGTCAGGAAAACGGGCAAATGGCATCGTACTGAGGCCATCGGACGGCAAGCCGCCCAAAAAGATCGCCTTCATTCAATGCGTGGGCAGCCGGGACGAACGCCTGGGCAACCTGTGGTGCAGCCAGGTCTGCTGCCCCTATGCCCTGAGAACGGCCCAGGCCATGAAGTACAAGGACCCGGAACTGGACATCACCGTCTTTTACATGGATATCCAGAACACGGGCAATGATTTCCCCGTCTTCTACCAGCAATGCAAAGACGAAATGAAATTCGTGCGCAACATTCCCGTGGACATGTACGAGACCGAGGACGACCGCATCAGGACCCGCTTCATGACCGCTGAAGGCAACAGTGAAGTCGTGGAAGACGAGTTCGACCTGGTGGTGCTCTCTGTAGGTATCATGCCGGCAGCCGACAACACGACGCTGTCCGAAACGGTAGGCGCACCGCTCAACGGCGACGGATTCTTTGCCAGCGCCGACAAGTTGAACCGGGCATCCACCGGTCAGGCCGGCATTTTTGTGGCCGGCACCGCTTCGGGACCGAAAACCATTTCCGAATCCATCGTCCACGCAGGTCAGTCAGCCGGCGAAGTGATGAAATATCTGGGGAGGGCCTCATGACACAACAGACACAAATGGAAACCATCAACCTGGCCACCGATGTCTTGGTGGTCGGTGCCGGGATGACCGGCGTGAAGGCCGCGACCGAGATTGCCGCCACCGGATACAAGGTGGTGCTGATCGATGAGGGATCCGTCCTGGGCGAGGCGTCAGCCAATGCTGTCGTTGACCTGGACGGTGAAGAACAGGCTGCGCTGGATGCATGGATGACGACAGTCAACGATTCGGAGATGATCGAGGTCATGACCGGCACCCGCATGGACGGCGCTGCCGGCGTTCCCGGCGACTTTCGGGTGTGGCTGTCGGGCAACGACGACATCGTCGAAAAGTCCGTCGGTGCCATCGTGTTGGCGTCGGAACTGGTGGCCTGCCCCTTGAATGAGGCCTATGGCCTGAACCTGTCCGACACGGTGGTCACCCAAAGTCAGCTGGAAGCAGCCCTTGGTGAAAATCCGTCCGCATTGGCCGGGAAATCGGTAGCCTTCATGCTGGGCCTGGCTCAGGACGGCAACCCGTTGGTCCTGGAGCGGGTTTTGAAAAGCGTGCTGGCAGTGGAAAACATGGATGATACCAGCGCCTATGTGTTTGCCGGCGACCTGAAGGTGGCCGAGGACGGGCTGGAACGCCTCTACCTGGAATGCCGCGACAAGGGCACCATGTATGTCAAACTCAATGAAATGCCCACCGTGGTCCAAGAGGGCGGCAGCCTTTCCATCACCTATGACGATCCGGTCCTTCAGCGTAAAGTCCAACTAATCCCTGACATCATCGTGGTCGAAGAAGCCATCGGTGCCGACCGGGTCAACGCGGAACTGGCGGAAATGCTGAAAATCGATGTCGGATCCATGGGTTTTTTGCAGACTGACAACGTTCATCGTTATCCGGTTTCCACCAACCGCGAAGGCATCTTTGTGGTAGGCGGCAGCCGGCGGGTAAAAAAACGTTACGGCGCCCTGATGGATGCGGAAAATGCCGCCATCCGGGTCCGCAGCCTGTTGGGTGACGGCACCATCAGCGTGCCGGCCAACAAAGCGGTATTGGATACCGGTAAGTGCACCTTCTGCCTGACCTGCTACCGCTGCTGCCCCCATGGCGCTATCTACTGGTCCGCCGATAACAAGCCGGAAATTTCCCCGGTGGCCTGTCAGGGATGCGGTATCTGCGCGTCGGAATGCCCCATGGATGCCATCCAGATCGGCGACTTCAACGACGCCGACATGATTGATCAGGTGACCCAATCGGCTTCGGCCAAAGATGGCGACTACCCCACCATCGTGGCGTTCTGTTGCCAGAACAGTGGATTGGAGGCTGCCCGCATGGCCGACTCCTTCGGCATGCCCCTGCCCAAAGGGCTGAAAACCGTAACTGTGCCCTGTGCGGGCAAAGTGGACATCGACTATATCATGCACGCCCTGGCCGAAGGCGCTGACGGGGTGGTAGTCATGGCCTGTCACAATGGTAATTGCAAATCAGAAAATGGCAGCCTGTTCGCCGGATGGCGGGCAGCCAACGCCCAGGACATGATAGAATCCATCGGTCTTGAAAAAGACCGAATCTGTTTTGCCACGACGGCATCAAACATGGGGGCTGATTTTTCCCGTATCCTTATGGATATGGAAGCCACGCTGACGTCCAAATAATCAACTGGACACATTCAAACGCGCGTCGTTGCATCTGTTTGCAATGGCGCGCGTTTATTTTGAAAACAACACCGCCAAAGCAGTCGTTCACAGGCGGTAAAGCCGGTTTGGTCGTCCATCGGATGCGTTATACCGTCGGCCCAATTGAACCCTCCCCGCGGCAAGCCGCGGGGAATCTTCACCGCAAGGATGATAATCGATTTCCAGTTCGCTCGCTAACCCCGCCGCAAGCGGTGGGGAATGCACTCGCTATCGCGGTTCAATTTTTTCCTTGTGTTTTGCGCCTGATTCGTAAATAAGGATTAACTTGATTATTTGAATCATATTGGAATCGTCGGTAGTCAACTAACAACGGAGGAATTAACAGTATGGCTGATGAAGCGATCAAACTCGGCGGGAAAAAGCGATCTGTTTTCATCGACAAGGTGAAAGAGATTCTCCCCGAGGGAGGAAACCTGAACCTTTGCCTGACCTGTGGCGCCTGCTCATCAGGGTGTCCGGCAACGGGTCTGGAGGGAATGGATCCCCGAAAATTTTTGAGAATGGCAGCCCTGGGCATGGACGAAGAGGTCCTGAGCAGCAAATGGGTCTGGATGTGCACCATGTGCACGCGCTGCATGTATGTCTGCCCCATGAAAATCAACATCCCCCAGCTGGTATTCAACGCCCGGACCACCTGGCCTCGCGACCAACGCCCCAAGGGCATCCTGGGATCTTGCGATATGGCCTTGCGCAACGACACCTGCAGCGCCATGGGTGCCACGGAAGAGGATTTCCAGTTCGTGGTCGAAGACGTACTGGAAGAGTACCAGGAAGCCCAACCCGAATTCGCAGAGATGAAGGCCCCCGTCAACAAAAAGGGTGCCAAGTTCTTCCTGAACCAGAACTCCAGGGAACCGGTAACCGAGCCCGACGAGATGGTGCCCCTGTGGAAAATCCTGGACTTGGTTGGTGCGGACTGGACATATGGCACCAAAGGCTGGGCAGCCGAAAATTACTGCATGTTTCTGGGTGACAACGACGCCTGGAAACACATCGTCGAGGTGAAGAAAAAAGCGGTGGAGGATCTGGGCTGCGAGGTCTGGCTCAATACGGAGTGAGGGCACGAACTCTTCGCAGTCCGGTTCGGACTGGATAAATTCAAGCTCGACTACAACTTTGAAATCAAAAGCATCATTCAATACTACGCCCAATGGATCCGCGAGGGAAAGCTGAAGCCCAGTTCCGAGTGGAACAAGGAACGCCAGGTCAAGTTCACGGTTCAAGATCCCTGCCAGCTGGTGCGCAAGACCTTCGGTGACCCGGTGGCCGAGGACCTGCGCTTCGTGGTCAAGGCGGTGGTCGGTGAGGAGAACTTCATCGACATGCACCCCAACCGTTCCAACAACTTCTGCTGCGGCGGCGGCGGCGGGTTCCTGCAGTCCGGACTACCGGATGAACGCCGGACCTACGGCAAGCTCAAGGCCAACCAGATTCTGGCCACCAAGGCGGATTATGCCATCACCCCCTGCCACAACTGCCACGCCCAGATCCATGATCTGAGCGACCAGTTGGATCACCCCTGGCAGACCGTTCACCTGTGGACCCTGCTTTGCCTCTCTTTAGGCATCCTCGGTCCCAACGAACGCGAATACCTGGGTGACGACCTCAAGGATGTGGATGTGTTCCATCCCGAGTCGTCGAATATGTAATCGTTTTTAAGAACACTAAAGGCCGGCCCCTTATGGGTGCCGGCCTTTAGTGTTCTATCTTCATTTTTTCAGTAGTCGCTCCTACTCAAAATAGCTTGTATCTGTTGACGGTAATCAGTTTGACCGTTCAAAGTTGTTTCGACCTACTGACAATCTGCAAGCTTTAATCCAAGCTTCTAAATCCTCAAAGGAACACCCGATCGTTCCCCTCTGCCTTCTGTTTTTCTTAACCGTGAACCGGCAACTGTAAACCGTGAACGATTACATCAGCTCGGCACCTATAGAGGGTTTATCCCCACCCGTTTATGGCTTATGCTCCCTTGGACAATTTCACCGCACACACCTTGAACTCCGGAATCCCGGAAACCGGATCCAAGGCGGCATTGGTCAGTTTGTTGGCTGCCGCCTGGGCAAAGTGAAAGGGGATGAAAACGGTTCCGGCCACGGCTTTTCGGGAAACCCGAACCCGGGCCTGGATCTCTCCCCGTCGGGAAGCGATGATTACCCGATCACCATCCTCAACACCCATGCCCTGGGCATCGCCCCGCGTGATCTCCACAAAGGACTCCGGCGCCCGCTCGTTCAATCCCTCGGTCTTCATGGTCATAGTGCCGGTATGGTAGTGGTAGAGCACACGGCCGGTGGTCAGGTACATGGGATAGTCGTCGTCGGCCACTTCCGCCGGGGCAATCCATTCAAGGGCATGGAACATCCCTTTTCCCCGGGTAAACTGGGCCCCGTGCAAAATGGGGGTGCCGGGATGTTCCGGGGTGGGACAAGGCCAGTGGAGCCCCTCGTGTTCGATGCGCGGGTAGCTGATCCCGGCATAGGAAGGGGTGAGGCTGGCCAGTTCGTTGAAAATGGTCTCGCTGTCCTTGTAGGACATGGCGTAACCCATACGCGTGGCGATTTCGCAGGTGATCTTCCAGTCG
>NZ_JASJGN010000333.1:0-26234 GCF_033791525.1 Desulfosarcina sp.
GGCCAAGGAGAGCGACCGCCTGGCTTCCACCTGCGCCGAACTTAAGAAGATGGGCATTGTGGCTGTTGCTGAAAATGACCGGCTCCTGGTGACGGGAGGCGCGCCCCGCGGCGCATCGATCGAAACATATGATGACCACCGTATTGCCATGAGTTTTGCCATGGCCGGTCTCATTGTTCCGGGGGTGAGGATTCTTGACCCGAATTGTGTTGAGAAATCCTTCCCCAACTTCTGGGAGGTGTGGGAAACTCTTTACGCATGCTGACGCACACCATGAATCTGTTTCTCATCGGATATCGCTGCACGGGCAAGACGAGCGTGGGTGAAGTCCTGGCGCGGCAGCTTGGCTGGCGTTTCGTGGATACCGACCGCATGGTTGTCGAATCAGCCGGTGTCAGCATCGTTCGGATGGTGGCAGACCACGGCTGGCCGTTTTTCCGGGAACAGGAACGGCAGGCGTTGGTTTCCGTGTCCACCGGCGACCGCAAAGTGGTGGCCACCGGTGGGGGTATCGTTCTCGATGAGCGTAATATCAGCACCATGAAGCAGTCCGGCAGGATCGTCTGGCTTACGGCCAGCGAGAAGACCATCCTGACCCGTCAGCTTGGCGATTCGGCCACAGTCGAAAGACGGCCGTCACTGACCCGTCAGGGCTTGGCTGCCGAAATCACCTCGGTGCTGGCGGAAAGAAGACCAATCTATGAAAAAGCGGCTGATCGGGTTATCGCTACGGACCAGAGAACGATTGCCGCAATCTGTAAACGGATCATAGCAGCTATGTGACTGCAGAAGGAGGTCGGTGGTCACCCGTCAGCGGCCCGATGACCGAGGGTGGCGACGCTGGTTTTCAGTTTGGAATGAAGTCAACCCACTAAATAGGAACAGGCATCATGTCCAGTACGTTTGGAACGCTATTAAAAGTCTCCACATTCGGCGAATCCCACTGCAAAGGGGTGGGTGCAGTTCTGGATGGATGCCCGCCAGGCATGCAGCTTTGCGAGGCGGACATCCAGCCGCAGTTGGACCGGCGCCGGCCGGGCCAGAGCAAGCTTACTACCGACCGTCAGGAGGCGGATCAAGTGACCATCTTTTCCGGTGTGGAAAACGGCGTCACCTTGGGCACGCCCATCGGTCTGTTTGTGCCCAACAAGGATATGCGGCCCGGGGACTACCGTCAGATGAGCCAGATTCCCCGGCCTTCCCACGCCGACTTCACGTACCAGATGAAATACGGCGTGCGCGCCTCCTCCGGAGGCGGACGATCCAGTGCCCGGGAGACCATCGGCCGGGTGGCCGCCGGCGCGGTGGCCGATAAGATGCTCAAAGAAGCCTATGGGGTGGAAATTGTCGCCTGGGTCAGCGATGTTAGCGATATTTCGACAACGGAAGTGGATGTGCAGACCATCACCCGGCAGGCTGTTGACGGTAACCTGGTCCGGTGTCCCGACGCCGGTGCAGCCGCTCGGATGGAGGCCCTGGTGACTCGGGTCAAGGAGGACAAGGACAGCGTCGGCGGCATCGTTACCTGCGTGTGCCGCCATGTGCCGGCCGGCTGGGGCGAGCCGGTGTTCGACAAGATGGAGGCCAAATTGGCCCAGGCCATGCTCTCCATTCCTGCTACCAAAGGGTTTGAGATCGGCTCGGGTTTTGCCGGCACCCGGCTCAAAGGATCGGTCCACAACGACCCCTTCATGGCTGCCGACGGGCGCCTGGGGACGACCACCAACAACAGCGGGGGTATTCAGGGCGGTATTGCCAACGGGGAACCGATTCTTTTCCGGGTGGCGTTCAAGCCGCCTGCCACCATCGGCCTTGCGCAGCAGACGGTGGATTTTGACGGCCACCCGGTGACCCTTGAGGCCAAAGGCCGCCACGATCCCTGCGTGGTGCCCCGGGCCGTTCCCATTGTGGAGGCCATGGCCGCGTTGGTATTGGGGGATTTTGCCCTGCGCCAAAAAATGCGTGCATAGACCAGTGACCTTTCACAAACGGCATCTTTCGGCCCAGGCCGGCGTTCTCGCTCTGCTGAAATCCTCGACGTAGCGCTGCTACGCCTGCGGTTTCAACATCGCTGCGGCCTTGTCCTGAACCGAAATATACCATTTGTGAAAGGCCCCTGAAAAATTATGACCATCAGAGTTGTCGGTATTGAGGAATTAAGGAATTGAAACTGTCTAAGCGAATCCAAACGGTCGAGGGCTCTAAGACGGCTCGGTTCATTCCGTTGCTGGATGCATTGAAGCGGCAGGGTCGGTCGGTGATCAGCCTGGCCGTTGGCGAACCGACCGACGATACGCCGGCGCCGGTGATCGATGGCACCAAACGTGCCTTGGACCGCCAGGAGACCCGTTACGGCGACATGGCCGGGCTGATGACGTTAAGAGCCGCCCTGGCCGGCCGTTTCGAGGGCTGCAGGCCCGAAAATATCGTGGTTTTCAACGGATCCAAACAGGCGCTTTACTCCATCTTTCAGTGCATCTGCGATCCCGGGGACCAGGTGATCATTCCCGTGCCCTGTTGGGTGAGCTTCGCCGAACAGGTGAAGCTGGCCGGCAGTGAACCGGTCTTCGTCCGCACCAAAGCGGACCACCAATTGGATCTCGAGGGCATAGCGGCCGCCGTTAGCGCAAAAACCAAGGCCATTCTGATCAATTCTCCCAACAACCCCACTGGCGCCGTCTATCCCCGGCCGGTCCTGGAACGGATCGCCCGCCTGGCCGTCGAGCATGACCTGGTTGTGATTGCCGACGAGGCCTATGATTTTTTCGTATACGACAACCTTCCGCGTTTCTCACTATACGAACTGGAAGCGGTGCGGGAGAGGCTCATCCTCACCCGCAGTTTTTCCAAGCATTATGCCATGACCGGTTTCCGCGTGGGCTATGCCGTAGCCCCGACAGTCGTTGCGGCGGCCATGGTGCGGCTCCAGAGCCATCTGACCGGCAACGTCTGCACCTTTGCCCAGCACGGTGCCGTGGCTGCCCTGGCAATGGATGATGGACTGCTGATCCGGCGCCGAGCGGACCTGCAGCGCAAGCGGGACCTGGCCTTTGAGCAGGTCTCCGCCATGTTTCCCTGCATCCGCCCTCAGGGTGCCTTTTACCTCTTTCCGGATATTTCCGGCCACCTGCAACGGGGGGAGACGTCGGGGGATTTCACTGCCCGGATCTTGGAAAAAACCGGTGTCGCCATCGTACCCGGTGAGGATTTCGGCAAGGAGGGCCATGTACGCATCTGCTTTGCTGTTCCTGACGATCAGTTGCTGGACGCATTCAGACGAATTCGCGAGGTGCTATGAGCGATATCGGTATCATCGGTTTCGGTCGCTTCGGCAAGCTTACCGCCAGCTATCTGTCCAAAGATTTCTCAGTCGCGGTATTTACCCGCAGCGATAAGGACGAGGCCATCAAGGCCTGCGGCGCCCGGCCGGTATCCTTTGAATCGGCCTGCCGTCAGCGGATCGTGATCCTTTGCATGCCCATTTCCGCCATGCGGGACACCCTGCGGAAAGTGGCACCGCTGCTCAGGGAAGACGCCCTGGTGGTGGATGTATGCTCGGTGAAAGTCTATCCGGTGCAGTGGATGCGGGAACTGCTTCCCGCAAACGTTTCAATCCTGCCCACCCATCCCATGTTCGGCCCGGACAGTGCGGCCAGTTCCCTGGAAGGCCGCAAAATCGTCCTTTGTCCGGATCGTATCGACAGTGATCGATTTGAGAAAATCAGGAGCTGGCTGGAGAGCCAGGGGCTGGTGGTCATCACTGCTACGGCCCAGGAGCATGACGAGAAGATTGCCGTAAGCCTTTCTCTGACCCATTTTATAGGCCGGTCCCTGTCGGCCTTCGGTGCCCGGGACCTGGATATCGACACCGAGGGGTACAAGCGGCTCATGCACATTTTAGGGGTGGTCAGCCACGACACGTGGCAACTTTTCGAGGACATGCATACCTATAACCCCTATGCCAAACAAACACGCCAGGCATTTATCGACGCCATGACCGACATACACGAAAGGCTCAGCCAATGAAAGTCGCATTTCAGGGAATCCGGGGTGCTTACAGCGAGATGGCCGTTCACGAACATTTTGGAAAAGCGGTGGATACGGTCGGCTGCGATGCCTTCGACGATGTGTTCGATCGGGTGGAAAGCGGGGAGGTGACCTACGGGCTCATTCCCGTGGAGAATACCATCGCCGGCACCGTGGTAGAGAACTACGATCTTCTCTTTGCCAATGATATATTCGTTATCGCCGAAGTGTATCTGCCTATCCACCATACCCTGCTGGCCAAAAAAGGCGGTCGGCTGGAGGAGATCAAAGAGGCGCGTTCCCACCCCCACGCGCTCAAGCAGTGCAAAGCGTACCTGAAGTCGAAAAACATAAAAATGGTTCCCTCTTACGACACCGCCGGTGCCGCCCAGGCCGTGGCATCTGGCGACCGGTTGGACTGTGCCGCCATCGCCTCGGCGCTGTGCGCCGAGATATACGATATGGAGATCCTGGAGCGGGACATCCAGACCAACAGCTCCAACACCACCCGATTTTTCGTCATTGCCAAAAAGGAGAACCTGCCGGTGGACCACAAGACGGGCAAAACCACCGTGGCATTCAAAACCCGCCACTATCCTGGCGCCTTAGTGGACTGTCTGAAGATTTTCCAGAAGTACAGCCTGAACCTTACTAAATTGGAATCGCGGCCCATCCCGGAAAATCCCTGGGAGTATGTTTTCTATGCGGCCTTCGAAGCGGGCATCGACGCGGACGAGGTCAAATCGGCCATCGGTGAACTGACCCTGCATGCCCTGTTCGTCAAGCTGCTGGGGAGCTACCCCAAAGCGGAAAAGTGCTGGTAATGCCACCTTGCATTGAACCGCGATAGCGAGCGCATCCCACGCCGTTTGCCACGGATTTGGCGAGCGGACGGGACATCGATTTTTATCCATACGGGGCTGCGTAGCACTGCCGTTCGCCGCGGGGAATCTTCAACTTTACAGGCCGGTTGAAACCGTTAGGAAGCCAACCGCCGGTAACAGGAAATCGATCATTGGAAATGATCAACACACTGGCCCTTGCCGTGGCCCTGGCCATGGATGCATTTGCCGTCTCCATCGCCTCCGGGGTCTCCCTCCGGACTGTCAGCGCCCGCCAGACCTTTCGGTTGGCCTGGCACTTCGGCCTTTTTCAGGCCATGATGCCCGTCATCGGCTGGAGTGCCGGATTTACAGTCAGAAGTCGCATCGAGGCCTACGACCACTGGGTCGCCTTTGCACTGCTCGTTTTCGTGGCCCAGGGAATGCTTCGATCCGCATTCAAGGGAGAGCCGGTGGAGGAAGATGCCAAGGACCCCACCAAAGGTATGACCATGGTGATGCTTTCCGTGGCCACCAGCATCGACGCCCTGGCCGTGGGCCTGAGCCTTTCCATGATCAATGTCTCCATCTGGACGCCCGCGCTGATTATCGGATTGGTAGCCGGTGTGTTTACCACGGTCGGCATGCATCTGGGAAAAGTGATTGGCAGCATGGATCAGTTGAGCCGATGGGCGGAAATGACGGGGGGAATTGTCCTTCTGGCCATTGGCGTGAATATTCTGAGGGAGCATGGGGCGCTGTCTTTTCTTTTCTAACGCCAAAATGTCCTATTTCAGCCAATATCGGCGTTGGGCTCACCTTTCAATCCTCGACATACAACAAGCATTCCTCCGGTTGAAATGATCGCCCGCCATGATTTTGGCCGAACTGGAACGTTTAATAACCGAACGACTCATCTATTGAATTCCAGGCGCATACCCGCAGGCTGCGGATCGATTTTTCCGTCCAAATAGGCCAGGTGGCCGCAAACGAAGGTGGCTGCAACGCTCGACCGGAAGGTGCGTCCGGCAAAGGGTGTCCATCCGCAATGGTAGTACACCGGCTGGTCGTCTACGATGGTGGGTCGGTTCAGGTCTACCAGCACCAGGTCCGCCCAGTAACCCTCCCGAAGATACCCCCGATTCTTTACCTCGAACAGGCGCGCCGGGTTATGGGCTGTCTTTTCCGCCACCTGTTCCAACGAGAGCGCCCGATCATGCACGTGTTCCAGCAGGCTGATCAAGGCATGCTGGACCAGGGGCAGACCCGACGGCGCCCTCAGGTAGGACTGCCGCTTTTCCGCCAGGGTGTGGGGCGCATGGTCCGTTCCCACCACGTCGATCGTTCCCGCCTGCAATGCCGCCAGCAGTTCCCGGCGGTCTGCCTCCGTTTTGATGGCCGGGTTGCATTTGATCAGGTTGCCTTTGTCTCTGTAGTCGGTTCCCGAGAAGAGCAGGTGATGGACACAGACTTCGGCGGTAATCCGTTTGGCTTCCAATGGCATTGAAGAGAGAAGCGCCAGTTCCTTGGCCGTGCTCAAGTGCAAAATGTGCAGCCGGGTTTTGCACCGGCGGGCCAGTTCCACGGCCAGGGCCGTGGAACGATAGCAGGCCGCTTCGCTGCGGATGGCCGGGTGAAGCGCGATGGGGATGTTTTCGCCGTGGATGGCCTGAAACCGCCGGGTATTTTCATCGATGGTGGGGCTGTCCTCACAGTGGGTGGCCACGATGGTCGGACTGTGGGTAAAGATCTGTTCCAGTGCGTCGGGGTCGTCCACCAGCATGTTGCCGGTTGAGGCACCCATGAAAACCTTAACACCACAGGCCTGTTTCGGGTCGAGCATCTTGACGGCTTCGATGTTGTCATTGGCGCCTCCCAGGTAGAAACTGTAGTTGGCGAACGAGGCTTCCCGGGCGATGCGGTGCTTTTCCTCCAACAGGTCGATGGTGATGGTGGGCGGTGATGTGTTGGGCATTTCCATATAGCTGGTGATTCCACCGGCCACCGCCGCGCGGGATTCCGAACGGATGTCTCCCTTGTGGGTCAGGCCCGGTTCACGGAAATGAACCTGATCGTCGATCATCCCCGGAAGCAACGCACGACCGCCAGCATCGATGACCCGGTCTGCTCCTTTGCCGGACAGATCACCGCCGATAGCTTCAATGCGGCCGCCACGAATCAGCAGATCCTGATGGCTTGACCGGCCCTCATTTACCGTCAATGCATTTGTGATAAGAATGGATGTCATGGATGCTCCCTTTCACGATGGGCAAGCGTCACTGTTGTGGCCTTTTTAAATCCATTGTTTCCAAGGCTGGACAACAGACGTGGCCTTGGGTGGTGGGTTAATTTTATGGACACCGCAAGAGCCAAATGGTAAAGGTAACAAAGGGTTGATCAGGTCTTTACCTTTTTCATACAGCGGACGGAACGCGCAGGGATGCTCGATTTTCTAAAATTCCAACCCAGAATGCCTGGGCTCAAGGATTTCCCCATGGAGTCCTACTCCACCGATTTCTCGCTGGAGCGCCTGGTTCTGGGGGTGGACAACATCCGCTGCGATGTCCGCATGAGTCCTGCGTTCTGCAGTGCCACGGCCAAGTTGGCCGCCCTTCTCATCGAGCGCGAAACCGGAATCTGGACCACTTCTGAAAAAAAGCGACTGAGTGTACTTTCCAGGGAGCAG
Source organism: Desulfosarcina sp. (assembly GCF_033791525.1). Classification (GTDB taxonomy): domain Bacteria; phylum Desulfobacterota; class Desulfobacteria; order Desulfobacterales; family Desulfosarcinaceae; genus Desulfosarcina. Next base: position 7,534 of record NZ_JASJGN010000333.1, read on the forward strand.
GAGAGCTACCGTCAGCTCTACGGGCAGATCATGAGTGATGCGGTCAACAAAGCCAGGGCCGCCAAAGAAATGCAGGTTGATTTTCTGGCCCAGATCGCCATTCTTTCCATGGTCCACGACGAAATCCGCAAACAGTATGACATTTTGATCGGCCATTGTAAAATCGCGATCCGCCGGTCGGACCTGGCTCACCACGAGGATCACAAGAAGGCGCTGAAGCTTAAGGAGAATCTGGCCCATGTCCTCCAGAGCCGTGAATCGGTGCAGCAGAAGGTGGGGCTTGAGCTTTGTGGGTATTTCAGGGAAATTCGAGAAACCGACATTCGGGAAATGCGCGAAGCGGTGTTCGGCCAGGATCTGCCATTTCTTTTCGACCTGCTCACCAATCCTATCGTTCACATGGATAATCCGTTCAATGACCACTTCATGATTGAAGAGTATGACCTCTGCCTGGGGCGTCGGGTCGAAGATCCGGACCGCTACGAAATGATGCTCAGCCTCATGCGCAGCATTTTCGGTTTTCTTGACATGGAGGAAACCGCAGCGATCAGTTGGACGCTGGACCGGCGACGCCGGGAGATATCTGCTGCCGAATTGCCGGGCAAGGATGAAGCCAAAAAATTTCAGCTGCAACGTCTGGATCAGTGGATCAAGCGTCCGGAAAATATCGACCTGCTGTTGAACCGGGACCTGGCCAAGAAACAATACAAAGCCTTGAAACGATCAAGGGCGGACAAGGAGACCCGCCTAACCCACCGGCTGAGGATGAAAAACCAGCGATTGTTGATGGGCTATTTTTTCCGGCAGTTTTCCCGGACCGGCCTCATGGAACGGATTACGGCTTCATACGAAATGCAGACCCTTTATCGCGACTACTGTCCCCCCCTTGTCCCTCAGCAGATTCTGCAGTTTCTGATCAACCCCAAGAGCCGAAAGCTGGTGAGAAACCGGCTTAAGCGTCTGAAACAGCTGTATGGCAAGACGTTCAGCATGTGGCCGCTCAACCGCAAAGTGGTTCAGATGGAGCGGATGGGCCGCCGTCGGAAAAAGCAATACCTGGTCCGATTCCTCCGGGCCTTCTCCCGGTATCATCGCGATTTTTGCTGCTTCAATATTTATCGTGATGCGGCGGAGCGGATCAATCTGGTCACCGACAAAAAAATTCTGGCGCTCTCCAAAGCCAACCGCACCCTGTATGAGTTTCTGTTGCCCCATGAGCAGGAAATGGGTGAAAAACCCATCATGAACCACACCATCATCAAGGCCGATCTACGCGGATCGACGGATATCACCCACCAGATGAACGAACGCGGGCTCAACCCGGCCTCCTACTTCAGCCTCAATTTTTTTGATCCCATTTCCGAGATCCTTTCGGAGTATGACGCCCACAAGGTGTTCATCGAAGGCGATGCCATCATCCTCTCCATCTTCGAGCGGGAGGATACGCCCAGCGGCTGGTACAGCGTGGCCCGGTCCTGCGGTATGGCCATCAACGTGCTGATGATTATCAACCGCTACAACAAGAAGAGCCAGGAATACCAGCTGCCGATCCTGGAACTGGGCATCGGCATCTGCCACCGATCAGACGCACCCACCTTTCTTTTCGACGGGGACAACCGTATCATGATATCCCCGGCCATCAACCTGGCCGATCGCCTTTCCGGATGTCACAAATCAGTGCGGCGGATCATCCGCAAAAACAACAGCCCCTTCAATCTTTTCGTTTTTCAGGGGGCTTCGGATGCGGAAATGCGACAGACGGCCGACGATCTTCTACTGCGATACAACGTCAACGGCATTGAGTTGAACGAGGCCGGATTCCGCAAGCTGGCTCAGGAGATCGACCTGAAGCAGTTTTCCGGTGATATTCCCGCCCTTCAACTCGATAAGGTCCGTCTTTTCACGGGCAAGTTTCCCACCCAGTCCGGCCGATACCAACGCCTGGTACTGCGCGAAGCTGAGGTGCCCGCGGTCAACCCCAAGGACCTCAGCCCGCTGAACGTGACCCACCGTAAATACTACGAAGTTTGCACCAGCCCTGCGCTTTACAAGGCCACCAAACACTTGATTTAGCAGTTATATGGCGGCCACCAGACGCTTGCATGTGCCTTCGCCGTGCTACCGTTCGGCTAACCATGCACATTGACGACCCATACCGTCATGGCCCGATCAATGATCATCAGGCAATACTGGGGTAAAGGTTCACCAATCGGTTGCCCAGCATCGTGGCCACACGCTGAAAGAGGGTGGCCCCTTCGGTCGGATGTTCCCCAAGAATATCGAGAAATCGCTGCCTGTCCACTTTGCTGAGGATGGAGGGTTCCAGGCAGCGGGCTGTGGCGGAGAGGGTTTCGCGCCCGATGAGACTGGACCAGCCGATGATCTCCCCTGGTTGGTAGGCCACGTAAACTTCACGTGATTTTTCGCCCAGTGTGAGCTTGATACGGCCTTTGACCAGGATGTAGAACGACTCGGCCGGGTCTCCTTCCCTGAAAACCACCTGTCCCTCTTCCAGGTTCTCCTTGGTGGTGGCCGCCATGGCCTCCTTGACGAAGTCCGTGTCCATTCCCCAGAAAAGATCTCCTTGTTTAAGATACATGGGTGGGCCTCCTTTTCGTTAGGGTTGCGATGATGGATCCAAGATACACAGTGAATCCATGACGGGCGGTGAACGCCCCTTTGTTCGCCACGACATCGTGTCAGCCGGTTCGCCATCGTTAACCTGGAAGGGATGCCGGCGTCCGCACATGGCCACCTTGGGTGAGCGTCGAATCAACCGGATCGAAAAATGTTATGCGGTCCAAGAAACGGGTTGCAAGGAAAGCGTGATATCGCAGGAAAACAGAACGTAGCTCGTCTGGCTCAGAAGTTTACGATGGCGCGGCCGACAAGGAGATGTCACGATAACATCTTATCTTATTAGTAAGTTAAATTTAGCCTATCCGTAGGTGCCCAGTCAACTGAAAAGGAGTATCCCAAAGCAGTCATTGATGTGGGGACTGCCTCAGGCGATATTTTAAATGGCGGAATTCCGGGAGACGGCTGGGATTCGAAGTTCCGCCTGAAGTGACTGCTTGCTCCACTGTGTAGCCTTGACCAGTGGTGCCGGCCAAAAAAAAACGGCGGTGGGCCGATCCTGCCGGTCCAACGCCGTTCTCAATCGCCGATGATACGATCAGCCGAGTTTTTCGCCCAGCGCCTTGCCGTAATCCTGGCAGGACTTCATTCCTTCGCTGCCTTCGACCATGGCTTCAGTGAGGTTCAGGGGCCCCAGGTTGGTCATGTCCATCTTGAAAACGTGCTGCATGGTGTCGAAGATCATGGGTGCACTCTCGCCGCTGTGGGTGTGGGAACCGAAAGCGCCGCCGATTTTGCCTGTCAGGTTGGCTTTTTCCGCCTTGAACAGGAACTGTTTCATCCCGCTGGTCAGGTCTTTGTGATAGGTGGGGCAGCCGAACACATAGGCGTCGTATCCGGTGATGCCTTTCTCATTTTCAATGGCTGCGATCTTCTTGACCTCCACGCCCTGCCCGCCGATCCGCAGACCTTCGGCGATGTAGTTGGCCATGGCTTCGGTTTTTCCTGTCCGGCTGACATAGGCGATCAGTACTTTTTTCATGAAACCTCCTTAGATTGATGGATCGTTGATAGGGTTAATAAATGCATAAGTCCAATCATATGGATTTTGCCTCAGGGATGATCAGGATGTCGATACGGCGGTTGATGGCTCGGCCCGCTGCCGTGGCATTGGAAGCAAGGGGGCGCTCGGAACCGTATCCCACGGCGGAAAGGCTGTCCGGGGGAAGCGTCTGGTTGGCGATCATGTATTCGCGGACGGCCTCGGCCCGCTGCTGGGACAGCAGCATGTTGACTTCGTCGGAACCGGTGGCGTCCGTATGCCCCTCTACGATCACCCGCGGATCATCGAAGGTGCGGATGGCCTTCTGGACCTTGCTGAGCAGGGCGTAGTTTTCCGGCATGATGATGCTTTTTCCCACGGGGAACCGCATGGCCTTGAGCCGGATCACCAGCTGGTTCTCCTGTTTGTAAACCTCGGCTTCATCACTTTCGAAATAACTCTGCACCGCCACATAGAGCTGGTTGAACTTTCTTTCCGCTGCCAGGCGCTGCTCCACGGCCATATGTTCTCTGGCCATGCGCTCCTTGGCCATCTGGTCTTCCCGGGTTTTGCCTTCCAGTGTGGCCACGCGAACGTTGAAGGCGTCGATCTGGGCCTGGTAGTCAGCCTTGATCGATTCCATCTCCGCCTGCAGGGCCTGATTTTTTTCGGACATGAACAGGCGGTCACTGTTCAGTGAATTTACCGAACCGATGATATTGTCCAGTTGAGTCTGGTATGCCTGGTCGCGCATGTCCTGGGCACCGAGTGCGGCAGATATCGTGTGCAGGTGATTTTCCATCAACAGGACGATTGCCTCCGGCTCCATGGTTTTAATCTGGTTGCTCTGCTCGGTGACCACTACCAGCCGGTTGGCCTTAAACAGGGCCTCCCGGGCCATGGCGTGCATCTCTTCCTTGGCATAGGGATTGGCCGAGATGAACGCGTCGGTGGCGTTGATCTGATCCACGGCCTGGCCGTAGGAGAGGGGAGCGATCTTCCGGGCATCGGCCGCTTCGGCCCGGGCGATGAGCGTTCGCACCTCGCCGATGGTCTCCTCTTTGATGGCGCGAACTTCCAATTCCCGGTAGCGTTCGAGCACCTTGCTTCGGTTGTTCTGGGCATAGCTGAGATTGTCCCTTTCAATGGCCCGGGTCAGGTCCAGAAAGTCGTTTTCCACCCGGCGGTATTCATTCTCGAACTTGGCAGCCCCGGCACTGCGGGCCATTTCACGCGCCTTGAGGGTGTCGGTCAGGGTCGTTCGCGAAATCGTGGCAATCTCTTCCGCTTGCTGAAGGTAATCGCGTGATTCCATGACGGCCTTGCGGATATCGGCGATCTCATTGCCTTTTTCAAGATCCTTTTGGGCGCTGAAAAAGGCGCTCTCGGCCTTTTTGAACCTATCGGGGGAGAGGATGTTGAGCTGGGCCATGCGTGCTTCGGAAATATCGCTGCTGAGCTGATTGACCCATTCCACCGGATTGTCCATCATGGCCTTGTTCGGGTCGAGGGTCGCCGCGGAGCCGGCCATCTGAGACTGAACGCATCCGGTCAAGGCCAGACCGACAATTACCAGGGAAATCCAAATGGGACGTCTCGCCCAATTTTTCATTTTTTCCTCCTTGGTGGGGACGATTTTTTTGTGGATCTGTTTTCCGGGATCGATCGATGGCAGGCAACCATCAGCGTCGTGAATGATGCGCATGTTTTCGATTTATGTCAACATTTCAGTACACCCGGCCAATTTCTCTCAGTAATCCAAATGGGGAAAGGCGTTGCCTTTCCCCCCAGAATGGATATGATGCCCGGACGATCAATATTGTCATCTTCTATGTTTGCGATTTAGCCATGATCAGCGAGAAAAACGCCATCAGAGTTCAGTATTTCCTTTATTTCGGAGCTATGGGCGTATTTCTGCCTTACTTCAACCTCTATTGCCTGAACATCGGTTTTACCGGCTTTCAGATCGGCAGCCTGAGTGCCGTTCGCGCAGCCGTGCTGATTCTCTTTTCCATTTTCTGGGGAACCCTGGCGGACCGAAAGAACCTCCGCCGTCCCATCTACATCCTTTGCAGTTTTGTCAGTACCGCCCTGTGGGCGCTTTTTCTCTTCACCACCGATTTTCGTTTCATGCTGGTCCTCACCATCTTCTACGGTGCTTTTTACGCCCCTATTATCTCCTTTCTCGAAGCCTTTGCCATGGACGTGCTGGGCAAAACCAAACACCGCTATGGCCGCACCCGGGCGTGGGGATCGATCGCATTCATCGCCGTGGTGCTTATTTCAGGAAAGATGATCGACCGCTATACCGTGGGTATCGTCATTGCGTTGGTGCTGGCCATATCAACCGCCCAGGCCATGACTGCCACCGGCATGCCTCGAATCCTTACACAGCGGCAGGCTCAGCCCCATGATGCCGTGCGGTTGTTCTCGGGTCATACCCTGGTATTTCTCCTGTGTGCGTTTCTCATGCTGGTGAGCCATGGGGCCTACTACGGATTTTTTTCCATTCACCTGGCCCAACTGGGGCACGGCGGCAGCTTTATCGGCGTCTGTTGGGCCATGGCCTCCACGGCGGAAGTGGTGGTGATGATCAACTCACCCCGGCTGTTTGCCCGTTTTTCCTTCAAACGGATACTGGCTGTATCCTTTGCGGTGGCGGTGTTGCGCTGGTGCCTGTTGTACGTCGCCCAGTCGGCGATGGTCATATTAGCCAGCCAGCTGCTCCATGCCATCACCTACGGAGCTTTTCACATGGCCGGCATCCTCTACATGGATCAGCTTGCGCCGGCATCGGAGAAAACCCTGGGCCAGGCATTGAACAATGCCGTGACCTATGGCCTTGGGCTCACCGTGGGTTTTTTTGTCAGCGGCGTGCTATATGACGCAGGCAACACCGCACCGCTATTTCTGTTCAGCGCCGGTGTAGCGCTGGCGGGAGGATTGCTGTTTGCAGGATTTCACTGGGTTGCTTCCGATGGGAAATCGGAAACCGCGGCATGAGCCGTCAGCCTGTAGACCGTTAAAGGAGTCGACTACCATGCCCACAGCCGAGTGCCTGTGCAACGAATGTGGCCACCTATTTGCGCATCTGACATTCAAAGGCGATGACACCCCGCCTGTCTGCCCCCGTTGCAGGGGAAGGGATATCCAGGTGAAAACCAACCCGGAGGGATTCATGGCCGGCCCCGGGTTGGGATCGCACATCGTCGGGGTTCCCAAGGGACCTTCCTGAGCGGGATGAGATAAGTCGGCGGTCTGCCGACGTTGGTTCAATCCCCCCTGGCGGGAAACAGCAGGTGGCGCAGCCAGCCAAACAGGGTGTTGCCCTGGAGCATGGCCTGCTCCCAGGCCATGAATTCCCGGGAGAGTTTGGCCGGGTCGGAGAAAAATTCGGCGCGGGTGGTGAAGGACTCTTCCGGGTTCAGCTGTTTGACCACCCGGGCCGGGTTGCCGGCGGCTACGCAGTTGGCGGGAACCGAATCCACCACGATGGCCCCGGCGCCCACGATGCTGTTCTCGCCGATTGTTACGCCCTTGCAGATGATGGCGCTGTCCCCGATCCATGCATTTTTTCCGATGGTTACCGGCATGGTATTGCCAAAGGAGATGCGGTCGTAGATCCCGTGCCAGTCGGAATCGGTAATGTAGGCACCATTGGCGATCATGCAGTTGTCGGCGACGCTGATACCGGCGGCGCTGCTGATCCTGACGCCGGGGCAGATCAGGCAGTAGTCGCCGATGGTGATATGTCCCTTGCCTGCCTGGTCCGGCCATACCGACAGCCGGATTTTTTTGTCCGGGGTGGCGATGATCGTGGCGAATCGTCCGATGGCGATCGGCGCACCGAACAGCTCTACATGCCAGGGCCGCATGAAGGTGAACCCCCTTCCCAGGTGCTCCAGTTGGGGACCCAGAAAGTGGTGGGCATAGAACCTCTGAAACTTCAGGTATGCCTTTTTGACAACGTAGGGGCGATGATCTTTAATCATGATGGATCCGTAAAAAGCCCGATATCTGCGTTACGCTTCATCCCTCGTCACTGCAGCGTACCACATGTACGCCTCATTCCTCGAGATTCGCAAGCCATGATCTCGGGCTTTTTACGAATCCATCTATAATGTAATTTATTCTGACTTCATCAAATATTGGGGGACTCCCCTAACCAATACATGCGCAGAATGGCCGGCCGTCAACCGGGGTGTCCGTTTTCAGCCCACCAGGCATGACTGAACAGCCGTCCTCCGGGGGTAAGGTGGAACAGCGCATCGGCTGCCAGTAGCACCACCGCATTGGTCCAGGTTATTTTTTCTTCGGGCCACCGGGTCATGTCCGGAAAGGTGAATCCACACCAGAAGGAGCCGTCATCAAATACGTGATCCGACAGCCAATTGAAGATGATAAGCGCCTTTTCCATATCCCCCATGGCGGCCAGGGTCAGCACCAATTCTGAACTTTCGGCGACCGTCACCCAGGGTTGGTCGGAGACACAGCGAACCCCCAAGTCCTCCACCACATATTTCTTCCACTGTCGCTTGATGCGTCCACCGGCCATTTCTCCGGTAACGGCACCGCACAGTACCGGGTAGAACCAGTCCATGGAAAATCGGGATTTGGTCATGTTGAACAGGTATGGCCGATTGCAGATCGCATCACCGAGACGCTTGTAGGCATCGGCCCAGGGGATGGTCGCCATGCCCAGCTCGTCGGCAATCGCCATGGCGCATTTCAGACTCATGTAGATGGAACTGGATCCGGTGAGCAGGGCCATGGGGTCCACCTTGCCCTGGGGGCTGATGGCCCAACAGATTTCTCCGTTGGTGCGTTGATGGCTGACCGTAAAGTCAATGGCTCGCCGCACCGTGTCCCACATGGATTCCAGAAAATGGCGATCGCCGGTGATCAGCCAATAATGGAATACGCCTACGGCGATGTATGCGCTCATGTTGGTTTCGCGGGTCCGGTCCTCGGGGATGCCTCTGCGATAGGCGGCAAACCAGCTGCCGTCGGCCAGCTGCATGCTGCGCAGCCAAATAAAAGCCCGTCGGGCCTGTTCCAGGTATCCCCCCACCGTCAGCCCCATGGCCGCCTCCACATGATCCCATGGGTCCGTCTTGTCTCCCGTGGACCAGGGGATTTCGCCGGAGGGAAGCTGAGTGGCGGCGATCAGACGGCACACCGCATCAACATCAACGGCAATCTTCTGCCGCTGCTTGCAGATACTCAAATTCATAATAATAATAAACCTTTTTGGTCGCGCCAGAGTCCAAACAATTGTGTTGCAGTGTCCAGCAGATACAATAAAATACGTTGGAAATTATGGATATGCAAGGGAAAAGGCCAAATCCGGCAAACCCGACATTAAATGGCAGGCAGGATGTTGCCCAAAAAGGGTCTCGATCCTTCATGTGGCATCGCCACGGGTTTTGCCGCTGGTTTCCCCAACCCATGTTCTGCCTGTCAAAAACACCCCATACAAGCATCCTGCAGTCGGGGTGAACCTTCTTGACTTGGATCGGAAAACTCTTTATGAACTGGACTTTATCGAAAAATGCGTGTGCCCGACGGCAGACGCCGTTGCCGGATGACGGCAACCATCAACTTGACCAAACCGCATCGGCTGACCCTTCCTAATCAATCGGCCGTCAGGAATTCATTCATGAAGAACGCGCTCAAGGAAATCATTCTGGCGGCAGCAACGGCCGCTCACCAAAAAGGTATCTTCCCCTCGTCCGATTTTTGTGAGGTGGTGCTGGAAGAACCCAAGGCCGACAGCCACGGCGACCTGTCGACCAACATGGCTATGCAAATGGCCAAAACCCAACGCATGTCACCGCGGAAAATTGCCGAAACGCTCATCGACCATCTGGATGATACAAGGGGCCTCATCGACCGTACGGAAATCGCCGGGCCGGGGTTCATCAATTTCTTCATCCGTCCGTCCGCCTGGTACCCCGTGCTGGCCGCCATTCACGAACAGGACGACCAGTATGGCCGCTGCGACCTGGGCAAGGGGACCCGCATTCAGATCGAATTCGTTAGCTCCAACCCCACCGGCCCCCTTCACGTGGGCCACGGCCGAGGTGGTGCCGTGGGGGACAGCACAGCCAACATTCTCTCTTTTTGCGGTTTTGATGTACAAAAAGAGTACTACATCAACGATTCCGGTCGACAAATCCAAACCTTGGGTATGTCGGTCTACCTGCGGGGAAAAGAACTGCTCGGCGAAACCGTGGATTTTCCCGACACCTGCTACCAGGGTGATTACATCCGGGACCTGGCCGGTGAGCTGCTTGAACGGGAGGGGCGGGAGCTTTTTGATAAAAGCGAGGCGGAGACCATCATGCCCTGCGCCCGTTATGCGGCCGAGAAAATTACCGAGGGTATGCGGGCCGACCTGGTGGATTTCGGGGTGACCTTCGACCAATGGTTCTCGGAACAGAGCCTCTACGATTCGGGCAAAGTGGCAGGGGATATCCGTGATTTCAAGGAAAAGGGACTGATATACGAGAAAGACGGTGCCCTGTGGTTCAAGACCAGCGACTACGGCGACGAAAAGGACCGCGTGGTGGTCCGCCAGAATGGCCAGACCACTTATTTTGCATCGGACATCACCTATCACAAGGACAAGTTTGAGCGCGGGTTTCAAAAAGTGATCGACGTGTGGGGGGCTGACCACCACGGCTACATCCCGCGGATGAAAGCCGCCGTGGTGGCCTCGGGATACGATCGCGACCAGTTCAACGTCCTGCTGGTGCAGCTGGTCAACCTGCTGCGGGCCGGTCAGCCCGTGGCCATGTCCACTCGGGCCGGTGAGTTCGTCACCCTATCCGACGTGGTCAAGGAGGTCGGCCGGGATGCGGCCCGGTTTATTTTTCTGACCCGCCACTATGAGAGCTCTCTGGACTTCGACCTGGAACTGGCTAAACAAAAGACAAACGACAACCCCGTGTATTACGTCCAATATGTCCATGCGCGCATTTCCAGTATCCATCGCAAGGCTGGGAGCGATGGGCTGGATGTGAGCGGATTTGCGCCATCGGATCTGTCTGCCCTGGAAACACGGGAAGACATCGTACTGATCAAAGCCCTGGCCCGTTATCCGGAAGCGGTCGAAACTGCCGGCGCCCTAAGGGAACCTCACCGCATCACCTACTACCTGATGACCCTTTCCGCTGCCTTTCACACCTATTACAACCGGCACCGGGTATTGTGTGAAGACGATCTTAAGTTGACCCGGGCCAGGCTCTACCTGATCTCGGCCGTTCAGAAGGTGATCCGCAACGGACTGGCGCTGCTGGGCGTCTCGGCTCCGGACGCCATGTAGGCCGCCTTCAGCGTGCCCCATTTCCCGGGCAAAGGAACCAATCTGTGACAAAGGCCAAGGCCACTGCGTCAAAACGCCGGATTGCCTGGGGTCGATACCTCCTGGTCTTTTTCGTTGCGGCCTGGATGTTCGTTCTTGGTGTGCTGGTGGGCCGGGGAACGGCCCCCCTGCATTTCGATACCCAGGCGCTGCAAGAAGAGCTGGCGGCCCTGCGTGACGCCATGATGAAAAAGGAGCGGCAAGCGGTCGAAAAAGCCATTCGGGGAGAAGATGAAAAAGCGCCTTTGGAGTTTTATGAGGCCCTGAAAAAAGATGGGCTGGACACCGCCGTCCAGATTCCCGTGCCCGAAGCGTCGACGGCTGAACCCCCACCCCGCGCGGAAACCGCCGGATCGATGCAACCACCCCATAAGTCGCGAACCGTCACCATGGCCAAGAAATCCAGGGTGCCGGAAAAACCAACGGTCGGTAAAGCGCCCTCGTCCGCTCCGGCAGCTGCTGAAAACACGGCCAAGCTGACTATTCAGGTGGCTTCCATGAAAGATGGGGCAGCCGCCGAGCGAATCGTTGCAAATCTGAAAAAGGAGGGCTATCCTGCCTACCTGTCGAGAATTGTGATTCCCGATAAAGGCCTCTGGTTTCGGGTTCGGGTGGGCCGCTACCAGGACCGCGACCAGGCAGCTGCGGACATGAAGCGGTTGACCCGAGAACAAAAAAAGCCAATCTTGGTGAAAAAATAACAGGATGAACGCAATGAAAATCACCAAAACGGAAGTCTTGCACGTCGCCCACCTGGCCCGACTGGATATAGCTGAAGCGGACAACGACCGGCTGGCTGACCAGATCGGCACCATTCTCGATTATGTGGACACCTTGAATCAGGTGGACACCACCGGGGTCCCTGCCACCTCCCATGCCATCACCCTGACCAATGCATTCCGGGAGGACGAAGAGCAGAACCATCTGGACCCGCAGGCTTCTCTGGCCAATGCCCCGGAGCGGGAAGACGGCGCATTTGTGGTGCCCAAGGTACTCTGACGCTGCATTGACGATTTGGCCGTCGTTGCACCAGGCCGCAACTCCGCAAGGAACGGATGCCATGAAACTGCATGAATTGACTATTGAACAGGCCAGCGACCTGTTGAAAAATAAAGAAATTGCTTCCGTGGAACTGACTCGGGCCGTCCTGGATCGCATCGAGGCGGTCGACGGCAAGGTTGGTGCCTTTCTGACCGTCGATGCCGACGGTGCCATGGCCCAGGCCGAAGCGGCGGACCATCGCCTGGCCAAGGGTGACACGGCACCCCTTACCGGCATCCCATTGGGTATCAAGGACCTGATCTGCACCCAAGGCCTTCGCACGACCTGCGCGTCGAAGATGCTTGAAAATTTCATTCCGCCATACGACGCCACAGTCATTTCCCGATTGAAAAATGCCGGAGCGGTAATCGTGGGCAAGCTTAACATGGATGAGTTCGCCATGGGTTCCACCACCGAGCACTCCGGCTTTCAGATTACCCGCAACCCTTGGAATCTGAATCGTATCCCCGGCGGCTCCAGCGGCGGGTCGGCTGCCGCTGTGGCGGCGGACATGTGCCTGGGTGCCCTGGGCTCGGACACCGGCGGCTCCATCCGCCAACCCGCCTCCCACTGCGGCGTGGTAGGGATCAAGCCGACCTACGGACGGGTATCCCGTTTTGGGCTGGTGGCCTTTGCCTCTTCTTTGGACCAGATCGGTCCGCTGGGCAAAACGGTGGACGACTGTGCCATCATGCTGGACGCCATTGCCGGTCACGACCCCAAGGACTCAACCTCCGTCCCCGAACCGGTGCCGTCCTTTGCGGCGATCGCCGCTGATGGGCTTTCGGATGTGGTGGTGGGCATCCCCAACGCATACAGCGGCGCCCAAGGTTTGGATCCTCAAGTCGGTGCGGCTGTGGAACGGGCGGTAAAAACCATCGAATCGCTGGGCGCCAGATGCATCGATGTCTCTCTGCCCCACACCGATCATGCGGTGGCCGCCTACTACGTGATTGCCCCCAGTGAAGCCAGTTCCAATCTGGCCCGTTACGATGGGGTGAAATACGGTTTCCGCGACAAGTCGCAGGCCGATCTGCTTCAGATGTACCGCAGCACCCGGTCACAAGGATTCGGTGCGGAAGTGCAGCGTCGCATTATCCTGGGTACCTATGCCCTGTCCGCCGGTTACTACGATGCATACTACGGCAAGGCTTCCCAGATTCGCACGCTGATCAAGAACGATTTTCAATCGGCATTTGCATCCTGCGATGCGATTGTTTCCCCGGTGGCGCCCACACCGGCATACCCCATCGGCAAAACCCTTGACGATCCGCTGACCATGTATCTGTCGGATATTTTCACCCTGTCCGCCAACCTGGCGGGCATCCCGGGGATTTCGGTCCCCTGCGGTTTCTCGGACGACGGTCTGCCCATCGGTCTGCAGATCATGGGTCGCCATTTTAACGAACCGATGCTTTTTAAAATTGCCCGGCAGTTCGAAAAGGCGGCGAACATCACGGATAAAAAGCCGCCCTTGTGATCGAGGTCCAAAAAGGAAGGTTTGCATGACAATACAGCCTGAAGGCGAAAGCCTGAGAAAAGCAGTCCAGTGGATATCCGAAGAAAAAAAGGCGGGGTCACCCAAAAGCCGACAGCAACTCATAGAGGCGGCCTGCCTGAAATTCAACCTGACCCCCATGGAGGCGGAATATTTAGCGCGCAGTTTCAAGGAGATTGCCAAGTAGTGTCCATCCAAAAAAGGGCATCTTGTGGCCCAGCTCTGCGTTCTCACGTTTGGGGAATCCTCGACGTAGCGCTTCTGCGCCTGAGGTTCCCAAAACGCTGCGGCCTTGATCTGAAATACAATCTACCCTTTTTGAATATCCACCAGAGCACTTAAATGTCCAGAATCAGAATCCTTCCGGAAATCCTGTCCAATAAAATTGCTGCCGGAGAGGTGGTGGCGCGTCCGGCTTCCGTGGTCAAGGAACTGGTCGAAAATGCCATCGATGCCGGCAGCACCCGGATCATCGTGGAGACTGAACAGGGCGGGCGAAAACTTATCCGGGTGTCGGACAACGGACACGGCATGGGCCGGGACGATGCCCTGCTCTGTCTGGAGCGATATGCGACCAGCAAGATTGCCACGGATCCGGACCTGTTTGCCATACGCACCCTGGGATTCCGGGGAGAGGCGCTGCCCAGTATCGCCTCGGTCTCCCGGTTCACCCTCGTTACACGGGAAACCGACGCCGATGTGGGTACTCAGATTGAGGTGGGGGGGGGGCGGATCAATAAAGTCTCCGACGTGGGTGCCCCTCCCGGCACCCTGATTACCGTGGCCGGCCTATTCTACAACACCCCGGCCCGGCGTAAGTTTTTGAAAAGTATCGACACGGAGATGGGCCACATCGCAGACACCATTGCCAGCATGGCTCTGTGCCGGCCGTCGGTTCAATTCAGGCTGTCGCACAACAACCGGATCGTGAAAAGCTGGGCCCCGGCCGCAGAACCCATGGACCGGGTGGCCGATGTCCTTGGGGCGGCCATCAAGAAGGAGCTGTATACGGTTGCTCGGGTCACCGAGGATATCGAAATCAGCGGGTGGATCGCCTCCCCGCGCATGAACCGGTCCACCGCCCGGGGCATCTATCTCTTCGTCAATGGTCGCTGGGTCAAGGACCGGGTGATTCAGCACGCCCTGTTCGCCGGTTATACCGGGCGCCTGATGAAGGGGCAGTATCCGGTGTCGGTGTTGTTTATCATGGTCCCTTTCGACCAGGTGGACGTCAACGTTCACCCCACCAAGCAGGAAATCCGTTTTGTCCGCCAGAAAATGGTTCACGACACGGTGCGGGACGCCGTGTCCGACGCACTCAGGCAATCCGATCCCACCCGGTGGAACGCGAATGAACCCAGGATTGCCGAATTGGCGCAACGGCCGGCAGCCGTGTCCGAGCCGCCTGCCGAATACAACATGCCGCACCCACCAGGACAGCCGGGCGCCCAGGTGGGTGATGCGATGGGCCGGACAGCGGCTTCAACGGCCCACGCGGCTGGGGCGGAGAACAGACAGAAGCCATTGCCGTCTTCAGATCCCGTCGATACGCCGGCGCCAGCGATAAATCCAACGGCCCGCAACGGCAAACCCGCCCACCAGGCGCTGCTGTGGAAACAGCGGTTTTTTGCCGACCTGACCGTCATCGGCCAGTACAAGGGCACCTATATTATCTGTGAATCCCACGACGGCCTGATGCTCATCGATCAACATGCGGCCCACGAACGAATCGTGTTCGAACAACTCAAGCGCCAGTCCAACTCGCGCCGACCCGCTGCCCAGCGCCTGTTGCTGCCCGAAACCATCGACCTGGGATTCCGTGAAACCCAGATCCTGGAGAAGCTGGCTCCGGAACTGGACCAATTCGGGCTTGAGATTGAGCCCTTTGGCGGGAACACTTTCGTGATCAAGGCCGTGCCCACGCTGCTCGACAGCTCTGCTATTTCGGATCTGGTTACCCAACTCGTAGAAAAAACAGCGGAGATCGGTGTGGGTGCCGAGATGGAAACGATTTTGGATCAGTGCCTCATGCTCATGGCCTGCCACAATGCGATCCGTGCCCACCAGCAACTCACCGGGACGCAGATCAAGGCCATGCTCGAACAGCTGGATGCCTGCGACAATCCGTCGCACTGCCCCCACGGCAGACCCATCTGGATCCAGTGGCCTCTTAAAGACCTGGAAAGGCAGTTCCAGCGGATCGTTTGAAATCCCGTTTTTCGTCAACCGGTTGACAAAATGTGTGCCCCACAGCCGAAAATGACAGCCATAAGCAATCGGCTGTATGCCAAAAGGAAAAATCCATAACAACAATATATAAATTAATACCGATGGGTTGAATCTATATTTATGGCTGAGCCCCTTGTTTTTCCGCCCATTGCAGCATTCGGGTATGATTTTTGCTGTTATCTCCAGCAATTTGGATTAATGGCCGAATCAAGTTCAATATGCTGAAATGCGGAGAGAAACGTGGGTAGTTGCAGTCGACGCCATTTTATAAAAAAAATCGGTGCTGGTTTCCTGGCCACCTGCCTGGTGCCGGCAACAGGATGGTCTGCCCTGCTGCCGGAGACCACCCGCCGCTCCCTCTCCTTTTATAACACACATACCGGTGAACGTCTCGGTGTCTGCTATTATAGAAACGGAGTCTATTGCCCCGGTGCCATGGGACAGATCAACCGAATCCTGAGGGATCACCGCACCGGTGACATCGCAGACATGGATGCCCGGCTGATGGACCTGCTCTTTACCGTGAGCCAACGGTTGTGCTCCGGTTCTCCCTTTCACATCATTTCCGGTTACCGCTCCCCCCAGACGAATGCCCGGCTGCGCAAACAAAGCACCGGTGTGGCCAAGTTCAGCTATCATATGCTGGGGCGCGCCATCGATATCCGCCTGCCCGGATGCGATACCCGCAAGCTGCGGCAAGCCTGCCTGGATTTGGAATTCGGCGGCGTCGGCTACTATCCCCGATCCGATTTCGTCCACATAGATACCGGGGCGTTTCGAACCTGGAACGGGTAGCGGGCCAACAGCCCGTGCTTTCGTTAAAAAATTAAAAGGCCACGATGGATGATTTTTATCTCCATGGTGGCCTTTATCTTTCTGAGTTTGAAGGGTCAGCCGGTCTTGCGGCTAGTGAACGAAATCAGGCGGGCGGTTGGGTCTTCGCTGGCCAATCGCGCGATCGAGTTCACGGTCCCTGTCGTAGATGTCCCTGCGAAACTGAATCACACCTGTTTCGTCCGCCCAGGCAGTCATGTAAAGCAGGTGGACCGAAACCGGTTGTTTCAGACGGATGGTTCGGGTTTCTCCATTTTCAATGGCTTCGGTCAATGCATCCGGTGTCCACCGTTGATCACCCGCCAGCACAAAATCGGCCAGAACAAAAGGTGCTTCCACCCGTATACAGCCGGAGCTGAAATCCCGCTGAACCCGTTTGAAAAGGGAGCGGTTGGGTGTATCGTGCAGGTAAACGGCAAACGGGTTGGGAAACATGAATTTAATGCGGCCCAGGGCGTTGTTGGGCCCTGGATCCTGGCGAAGCCTGAAGGGGAAACGGTTGGCATGGTAGGCGTGCCAGTCAACGGTGGCGGGATCTACCTCCGG
The DNA here is from genome assembly GCF_033791525.1 of Desulfosarcina sp. Taxonomy (GTDB): domain Bacteria; phylum Desulfobacterota; class Desulfobacteria; order Desulfobacterales; family Desulfosarcinaceae; genus Desulfosarcina. The sequence goes on from NZ_JASJGN010000333.1 coordinate 24,667, forward strand.
TGCGTCCAGCCCCCAGTTTTGAAGCACACGGATACCCCGCTGAGCCAGGTAGGCAACATCTTTTTGAAGCTCGGGAAGGATATCTTCAACGGCGATGGAGGTGGGTACATTCCAGTAGGGGTTGACCACCAGGTAGGTCATGTTGGCGCTGAACACCGGCGACCGCCTGGCCGGCCGCCCGACCACCACCCGCATCTGTAACGCCACACGGCCGTTCTCCACCGCTTTGAGATTGAAATCGGCCGTGTTGACAATGATGTACAGGGTTCCCAGATCATGGGGCAGCCACCGCCATCTTTCGAGATTGACCACCACCTGGCGGACGCGCTGTTCGACGGCAACGTTTAACATACCAATCGTGTTTCGCCCCGCAATGCCATCCGCCTTCAATCCATTGCGCTGCTGAAACCGCTTCACCGCGGACGCGAGCGTGGCATCGAAAAAAAGTGCATCCTCATCCGGGCCAATTGGACCAAGGTCCCCGCCTACGGCCAGCCGGCGGCGAAGATCGCCAACGGCAGAACTGACGTCGCCCGGCATGATTGTTATGCTGTCATCCAGCACCGGCCAGCCGTTGGCAGCGGCCAGGCCGCGAAGCTGGGCCAACGCGTTGCGAAGGGTCGTATACCCGCTGTGTGCCGGCCGCAATCGTTTCAACGCAGCGTTGATATCGCCGGTTGAGGCAGCGCTGGCAAGAGAGGCTGATAGGTCCACGGCCCCCGTGTTGATCTTCCAGTCGGCGTGCAGGGTTTCCGGGTTTACCCGCCCGCCAGCCAGATGGGAACCATACAATAGATAGGCATCGGTGAGAATCAGGTCCAGGTCTGCCCACAATTCGGGAGAGACCGAGGTCGGACCCGCCGCAGAGGACTGCTCACATATTTCGGCCAGCAATTCATGGATGGCATCCTGGTGGTAATCAATTGGCAAAAGTCCATCTTCCCCGGCACGATCGATGGCCTCTGCCAGGGCCTCCGCCTTTTCCAGGCGAAACGAAGCGTCAATCCACAGGGGCAGATGCTTCCTGTCGCGGTAGACCAGCGGAAGCATCTGGATGCCGCAGATCATTTCTCCCTGGCAGGAAAGGGAGGTGGCGGCCGGGTTCCGGTCCAGCCGGGCCCGGATGATGGCCTGCACCCGGTCAACCATGGAATCGGCGGCCCGGGCTTTCGGTACCATCCCGAAAAGGGCACATGCCAGAAAACCGCTGAACAGCAGGCACATGGCTAATATTGCCGCCGGCTTTATATCTGTTGATGTTATTTGCATAACGGGTTGACGATGGGAAAAGAGGATCCAACAGGCCAACAAAGGCGGCTCGATCCTCCCGGCCAAAAAAAGATAGCCCGCAGAACCAGCGGGCTATCGGGCAATGGTATAAACTGGCGGAGAGAGAGGGATTCGAACCCTCGGTGCAAGTTTCCCCACACACTCGCTTAGCAGGCGAGCGCCTTCAGCCGGCTCGGCCATCTCTCCAGGGTCAGCTAGTCGGGTCTGGCGGAGGGAGTAGGATTCGAACCCACGGAACTTTCGCTCAACGGTTTTCAAGACCGCCGCCTTAAACCACT
>NZ_JASJGN010000334.1:0-13625 GCF_033791525.1 Desulfosarcina sp.
CATGAGTATGATTTTCATCTTCGTGGGGGCCATCACCATCTGGCTGGACGTCGGTTCCTCGCTGCGCACCTGGCTGGTAGTGCTGCCTTTTATAGGGGTACTGGTCGACATTCTGGCCATGTGGCTGAAAGCCTTTGTATCACCTGCCTTTTTCTGGCTGCACGTGCCCGGCGGGGGCCTGTTTGCCGCGGTATTCGCCTATGTATCGCTACGAGCGCTGTGGGAAATGTGGTTTAAAGCCATACCGAAGTCACACCACCGGTCCTGAAAAAACGATTCGGATCGCGTAATTTTTTTACCACCCCTCCATCGGATAGGTGCGCAAAAAATTTGCACTCGTGCCATTGCCGTATTATTCTTGTTGAAAAACAATCTCGGTGCAGTGTCCATCCATAAAGGGTAGATTGAGGCTCGGATCAGGGCCGCAGTGATAGTGAAGCCGCCCCCCTCAATGAAGGAAAAATACCGGCCATGACCGTCGTCCCCCGTCGACAACTCTATCTGACAGCCCTTACCATTCTTTTTGTCGTTCTGCTGTTGCTGGTCTTTATCAGCGTGTCCACATACCGCAACCTGAACCGAGAAAGCAACGCCGCCATGCAGACCGTCCAGCGCCAGGCCCTGACCCTGATCAATGCGCTGGAGGCCGGGGCCCGGGCCGGCATGATGATGCAGATGGCCGGCAAGGATGCCATCGGGAATCTGGTCCACGAAATCGGCAGGTCCGGCGACGTCAACTACCTTTACCTGGTGAACGCTGCCGGCGAGGTAGTGCACCACTCCATCCCCTCCCTGGAAGGTACGCGGGCGCTTTGGCGTCCTGAGTTCGATGGGGCCGAAGATGTCCGTGCCCGGGTACGTCGGTTGCCCGACGGTGTCCACGTTTATGAGGTGGCCAAGCCCTTCACACCCATGAACTTCTATTTGGATCCCACCCGGACATCGTCCGGAGATCCCGCAAACGTATCACCGACGCATGTTCATTCCCGGGCTACCGTGTACCTGGGAATGACCATGGCGGCCTATGAAGCCGCCCGGCAGTCGGACCTGCAGCATGCCATGATCATGGGCGGAATCGTTCTGGCGTTGGGTGGCGGCGTGATCTACTTTTTTATCGTGATCCGAAGCTATTACCTGCTCAGCCGGACCCTGCAGGAAACCCGGGACTACACCCGGCAGGTGCTCGCCAGCATGGCCCACGGCGTGTTGAGCATCGACACCGCTGGAAAGGTGGTCTCCTGGAATCAGCAGGCGCTGTCTCTGCTGGGCATGCCGACAACGACCATCGACCACCTCGACCTGAAAACAGTTTTCGACTTTCAGGAAACCGGTATCGCCCGGACGATCCACCGGGGCGTGCCCGTGATGAACCGGGAGATCCGTTATCAGCGGGGCAAGGGGAATTGGCTGCCGCTGATGTTGACCGTGACGCCCATCCAGGATGAAACCGGCAGTCCCAGCGGCGCGGTGGTCGTGATCAGGGATATGAGCGAAATCAAACGGCTTGAAGAACAGGTGCAGCGCACTGAAAAATTGGCGGCCGTCGGCCGACTGGCCGCCGGGGTGGCTCACGAAATCCGCAACCCGCTCAGTTCCATCCGCGGATTCGCCTACCTTTTAGGGCGGGGCCACGGGGAAAAGACACCCGAACGGGAATACGCCGATGTCATGGTGCGTGAAATCGACCGCATTAACCGTGTCGTAACCGACCTGCTCAATTTTTCGCGGCCCATGACCCTGGAACCGGAGATCACCATGCTTCCCGATCTCATCGATCACGTGGTTTCCCTGGTTTCCGCCGATGCGAAAAAGCATGGCGTTGAGATCCAGATTGATTGTGAACCCGGCATTCCGCGAACGACCCTGGATCCTAACCAGATCACCCAGGCCCTGCTGAATCTGATGCTCAATGCCATCAACGCCATTGAAAGGGGAGGCGCTGTGGACATCCGGGCGTCCACCGTCGATGAAGGCGCAGGGGTGGAAATCCAGGTGACGGACAACGGTCCGGGCATTGATCCGGACGTTCAGGAAAAAATTTTCGAACCCTTTTACACCACCCGCGAACGGGGCACCGGTCTGGGACTGGCCATGGTGCGTAAAATCGCCGAAAACCACGACGGCACCATCAATGTGCAAAGTCCGCCAGCGGAAAAAAGCAGCGGCACCCGATTCACTCTCTCCTTAAGGAATATGAAGGTAAATCCATGACCGCCAAAATCCTTGTTGTAGACGATGACGCCCCCCATCGGACCATGCTCAAGGCCGTCCTGTCGACCGAGGGCTACCAGGTGCACGAGGCCGACGACGGTGACACGGCCTGCGGCGCAGTGGAGAAGACCATTTTCGATCTGGTGCTCATGGACCTGCGCATGAAACGCATGCACGGGGATGCCGCCCAGAAAAAGATGGTCGAGATCAGTCCGGGTACTCCGGTTGTCATCATGACCGCTTTCGGATCGGTCCGCTCGGCCGTAAAAGCCCTCAAGGCCGGGGCCCATGACTACATCACCAAGCCCATCGACGTCGATGAACTGAAAATCCTGGTGCTCAAAACCCTGCATCACCGCAGACTTGAAGAAGAGAACCTCAATCTTAAAGAACGGTTGGACGCACGCTTTGATTTCGGAGACATCATCGGCCGCAGCCCCTCCATGCGGGAGCTCTTCGAAACCCTGTCCCTGGTGGCCCCGTCGGAAGCCACGATTCTGATTCAGGGCGAAAGCGGCACCGGCAAAGAGCTGGTGGCCAACGCCATCCACCACAACAGCCTCCGCAAAGACGGCCCCTTCGTCAAGGTCAACTGCGCCGCCCTTCCCGAAACGCTGCTGGAGAACGAACTGTTCGGACATGAGAAGGGGGCTTTTACCGGTGCCACCGGGCCTAAAAAAGGACGGTTCCAGCTGGCGGACCGGGGCACCCTCCTGCTGGATGAAATCGCGGAAATGGCACCGGCCACCCAGGCCAAGATCCTGCGCGTCCTCCAGGAAGGGGAGTTTGAACCGGTGGGCGGTACCCGGACAGTGCGTGTCGACACCCGGATCATTTCGGCCACCAATCGCACCCTGGAAGATGAAATTGCCGCCGGCCGCTTCCGGGAAGACCTTTACTACCGGCTCAATGTGGTCATGATCAAGGTGCCGCCCCTGAGAAACCGCTCCGCCGACATACCGCTGCTGGCTGACTACTTTCTCGAGCGGTATGCCGAAAAGAACCACCGCAGCCTCAAAGGCTTTCTCCCCCGATCCATGGATCTTCTGCTTCGTCACGCCTGGCCAGGCAATGTCCGTGAACTGGAGAACGTCATCGAGCGCGCGGTAATCATGGCCAGGGGGGATAGGGTGGGCCCGGAGCATTTCCCCAGTACGCTTCAAGTCCATGACGCCGATGAATCGCCCAGAGAGCCGGTGCTAGCCTCGGGCCGATCCCTGAAAGAGGTGGAGAAAGAAATGATCCTGAAAACCCTCGAAGACATGGGTGGAAACCGGACACGAACGGCGGAAACGCTGGGCATCAGCCGCCGCACCTTGCAGCTGAAGCTCAAGGCTTACGGCATCAATTGACGGATGGGTTGGGTGTTGTGGTTCAAATCTCGATCCGGCCCGGCGGGCTGAAATAAGTCGAAAAATAGTCGGGCATTTTCGTTTCAAACGTCATCTTTTCATTCGTAAATGGGTGATTAAAGCGAATCGACAATGCATGCAACGCCAAACGTCCCTTAGCGTCCTTGCTGTATTTTTTGTCACCGACAACAGGATGCCCCTTTTCTGAAAAGTGAACACGAATCTGATTTTTTTTCCCCGTCAACAGTTGAATTTCTAGTAAACTGTAATCCTTGGACTCTTTTATTACTTTGTATTGCGTCCTGGCAAAAACACCATCTTTTGGATTCTTGACCGATTGCATTTTATAATCATCTCTTTCGGCAAGAAAAGACTCTATTATGCCATTTTTTTCTGCTAAATGACCATAGACGACCGCTCTGTATTTTTTTTCTACACTTTCCCACTGCTCGACAAATTTCTCACGAATTGAAAAACTTTTTGCAAAGATCATCACGCCGGACGTATCCCTGTCCAGCCGATGTACGACAAATAGCTTGATCTTTGACTTCGGGTTACCCTTTCGGACATAGTTGATAAGCAAATGATGCGCCGTCTTTTCTGCTTCGTAATTGGTCTTGACACTCAACAGCCCTGAGCGTTTTTCAATCACGATGATGTCTCGATCCTCATAAAGGATCTTGATGCCTGCAGGCACATATTTGGTTCTTATTTTTATTTTTGATTTAATCATAGTTGTTTACAAACGACCAAACAGTTTTCTGCCTGTACGGGTTTTGATGGGAAATTCCTGCAAATTTCAGGTCTTGATTTATATACACCACAAGAATAACGGCCCTTCTTCTCATTTAAGAAAAAACAATATCCATTTTCTCTGAATTTTAAAAAATAGTCTTCAATTACATTACCCTTAGGGTTTGTAAACATCTCGAAAGATAATCCTGTGACTTGTTCCAACAAATCGATATCATATTGAGACAATTCTACATATGGGTAATTCTTACAACATTGAGCACATTGGCTGCAGATCTCGAATGATATGATATTCTTCATAGTCAAATTATGTCGGTAGTATTATTTTTCAACAGCTGTTAAGCAAAATCCCATATCACAATATCGGTGAAAACAGCCGTGCCGTCCGGATCGCCAGGCGGAAAGCCAATGATCGGCGATAGACATCGTCGGTGGTCAGAGGATCAGCGAGGGCAAAATCGTCAAGGCACATCTTCTCCACCCGCCGGATGAAGTCGGGATCGGTAAAAGCCATGGTAATCTCAAAATTGATCCGCAGGGAGCGGTTGTCCAGATTGACCGTGCCGATGCCGGCCAGGGTGTCGTCCACCAGAAAAACCTTCTGGTGCATGTAGCCCTTGCGGTAGGTGTACATCCGGACCCCGGCCACGGCCACTTCAAAGAGGTAACTGTGCGCCGCCCACCAGACAACCCGCTTATCCGGATTGGCGGGAATCAGGATCCTCACATCCACCCCCCGCATGGAAGCCAGTTGCAACGCTTTGATCACCGCCACATCCGGCACGAAATAGGGGGTCAGAATCCAGCACCGATGTCTGGACAGGTTAATGGCCTGCACCATCATCAGCGAACAGCTTTCCACCAAGTCCCCGGGACCTGTGGGGATGCACAGCACCGGTTCACTGCCGATGCAGGCTGGCGGGTCCCAGGATATCTCCGGAAGCTTCCCGCAGGCCCAATGCCAGTCCTCGGCAAAACAGAGCTGTACGGCCAGGGTCACCGGGCCTTCCATTTTGACGTGGGTGTCCCGCCAGAAATCGAAACGCCGGCTCCTGCCCAGGTATTCATCACCCACATTGTGGCCTCCCACCCAACTCACGGTGCCGTCCACAACCACGATTTTCCGGTGATTGCGGAAATTGATCCGGAACCGGTTGAGCCATCCACTGCCCATGCGGAAGATGCCGACGTTGACGCCGGCACGCCTCAACGCCTCGATGTATGATCGGGAAAGACCCACGCAGCCGATCTGATCCAGGAGAAAATAGACGCGGACACCAGCCTTGATCCTGTCAATCAACACCGTTTTGAGCCGATTGGCCAGCTCGCCGTCGCGGACGATAAAAAACTGAATCAGCACATAGCTGCGGGCGGACCGGATCCCTTCCAGGATTGAATCGAAGGTGGCCTCGCCGTTGATCAGCAGGGAACAGCGATTGCCGACCATGACCGGCAGGTGGTAAATATCACTGAGAACATCGATTTTGGGCGTATCACGCACCATCAGGCAGCCGAGCCGCTGATCCAGCCGGAGATCTCTTCCCAGGTGGTGCATGGCAGTGCTTCCGGACTCGTGGGCGACCGCGGAGCTCTGGACTCGCCGGGCCCCGAACATGAGATAGAGGAAAACGGACAGGTAGGGGAAGAGAAACAGGGCCATCACCCAGGCGATGGTGCCCTGACTGGTCCGGCCGTTCATGATGACGTCGAAAATGAACAGGATGCCCACACCGTGAAGGATCAGTGGAATCAGCAACAACCAGTATTCAAGGGCGATCTGTGCCACGGGCATGACGATGCTGCCTTTTTTCAGTGGGAAAGGACAACAAAAAATTGTCGGTGTTCAACAGCCCGGCCTGGGGCCAACACACTGCTACAGTTTTTAGCATATGATTCCCTGCGTTTGCAACGAAACTCGTCCCGGCTGTTCCCCGGGCTTGCAGGCGAGGACCCGTGCAGACGGGGCGAAAGGATAGTCCAGCAACCGGTGAGTCCTTCATTTTAGTTGTGTTTTCGGAAGTTTAACTGTAAACTGATTTTTTAACATTGCTCGTTCAACATGGGGGTATATCATCTACGGGGAGGGCGTTATGACAGATTTACGAAACACACGGACAACCATTTTGAATACGGGCACGCCTGAAGCGAAGCGCGAGGAAATCCTGGACTATTTCCATAAGACCTTCACCCTCGATGAAAAGCTCTACGACACCCTGGCATCTGATGACGCCTTTTACCTGCGGGCCGAACCGCTTCGGCAACCGCCGATTTTTTACCTGGGCCACACCGGTGTTTTCTACATCAACAAACTGATCATTGCTAAAATCATCGATCAGCGCATCAAATCAACCTTCGAGTCCATGTTTGCGGTGGGGGTGGACGAAATGTCCTGGGACGACCTGGACGACACCCATTATGAATGGCCCGCCGTGGCAGAAGTGAAAGCCTACCGGGACGAGGTGCGCGCCGTCGTAGATACCGTCATCCGCAAGTTTCCGCTTACCCTGCCCATCACCTGGGATAACCCGTTTTGGACCATCATAATGGGCATCGAACACCAGCGGATTCACCTGGAGACTTCCTCGGTCATCATCCGGCGAATGCCCATCGACCAGGTCCGCCATCTGCCCTTGTGGGATATCTGCACGGAATCCGGTCCGGCGCCGGACAACGAACTACTGCCTGTGCCCGGCGGCCAGGTGGTGCTGGGAAAATCCAAAGACCATCCCCTGTATGGCTGGGACAACGAATTTGGCAGTCACACCTTCGATGTCAAGGATTTCTCAGCTTCGCGCTACCTGGTTTCCAACCGGGAGTACCTGGCGTTCGTAGAGGACGGCGGCTATGCAACCGCGGCCCTCTGGACTGAAGAAGGCTGGAACTGGGCCGGCTATTCTAAAGCGCGCCACCCGCTCTTCTGGATCCCGTCGGAGGGGGACTGGCGTTTCCGGACCATGACGCGGGTCATCCCCATGCCATGGGACTGGCCCGTCGAGGTCAACCAATTGGAGGCCAAGGCCTTTTGCAACTGGATGGCCCAAAAGCGGGGCAAAACCATCCGGCTGCCCACCGAGGACGAGTGGTACAGACTGCACGATCTGCACGACATCCCGGACCAGCCCTATTGGGATCACGCGCCGGGCAACATCAATCTGGAACACTGGGCCTCGTCGTGTCCGGTAAACCGTTTTCACTTTGGTGACTTTTACGACCTCATCGGCAATGTGTGGCAATGGACGGAGACGCCCACCACCGGATTCGCAGGCTTTGCGGTCCATCCGGTTTACGACGACTTCTCCACGCCCACCTTCGACACCCGCCACAACCTTATCAAGGGAGGGTCCTGGATTTCCACCGGCAACGAGGCCACCCGCGATTCCCGCTACGCATTCCGGCGTCATTTTTTCCAGCACGCGGGCTTTCGCTACGTGGCATCCGAACACCCGGTGGAACTGCCTGAGGCCATGTATGAGAGCGACCTGGTGGTCTCCCAGTATTGCGAATTTCATTTCGGGGAGCCCTACTTCAATGTGGAGAACTTTCCGCTGCAATGCGCCCGGCTTGCCGTTGCCGTCATGGAAGGCCGACCCAAGCGGCGGGCCCTGGATCTGGGCTGCGCCGTGGGACGCGCCACCTTCGAGCTGGCCCGGACCTTCGACTTCGTGAACGGCCTGGACTTTTCAGCCCGCTTTATCCGCATCGCCTTCCAGATGCAGGAAAAAGGCGTCATCCACTTCGAGCAGGTGGAAGAGGGAGACATCGTCTCCTACCATGAACGGCATCTGGTCGAGTTCGGACTGGACACCGTCACCGACCGGGTGGAATTTTTTCAGGCAGATGCAACCAATCTCAAGCCGCAGTTCACCGGCTACGATCTGGTCCTGGCGGCCAATCTCATCGACCGGCTTTACGACCCAATAAAGTTTCTCACCACCATTCATCAGCGGCTCAACATGGGTGGGGTTCTGGTCCTCACCTCGCCCTACACCTGGTTGGAGGAATTCACCCTTCGCGAAAACTGGGTGGGCGGCGGCCGCAGGGACGGTGAGCCGTATACCACACTGGACGGGCTGAAAGACCTACTGGTTGGTCATTTTCAGATGATCGGCACCCCCCGGGAGGTTGAATTCGTCATCCGTGAAACCCGGCGCAAGTTTCAGCACACCGTCAGCCAGATGACGGCCTGGGAGCGGGTAAACCCCATCGTTGCATAAAAACATGGGGAAATTATTTTAACATTCTGTAAAAATAGAGAAAACGTTTAATCCTGCCGGATGTTCGGGAGTCCACCAGATGTGAATTCCTGCAAAAACAATGATTTTCTCATGTTTTTACCCTTTCGGGAAAGCGGGAGGATTCCAGATCCCGCGTTGCCAAGGGATTGCAGTAAAGGACTACGGCGTCACCCTCGGCGCCTTGGCTCTGAAACCCTCCCGCTTTTGCAACGCTGGGGTAAACTAATCAGCACTCGCGTGCTTAACAATAAAAGTGGGCCTTTGGGGGCAGCGATGAGACCCGTTCTAAAAACGACCCGCTGCCCGCTCGCCCTTGACCAGGGAGATTTCAACCCGACGGTTTGCCCGTCGATTCTCGTCTGACGTATTGGCCACCAACGGGTGAAATTCCGATTTCCCCTGAATAATCAACCGCTGCGGGGCAATACCGTGAGACGCCAGAAATTTGGCGACACTGGCGGCTCTTGCTGCAGACAGCTCCCAATTGGATGGAAACCTCGGTGTACGGATGGCAATGTCATCGGTATGACCTGATACGATGATCTGGTAGTGACGCTGCGGGGCAATCCAATCGACAATCCGTTTCAATGCCGATTGAGCATCGGTCAACAGTTCCGCATCGCCGATATTGAACGTGATCCGCTCGCCCAGAACAAATACGGGCTGTTTCTTGTCCCACCGGACGTAAAAATCATTGCTGAAGCTCTCTTTCAGGTCGTTAATCATTGCCTGGTTCAACGGTTCGACAGAGGATCCCTCCTCCTGGGGTTGAAGGTTCGCTGCCGGTGGCTCCGGATTCGGGGCCACGGTCTCATCCGTCGGGACGGAGTCAGCAGGGGGGACTTCAGGGAGAGCGTCTGAATGGATAACCGATGACGATGCGACGGTCGTGCTGGCTTGTTCCGGTTCCTGTGCAGCGGTTTCAGGCCGATTGATAGCATTGGCGTATAGCATAACAAAAAAAACGAGCAGGAGGGTCATCAGGTCCGCCATACTCCACAAAAACGCGTCTTCTTCGGCAGATTTCGCCTCTTCTGCCAAAGAAAACCGGGCAACGAAGCCTTTGTCGGCGCTCGGCGTGAACCGCCATGGCGTTGACTGACCCGCATTGTCGACCATCTGCTACCTCGCCAGTTCCTGCTGTTTGGCGGCGTCGCCCCACAGATTCCATCGATGACCCTTTCGAAGCGACATCGGCGGCGGCGTTGAGAAATCAACTTCTGCATAAGACTTCAGACTGTGGGCAATTTCCAGCGGGGGTCGTTGATTGCACACACCCATGACGCCGTCGAAAACCACATTGAGCATCAGCGCCTCGCGCCTGATGTGCTCGGCAAACTTGCCCGCGATCGGAAGAAACACAAAATTGGCAAAGACCAGGCCGTAAAAGGTGGTTAACAGGGCCGTCGCCATACCTTGTCCGATTTGGGCGGAACTGCCGATGTGGTTCAACACATTTATCAGACCGATGATCGTACCCACAAAGCCGAACACCGGTGCGAGCCTGGCTAGCCGGTTGATCACGTTGAGCTGCGTCTGCAATTGGTCCAAATACAGATTGATCTCCTTTCCCAACATCATCTCGACCCGTGGGGGGTCGAAATTATCAAGAATCATTTGAAAACCACGGCGTAGAACCGGGTTCGGCAGGGCGTTGATTTTCCGGTTCATCTCACCCAGACCGGCGACCCGCTGCAGGCGGGCCAATACGATAATGTGACTGATCAGGTCTTCTACGGTTTTCGGTCTGGGTTTCAGGCTGTCGACCAGGCTGGTGAAAAAGCCGCGCAGGGTATGGACGGGAAATGCCAGCGTACCGCCAACGATCGTGCCAACCAATACCAATGCCCCGCTCCTGAAGTTCACGAGAAGCGGAATGTCGCCCATGACATTGCGGGCAAAGAGGAAAAAAAAGACCAGACCAATCATTAAAAGACAGTTTCTTACCACGTGGTGAACCCTCCTGCGGGTGTTGTTAACGTCGGTTCTATACTTTAAACGCACGAAGACGTTCGATTTGGCTTTTTCCTTATTTGCTTTGTCTTATTTGCTTTTCTCTAAGCAGTTTTTGTGCCATTAGACAGGACACTCGAAAACAGCCCCAGAAGGGACAATTCTGGGCAGAAGCGATATTTTTATCGGGAAAAAATTGCCGGGCTGGCAGGCTATACCGGCAAATAGGGACGAGAAGGTGCTGATATGATCAATCCGGAAACCTTGGCCGTGGTCTGCGGCCTGTGCAGCGCCCTGGTCTGGGGGGCGGGCGATTTTGCCGGCGGTTTTGCCTCCCGGCGGGGGAACGCGCTCACCGTGATCCTCTTCTCCCAGCTGATCGGCGGCACCCTTCTGGTTTGTCTGGCGGCAGCTTTTGCCCGCAGCATGCCACCGGTAAGGCACCTGTTGTTCGGCGGATTGGCTGGAATCTTCGGCGTGTTAGGCCTGGTCGGACTTTACAAAGGGCTGGCCCAGGGACGGATGGGGCTCGTAGCACCGCTGTCAGCGGTAGTGACAGCCCTGGTTCCCATGACCTTTTCATTGTTGGTGGAGGGTTTTCCCGGCTGGCTGCGCACGATCGGTTTCGGAATCGCCATAACAGCAGTTTGGTTTCTTTCTTCTCCGGGGGATAAATCGAAAATCGAACCCGGTGAACTGCGACTCTCGATTTTAGCCGGTTTGGGGTTCGGCCTGTTCTTCATTTTCATGGATCAGGCCAGCAGCCAGTCTGTCCTGTGGCCGCTGGTGGCGGCCCGTGCAGCGGCCATCGCGCTGATGTTCACGCTTCTGGCCACGACTCGTCAACTGGCACCGCCACCCCGGGGTCAGTTCGTCTTAATCGCCCTGGCAGGCATACTGGATACCGCAGGTAACGCCGCCTTCGGAATGGCCGCCCACCTCGGAAGGCTGGACATTGCCGCTATTCTGGCGTCCCTGTACCCGGCATCCACCGTGTTGTTGGCCTGGCTGGTGTTCCGGGAAGGACTGGGCCGTCGGCAGTGGTTTGGGGTGGCCGGTGCCGGGGCTGCACTGGTGCTCATTGCGATTTAGCCACCAAGGAGACAGCATCTTGCAGCCCAGGCCGGCGTTCTCGTGATTTTGCAATCCTCGACGTAGCGCTGCTACGCCTCCGGTTCCAAAATCCCTGCGGCCTTGGCCTGAACCCCAAGCTACTATCTCTGGCTGTGAAATACTACCTGGCAGCAACCGGCAGATATTTGCAGACGTTCTCAGTCGCCGTACCGTAAAGCTTCATCAAGCATTTAAAATTTCCCTGTAATCGTCGTATCCGTGCAGAAAGGTTCGAATCCACCTACCAATGCGACAATCGTGTGACGGTGAACGCCCACAACGGGTAGATTTTGGTTCCTGGCAAGACTCGAGCGAGTTGGCAACCGCAGGCATAGTAAGCCTATTCCGAGGATTGCCGACGAGCGAGTACGCCGCCAGGGACCGAAAGATGCCTGTTGTGGACATTCACCCTATCCGTGGAGTGCTCTGTCTGTGCCCTTCAACGCCGCCTCCAGCATGATCTCCGCAAGGGTGGGGTGGGCGTGAATGGTGTCGGCGATGTCCGCCACACACAGGTTATTGCTGACCGCCAGGGTCCCTTCTCCCAGCAGGTCAGTGGCATGGGGGCCGATGATGTGAACTCCCAGCACCTTGCCGTTGCCGGCATCGGAAATGATGGTGGCCTGGCCGGCCAGTTCACCGATGACCTGGGCCTTGCCGATGGTGCGAAACAGCACGGTATCCGCGCGGGCATCGATTCCCTGGATTTTGGCCTGAGCCTCGGTGAGCCCCACGCAGGCCACCTCCGGCATGGTAAAAATGGCCCCGGGCACTGCCGTGTAGTCCATGACGCGCTCGGCGCCCATGGCATTTTCAGCCGCCAGCATGGCTTCGGTGGAGGCCACGTGAGCCAGCATCACCCGCTCCGGGCCCAGCACGTCGCCAATGGCGTATACGCCTGGAACGCCTGTCTGCAGTCGGTCGTCCACCGGTATCCACCCCTTGGCATCCGTCGCAAGTCCGAGGGTGGACAGGCCAATATCTTTGGTATTGGGCGACCGGCCGATGCACACCAGCGCCTGCGCCACCGTCTCCGTCACCGGGACCTTGTCCTTTTCCTTCAAATCCGATGCAAAGGGGGAGGGACCGATGGCCACCGTCAAGCCGTCACCACGCCGCTCGATCGATTCCACCACCCGGTTCACGTAATACTTGATTTTGCGCTTTTTCATCTCCCGCTCCAGCACCTTGGAGCAACCGGCATCCACCGACGGCAGGGGCAGCAGGCGGTCCAGTGCCTCCACGACAATAACCGCGGCCCCCATGGCGGACAGGATACAGGCGAATTCGCAGCCGATCACCCCCCCACCCACGATTACAATGGATTCGGGGACCTGCTCGATCTCTAGAATGTGGTTGCTGGACAGAATCCACTGGCCGTCAAAGGGAAAAGCCGGCACCGAAAAAGGTTGGGAACCGGTGGCGATGATCAGTCGATCCCAGGCCCAGACTTGCTCCTGCCCGTCCTCACCGGTGGCGGACACCTTGCCGGGACCGTCGATATGGGCGGTGCCGCGAACCAGGCTGATCTTGTGGTGGGCCAGGAGGCCTTCGATACCCTTGATCTGGGTGGAAAGGACTTTCTGCTTGCGGGCCATGAGGTTTTGCATGTCAAGCACGGCGCTGCCATCCAGGCGTATACCGAACTGATCAGCGTGGTGAAATTTTTCGAGCATCTCGGCAGTGGTTTTCATGATTTTCGAAGGAATGCACCCCCAGTTCAGACAGGTGCCGCCGACCTGCTCCTTTTCCACCACCGTCACCACCGCGCCCAGTTGAGCGGCACGAACCGCCGCCACATACCCCCCCGGACCGGCGCCCAGGACCGTCACACGTGTTGCCATATGCCTATTCCTCCTTAGTGCCAATCCATAAATGGTTATTTTGCCCGATCTCTGCGTTGCGCGAAAAATTTTATCCTCGGAATATCAACTATATGCACCCCAAGGGCACTTCTTTCAGGGCGCCTCCGGTAAAATTTTTCGCACGCCTTGATCTCGACCAAAAT
>NZ_JASJGN010000335.1:0-6829 GCF_033791525.1 Desulfosarcina sp.
CCTCTAAAAAGTCTGCAGGCGATCGAAACAGATCATATCATCCGGGTGCTCGAGGAAACCAACTGGCGCATCGATGGCCCTAAAGGCGCCGCCATAATTCTGGATATGAATCCTTCCACCCTCCGCTCCCGCCTGCAAAAACTGGGGATTAAAAAGCCTTAAGGTGGTTCAGGCGTTCAAAGGCGTGTCCGCCTCCGGTGGGTTCAGCGTTCAGGGCTAGCGCTTTTGCATAATTGCTGAGCGGATGTAACATGAACGCTGTGGGAGGATTATAGCTTTTTTCAAAAACATATTCCGTTAGGCAGGGGAGTCGGCGACAGAAAAATCCCCCTTTCCCCCTTTTGGGCAGACTGTGTCGTAATTCGGAAAAACGCTTAATTTCTGCCCGTCATTCCGGACTTGATCCGGTATTCAGTGGTCCAACGCGTTGAAAAAGAACTGGATTCCGGATCAAGTCCGGAATGACAAAGCAGCAACATTTGTATTTTTTTCAATTGTGAGGCAGTCTGTCAAAAGGGGGGACCCAAACTCGCTTGAAGTTGCATTAAAATGCCATTCCATTCTTTCACTATTCCAATGATGATGAACTCGTAAAAAATCGAAATTTCAGTTTTGTTGTCGTCCCTGCGAAAGCGGGGATCCTGTATTAACAGGTAGTTATAGATGGCGCTGAAAAAGCTTCACGACGTGCCCCGCCTTCGCGGGAATGACATGACCGGTGACTTTTTACGAATCCGTCATGAAGTGATCCAGAATCAATCCTTGTGAAACTGGGGTCACGGTTAGAAAAAAATAACTGGATGTGGAATTATTTCTAGCCCGGTTTCCAACCCTGTTTCTGAACGATTGGCTCATTTTAAAAACGGTGGATCGCTTCCACTTCTTCGTCGCTCACGCTTAGCAATAGTCGTTGCCGCCAATCGGCAAACCCTGCCGCGGTGGTTAACGGCGGCAGGTATCGGCAGGTTTTACCGGTTGTCTTTTCTATGACAACCGAGAAATAGCGCAGCCTTTTGGCAATGCATGGAGGTGGGTATGAAAACCAAAAAATGGGTGTTTGGCTTTGACGAACTGGATGCCGTAAAAAACCATGTGGGCCAGGATGGGGATGCCGTTCGGGGTCTGCTGGGCAGCAAAGGGGCAAACTTGGCTGAAATGGTTCGAATCGGGTTGCCGGTTCCCCACGGATTTAATGTCTCCACCGAGGCCTGCAATGCCTTCCTCAAGTCCGGCGGAACCTTTCCCAAGGGTATGTGGGACCAAGTCTTGTCTGCCCTTCAAACGGTTGAAGCCGAAACGGGAAAACGCTTTGGCAGCGACGACAATCCCCTGCTGGACAAACAAAATACGAGCGTCTGATGTGCCAACAATGGGTAGAATCTATCTCAAAAATCAGGTTCAGGGTTCAACGGTTCATGATCAATCAACTTCGGAAAACAATTGGTCCTTATTGTTCCAGTAAGATGTTCCAAACAGAATCCGCCTTTTCAGGGCTGGCCTTCGGGTAACGTTGATAAGCAAATAACAACCCTGAACCGGTGAACGCTTACCCGCCATTCTCCAGGAGGTACCATGAACCGTGCAGGATCGGTCGTCGTTGCCCTGTATCTGTTGTGTCTTGTTATCACTGTGGGTGTGGCCGCAGCGCAGGCAAAGGCCTTGGACATTCCCGCATCTCTGGAACCCTGGCGGGCCTGGGTGCTTCACGATAAGGCGGAGCAGCAATGCCCCGCACACTTTGACAATGGGACGATTCGCCGCTGCTGGTGGTCGTCGCGCCTGGTCGTGGATGTGGGGGACCTGGGAGGTCTGTTCGAGCAGCAGGTGACCGTGTATGCCCCCAGTTGGGTAACCCTTCCCGGTGACGAGGCCCATTGGCCCGAATCCGTATCCCTCGGCAGCAAGGCTCTGCCCGTGGTGGGCCGCAACGGTCGGCCGAGCATCTGGCTGGAACCCGAAAATTATACCATCAGAGGCGCTTTCGTCTGGAACACGCTGCCGGAAGTACTCCAGGTTCCTGTTTCCACGGGCCTTCTCTCTTTAACCGTCGACGGCCGGGAAATCGTCGAACCCGACCTTGATCAAAACGGCCACCTTCGGCTTCACGGAAAAGGCGGCACCGCCAGGTTGGAAGACACCATGACGGCCACCCTGTTCCGGTTGATCGAAGATGACATTCCCATGCGGCTGATCACCCGGGTCCTGCTCGAGGTCTCCGGTCGGCCCCGTGAGATCCGGCTGGCCTCCCTGCTACCCGACGGCGCCGCGGCGATGAAGATCGACAGCCCGCTGCCCGCCCGCCTGACGCATGCGGGTGACCTGCTGGTTCAGGCCCGCCCCGGCCGCTGGGATGTCCGCGTGACGGTACGCCTGGATGGTCCGGTGAAGACCCTCTCCACGGGGAAGGGTCTTTATGGTGATGAGATTTGGTCCTTCAAGGCCTTCAACGGCCTGCGCATGGTGAAGGTTCTGGGTGCACCGACGCTTGAGCCGTCGCGAACCCGGATGCCCGACGAATGGAAAGGTTTTCCCGCCTATCAGCTCAAACCCGGCGCCGTCCTGTCCTTCGAGGTCCTGCGCAGGGGCGACCCGGATCCGGCACCGGACCAGCTCGACCTGGTGCGCACCTGGTGGCTGGATTTTGATGGGTCTGGCTTTACCATCAATGACCGCATTGGTGGCACATTGAGCCGAACCTGGCACCTGGCCATGGAGGCGCCAATGGAATTGGGACGGGTGGCCGTGGATGGGCAGGATCAGCTGATCACCCTTCAGGGGGAACGGCCCTCGCCCGGCGTTCAGCTGCGCCGCGGACAGCTGTCCCTGGAGGCGGACAGCCGCCTGGCGCGCACGTCGTCGATCGTGCCCGCCATCGGCTGGGACCACGATTTTAAAAGCGTCCGCGGGTTGCTTCACCTACCTCCGGGCTGGACCCTGTTTTCCGCCGCCGGTGTGGATGTTCCCCCCGGGGCATGGCTCCAGCGCTGGACCCTGCTTGACTTTTTTCTGGTGTTGATCATCGCCATCAGCGCCTATCAAATTCGCAACCGGACAACCGGTCTGTTGGCCCTGGTGACACTGGTGCTGACATTCCATGAGCCGGGTGCGCCGCGGCAGGTGTGGCTTCACCTGCTGGCGGTGGCCGCGCTGTTGAAATATCTTCCCAATGGCTGGTTTAAAACCGTCGTCAAACTGTGGGGGGCCAGCGCGGTGGTTGCGCTCATCGCTATCACGATGCCTTTCATGGTTCAGCAGGTCCGTACGGCCATCTATCCCCAGTTGGCCCAGGGCGGGGATGGAATCCTTTACCGGCCGGCGGCTATCGGGACCGGAAGGGTCCTTGAATCCCGGATGGCCGACGCGCCTGAAACCGCTTCGGTCGGTAAACGCCTCCTCAAAGCCGCAGAAGAGATCCAGTTGTCCCGGCCACAACCGACACCCCGGAAGACCCGGTTTGTAACGGATCCCGACGCCCTGGTACAGACCGGTCCCGGGCTTCCGGTGTGGCAATGGCGATCCGTTCAGCTTCTCTGGAACGGACCGGTGGACCGCACCCAGCAGATTCGCCTGTGGCTGGTTTCACCGTCCATGAACCTGGCCCTTGGATTGATTCGGGTGGCGCTGCTGTTTCTGCTTGTCGTGGCCTTTCTGGACTTGCGCAACTGGCGCCGGCATCTTCCTGAACCGGGGACGGCCATCGGTTCCGCGCTGATACTAATGTTGATTTTCCTAGCACCGGTCCAGTTGCTTCGGGCCGAACCCGCTGGGCAGGCCTTTCCCCCCCAGCCCCTGTTGGACGAACTCCAGCAGCGAATGCTCGAACCGGCGCCCTGCCTTCCCCATTGTGCTGATGTGAGCCGGCTGGAGCTGGCAGCTACCCCTGACCAGCTTCGCCTGATCATGCAGATGCATGCCCAGATCGACACGGCTATCCCTTTGCCCGCCACGCTGGAAACCTGGCGACCGAACCGGATCATTCTTGACAATCAACCGGTGAAAAGCCTCTCCCGGGATGACCGGGGCACCCTGTGGATGGTTTTGCCCCGGGGGGTGCACCAGGTCAAGATGATCGGGCCGCCTGGCAATGCCGACGAAATTCGCATCACCTTTCCCATCGTACCCCATGTGGGCACCTACGCAGGTGTCGGATGGCAGGCCCGTGGCTTTGGACCTGACGGAAGTATGGACGCCACCATTGCCCTGAGTCGCACACAGAGCGACAGCGGATCGCCCACCGACGTTTCCAGAACCGATATTCCCGCCTTTTTCCTCGTGGCGCACACCCTGCACCTGGGTATCCAGTGGGATGTGACCACGCGCATTCAGCGGCTCACCGAACCGGGAGTGCCGGCGGTGCTATCCGTTCCGCTAATGGAAAACGCCTCGGTCACCACGCCGGGCATTCATGTGGAAGATCGGGTGGCTCAGGTCTCGCTGGGCCCGGATGACATGGAGACGCAGTTTTCCACAACGATTCCCATTGCGCCGGCGATCCTGCTGACCGCGCCTCGGGATATGCCTTGGACAGAAAGCTGGACTCTGGATGCCGCAGCGATGTGGCGCTGCAGCGTGTCCGGTCTGACCGTGGTGCACCACCAGGATGAAGGCCGTAATTGGCAGCCGCAATGGCGCCCGTGGCCGGGTGAACAGGTGCGCATCGATGTGGCCCGACCCAAGGCGGTCGCCGGCCGAACGATCACCGTGGACCGGTCGGTGCTGGCGCTGACACCTGGGCAGCGGTTTTCCCGTGCGATGCTGACCCTTGGCATCCGTTCCAGCAAAGGCGGACACCATCAGATCGAATTGCCAACGCAGGCCAACCTGCAGACGGTCACGATCGATGGCAAAACCCTGCCCATCCGCCAGGACGGCCGACTGGTAACCGTACCGCTGGAGCCGGGCAGCCAGACGGTGAGGCTTGCGTGGAATCAGTTGAACGATTCGATGACCCGGGTTCAGGGCCCTCAGGTCAACGTGGGCGATGCCGCCGTCAATGCCGCAGTGACCTTTCACATGCCCGACCACCGCTGGATTCTGTTGGCCGGCGGGCCCAGGCTTGGACCGGCCGTTCTGTTCTGGAGCTACCTGATCGTGGTGGTGGTAGTGGCTGTGGGCTTGGGGAAAACGGTGGTTACGCCCCTTCGCACCCATCACTGGCTGCTGCTGGGACTCGGGTTGACCCAGGTGCCCGCGGTTGTGGCCCTGCTGGTTGTGGGCTGGCTGCTGGCCATGGGAACCCGCTGCCGGAAAGCACCGGAAAACGCCTTGGCCTTTAACGGCATCCAGTTACTTCTGGTGATCCTGACTGTGGCAGCCATGGTGGGTCTCTACACCGCCATTGAACGCGGCCTTCTGGGCATCCCGGACATGCAAATTGCCGGCAACCAATCCACGCGCTTTCAACTGAACTGGACTCAGGACCGTATTGGCGGAAACATGCCCACCCCCTGGGTGGTGAGCCTGCCCCAGTGGATCTACCACCTGCTCATGCTGGTCTGGTCCCTGTGGCTGGCCTTCAGCCTCGTATCCTGGCTGCGCTGGGCGTGGGGATGCTTTTCCAAAACGCACCTCTGGAAACCCGTCAAGTGGCGCCGAAAGACCAAGCCGGCCAAAGAGGGAAACGTGCGTCGTGAGAAGGACCCTCCAGATACAACGCCGATGCCCCATGCATCAGGCGACTGAACCATAAGGACCCGATGGAGTGGAATCGCTTTGTCGTTTCATCGCCACTTAATTCGTTGAACCTGAAAGGAGGAACCATGATTGTCGGAATACTGAAAGAGATCAAGACGGAAGAGAACCGCGTGTGCATGACCCCTGCCGGTGTGGAAGTGATGATCCACAACGGGCACTCGGTATTGGTGGAAAAAAATGCCGGTGGCGGCAGCGGCTTTTCCGATGAAGCCTATGTGAAAGCCGGGGCCAAGATGATCGACACCCCCAAGGAGATCTTCGATGCGGCGGACATGGTCATGCATGTCAAAGAACCGTTGCCTCCCGAGTACGATCTGATCCGCGAAGGCCAGATCGTCTTCACCTACCTGCACCTGGCCGCCGATCTGACCCAGACCAATGCGCTGATCAAGAGCAAGTCGGTGAGCATCGCCTACGAAACGATTCAGAAGGCCGACGGCAGTCTGCCGTTGTTGACCCCCATGAGTGAAGTGGCCGGGCGCATGGCCATCCAGCAGGGGGCCAAGTACCTGGAGATGGCCCAGGGCGGCCACGGGGTGTTGCTGGGCGGCGTTCCCGGCGTGGACCCGGGCACGGTGGTGGTGATCGGCGGCGGCGTGGTGGGCGTCAACGCGGCCAAGATGGCCTGCGGCCTGGGAGCCAAGGTCTACCTGCTGGACATGAACCTGGACCGGCTGCGCTACCTGAGCGACGTGATGCCGGCCAACTGCTTCACCTTGATGTCCAGCCCGGCGACGATCCGCAAGCTGGTCAAAGAGGCCGACGTGGTGGTGGGTGCCGTGCTGATCCCCGGGGCCAAGGCGCCACGGCTGGTAACCCGCGAGATGCTGGGAACCATGAAGAAGGGCTCGGTGCTAGTGGATGTGGCCATCGACCAGGGAGGCTGCTTCGACACCTCCAAGGCCACCACCCACGGCAATCCCACCTATGTGGTCGACGGGGTGATCCACTACTGCGTGGCCAACATGCCCGGTGCCGTGGCCAAGACCTCGACCCTGGCCTTGACCAACGCCACCTTGCCCTATGCGGTGCAGATCGCCAACAAGGGCTGGAAAAAGGCCATGCAGGACAACCAGGAGATCCTGCTGGGGGCCAACGTGATCGACGGCAAGGTCACCTACCAGGCCGTCGCCGA
>NZ_JASJGN010000336.1:0-4786 GCF_033791525.1 Desulfosarcina sp.
CGTGAAAGCCGATCTGGTGTCGCAGGGCGATCTCGGACAGGTCTTCCAAGGGATCGATGAGGCCGTAGGGATAGTTGCCTGCGCTGCCGACGATGGCGGCCGTATGGGGGGTGATTTTTTCCTCCACCGCCTTGGGGTCCACCCGGAAATCAGGCTCTGAAACCGGTACATGTACCATGCAGATGCCGAAATATTCGCCCGCTTTGTCGAAGGCCGGGTGGGCCGTGTGGGGGATGATGATCTCCGGCGTGGCAATGCCCTTTTCTTCGCGGGCCCAGTCCCGGTATACCTTCATGGCCATGAGGATGCTCTCGGTGCCGCCGGATGTCATGGTGCCGCAGACCGCGTTCTCCGGGTTGTGTTCCCGGGCGCTGTCGCCGTGCAGCATGTCGGATGTCATGGCAATGATTTCGCTTTCCATCTTGAACATGCTCGGGCAGACGTCGAACTGGATGGTGTTCACATGGGTGAAGAGGGAGGCAACCCGGTTGAGGAACGCGCGGTGGGCGTCGCCGGCGTGGTAGAAGGTCCCCGATACCTGGCCGGTTTTCCAGCGGGCGTTTTCCTCTTCGGCCACGGTGGCCAGTTCGTTGAATATCTCGTCCTTGGCCCGGCCTCTGGCCGGGATGGTGGCATGGGATTCAAAACGTCCTTTGTACGGTTTCAACGGATCGACGGCCTGGTCTGACATGATATCCTCCTTCGGGTCTTCGGCGGACTATTTCCCCGCATGCGCATTCAAGGCGGCAAAGATGTCCTTGTTTCTGGAAAAAAGCCTGCGGTACTGGCCATAGTGCCGGTCGTATATGGCTTTGCTGGACGGCTCCGGCTCGAACACCTGCCTGATGGGGACCATGGCTGGCAACTGGTCAACGGTCAGGTGCCCCAGGGCCGTCAAGGCAAGCAGGGCGGTTCCCCGTGCGGTGGATGTGAGCGGGTCGGCCACCTGATGAATGGGGACACCCAGGATGTCTGCGTGGATCTGGGACCAGAGGTCGGAAAGGGCGCCGCCGCCGGAAAAGATAAATCGGGTGAACGGGCGGCCCATCATTTTCTCCGCCGGCTCGCGGGTCCAGCGGCTGTTAAAGGCCAGGCCCTCCATAATGGCGCGGGCCAGATGACGGCGGCGGGTGTCGATGGAAAGGTTGACGAAACCGCCGCGGACGTGTGGATTTTCACAAGGGACCACGGAACCGTTCAGCCAGGGGAGGAAGATGACACCGCCACTGCCCGGCGGAGCGCTGGCGGCCACGGTGTTGTAGCGCAGATAGGCATCTTCCGGTTTAGCGGGCATTTCGAAATCGTCCGTGTCGTACAGGATGTTCTTCAGAAAAAATTCCACGCATTTTCCGCCGAGCCCCTGTTCACCAAGCAGAATGTAACGGTTTGGAAATGCACTGGGCAGGGCTGTCATCATGTGGGCCAGGTCGGTCTTTTTAAACGGCATGTGGCAGCTCATGTACAAGGTGGTTCCGATGTAGATGATGGCTTCGAAGTCTCGCACTGCACCGGATCCGATAATGGAGGCATTGGTGTCGCCGACGCCGGCGACGACCTGGGTGGCGGGCGTCAGGCCCAGTTCTTCGGCGACTGCCGGATCCATCGGCCCCACGATGCCGTTGTTGGCGATCAGGTCCGGAAACTTTTCACGGTCCAGTCCCGCCATGCGCAGCAGCGCGTCGCTGTAGCGTCCTTTTCCGAAACGATTGTCCGTGATGACGAACGGGGCCATGGTTTTCTGGGTGGCGACGATTTTCCCGGAGAGGCGGGCCGTCAGGTAGTCCATGGGTTCGAGAAATTTGAAGGTTTGCCGGTAGATGTCCGGCCGCTCGTTCTTGATAAATAGCACGTGCCCCATGGAATCCACGCCGGTGTGCGTGGGGGCCAGTCCGGTCAGGCGGATCCATCGCATCAGCTTCCACACCTGGTACCCCTGAATACCGGGAAACCCGCCGGCAACCTGGCGGTTGTACTTGCCGCCCCGGGTGTCCAGCCAGTGAACCGCGCCCATCAGCGGCTCGGCATTCTCGTCTACGGGTACGACGACAGACCACTGGGAATCACAGGCCACCGCCACGATTTTTTCCGCTGGAACACCGGCACGCGCAATGACGGCTGCCGCCGCTTTTTTGGCGTTGTGCCACCACTGCACCGGATCCTGCTCGGCACCGCCCCCAGGGAAAAGCGTGGTCCCGGTGGGTTCATCCGCACTGGCCACGATGCGTCCGTCGATGCCCACCAGGGCGGCTTTCAGGTCGCTGCTGCCCAGGTCGATGGACAGCACGTATCGCTCTGTGGTTGTCGTGTTCATGGCGTCCTCAAGCGTCAGGTGGTTGGTTCTCGGGTCGTTGCATGCATGTCATCAGTCTCATAGCGGTAAATATGCGTGCGGATTTACGGTTGAAGGCAACTTCGCCCAGTACTCACTGAAAGCGCTTCTCCATTCGGCAGGCGGCGGAGATGTCGTCTGCAGGGCGCCGTGCAAAGCGTTCTAAAAATACGCTGTAATATTTACTGAAGGTGTGATCGATGTATGTGAGAAGCAGGTATCTAAGAACTGAGTTAACTGACTAAACCAAAGATCCCATTCGGTCAACAGGAATTACCAAGTGCCGACGGGATGACGGTCCTGCAGAGATTGAAAGAAGGTTGGGCCAGGTAACATCGAACGGGTATTAGATAGTGCCCATCCATAAATGGTTATTTTGCCCGACCTCTGCGTTGCGCGAAAAATTTTATCCTCAGAATATCAACTATATGCCTCCGGTAAAATTTTTCGCACGCCTTGATCTCGACCAAAATCCCTCATTTCTGGACGGACACTATATCGGCTCATTCCGCATGGATCGGGCAGGATTGGACACCTTAGAAATCGTGTTTACCTTCGGCAGACAGTGGCCATCCAGAATCTCTTGATCTCGACCAAAATTTCTCGTTTCTGGACAGACACCAACCAAGGAGGTGTAAAATGGATTTAGGAATACATGGTAAAATTGCTCTGGTGACGGCATCAAGCCGGGGGTTGGGGCGGGGCTGCTCGGAACAGCTGGCCGCCGAGGGGTGCCGGGTAGCGATCTGCTCCCGTGACCGTGCCGCAGCCAAACAGGCCGCCGAAGAGATTTCAAAAAAATCCGGAACAGCAGTGCTGGGGGTGGCTGCGGACATGCGCAAGGCTGAAGATATCCGCCGCCTGCTTGAGGACGTTCGAGAAGCTCTGGGAGAACCGGAAATCCTGGTCACCAATGCCGGCGGTCCTCCACCGGGAACTTACGCCAGCACTGCCCTCGAGGAATACGAAAAGGCCCTCAACCTGACCTTGATGAGCGCTGTGCACCTGATTCATGGCGTCACACCGGCCATGAAAACCAACGGCTGGGGCCGAATCATCGCCATCACCTCGATTTCGGTCAAGCAACCCATCGGTACGCTGTTGTTGTCCAATATGGCCCGTGCCGGGCTGACTGGTTTTTTGAAAACGATTGCAACGGAACTGGCACCCGATGGCATAACCGTCAATGCATTGCTTCCAGGCACCCACAAAACATCGCGAATCGATCAGTTGGCGGCGTTCCGTGCCGATCAGGAGAAGAAGACACCCGAGGCGATCATCGATGAGATGATGTCGGCCAATCCCAGTCATACCATCGGTGACCCGTCTGATTTCGGGGCTGCCGCTGCCTTCCTGGCCAGCGTCCAGGCGCGTTACCTTACCGGCCAGAATATCTTGGTGGATGGTGGGAATTATCGTGGGCTGCTTTGACTATGGCGTCTAATAACGCATACGCATCGCAGTCGTTGCAGCGTTTCCCCCGGGGTGAGCTACTGAGAATTGGAATTTTGCTGGAGAATCTTAGCCAGCTTGTAGAGCTCCTTTTGCATGTCGAGGAGCTTGCCCTGCAGCAGCATTCCCAGAACGGCCATGCGGCCTTCAAGGTTGCCTGAATTGTCCAGAACCCTGTCTATTTCCGCCTGATAGACACGCAGGTGCGGTTGACGATCCAGAAACCGCTCTCTCTCCGCAAGGGCCTTCTGCAAGCGTTCGTTGGCTGTGGTGGTCTGCTGGTGTAACGCTTTGTTGCCTCTGTTGAGATATTCCGGCATGCTTTCTCCAGATCTATCTTCTGTCCCCGGTAGTTGCTCGATAAAGACTATCGGTGAAGAAAATATGGCGATGAACGCTGCCACGCGGGTGCACCGCTGGGCCAGGGATTGCTTTCTTAAAGCAGCAAGTCATGGGCCAGAAACTCAAAAAGTTTAAAACATACATATTATCGGCAGGTTATTATTTTTTCGACCTTATCAAGAGTGAACGGTTGTATAAAAAAGTAAATAGTATTATTTGATATTATAGTGTAATTATATGTCAACAATTACCCAGACAATCCCGGATGCGAGGTGGCTGGCCTTGTTCCTGCAGCGAAACTGCTTAACAGGATGTTGAGAAACTATTGCGCTTGGACAACCAGCGTTAAAATTTGGCTCAAAATGCTCATTTATCAACCATAAATACCGCTTTTTTCGCCAAATTTTGCCTTGTCTTGCCTGCGCTCATGACGTTTTTCAACACCCTGTTAAATGAAAAGATCGAGTCAACCATTCCACGAATGCCGCATTCAATAGATTTCGTCCTTGGAAACCATAAAGAGAGGCAGCATGCGATTAGCTACCATTCGGGTCGATGAAAAAGAGCAATTGGCGATCTGTCGAAAAAACGGATGGGTTCGCATCGCGGATCTTAACCAAGCCTTTAAGAGCCAATGGCCTGAAACGATGGAGCAGCTGTTAA
>NZ_JASJGN010000337.1:0-2878 GCF_033791525.1 Desulfosarcina sp.
TAATGTTTCTCTGACGATCTGGGTTTTGACTTCGGCGTAGATGTCCGAGTAGAAATCCTGCCCGAGGTAAACGATCTGCTCGTTGTGGTATTCTCCCTGCACCTTATCGATGTAGGTGTTGCCGAGAAACTGGGCAAACACATCGGTAAATGCGGCCTTTTCCGCATCGTTGAAATCGCTCCAGTTACGCGCTACGGTGCGTCGGGCGATCTCATCGAAGTTGAACATCGGCTTGACATTCTTCCAGATTTCATCCCGCTGGGCCGATTTGGTGCCCTTCACCTTGTATTGGGGATCATTGAGAATGGCAATGACGGTGTCGATGGGGGCTTTGATGGTGGCCATGGGCTCCAATGATACCGCTACCGCTGGGAATATCATCAACACATAAACAGCCAGTACTCCGGCAGTACTTTTAAGGATCATAACATCCTCCGCAATCTCTTATTCCATTTGGCATACAAGTTTTACCGGTGTCGGCTGCGTCACCGCCTGCTTGACACTTGGGTATCATCTTGAATGCAGCACGGAATTACTTTTCGGCATCTCCAAAAACATATTTGCTGACCAGTTCCTCAATGTCCAGGGCCGACTCGGTTTCTATAATCATGTCTCCGGTTTTCAGTATTCTGTCCGAACCGCCCGGCGTCAACCGGATGAATTTATCGCCGATCAGTCCGGACGTTTTTACCGAGGCAATGACGTCATCGGTGAGCATCACGCCTTTTTTGATTTTCAGACTGACAATGGCCTCCTGTCTTTGATTGTCAAGGTGGATATCGGCCACCTGGCCAATTTCTACCCCCGCCATGTCCACAAGAGCCCCGGCCTTCAGTCCCGAAACCGAATTGAAGCGCGCATCGAGCGTATAGTAATCGTCGCCGAACCACTCCATTTTTCCCAACTTGATGGTGAGGTAAGCCACGCTGATCAGGCCGATGAGAACGAACACGCCCACCGCGGTTTCGACAGATGTTTTTTTCATATTACCTCCACAGCTGCAAAAGAAACCGATGCGGCTGTCATCGTTAGCGCTCGCTTGGCGCAGCTTTGATTGCCTCCGGGTCCTGGCCCCGGATAAATTGCCGGATCGCCGGTTCAGCGCTGTTCTGGATCTCCGCCGGGCTTCCCTGAAAGATGATCCGGCCCTGATCCAGCATAGCAATACGCTGGCAGATGTAGAACACATCGGGAATTTCGTGGCTGACCATGACCCCGGTAAAGCCGAAGGTTTTCTGGTATTCGGCAATCATGGCGTGGGCCGCGTTCTTGCGGATGGGGTCCAGACCCGTCGTCGGTTCGTCAAAAAGCACGATCTCCGGATCGGTCACCAGGGCCCGCGCCATGGCCACCCGTTTTTTCATGCCGCCGGAAAGCTGGGAGGGGTATTTGTCCTCGATTCCGACCAGGTCCAGTTGGGCCAGCTTGTCACGCACACGGTTTTGAATGTCACGGAACGCTACCCGGCCCTTCTCCTTCAGCGGCAGGGCCACATTCTCATAAACGGTCATGGAATCAAACAGGGCCGTTCCCTGAAACATATAGCTGAACTTCATCTTCACCGCCCGGCGCGCGGCAGCGGGCATGGCGTTGATGGCCTGCCCCTGGAAGCGGATTTCCCCTTCGTCCGGCTCCAAAAGACCAATGATGTGCTTGAGCAGAACGCTCTTGCCGATGCCGCTCTTGCCGATAATGGCCGTAACCTGCCCCTGGTAGATGGACAGATCCACACCCTTGAGCACGGCATTGTCGCCGAAGCGCTTGAACACGTGATTAAACTCGATCAACGGCACGGTCATCGTCGTCTCACAGCAAGAACGAAGTCAACACATAGTCGGCGACCATAATCATTACACAGGACAGGACCACCGCCGACGTGGTGGACAGGCTCACGCCCTTGGCGCCAAAACCTTCCTTGCGCAGGTGGGTCGTGTAGCCTTGAAAACAGCAAATCGTTACCACGATGGCGGCAAAACAAAATGATTTGGCAAATCCGCCGTTGATGTCTTCCATGAGCACGCTGGACTCCACCCGGCTGAAATAGAGCCCGGAATTGATCCCCAGCAGCAGTGAGCCGGTCACGTAGCCTCCGATAATCCCCACCACATCGAAAATGGCCGTGAGAAAGGGAAAGCTGATCAGCGCAGCCCCCAGCCGGGGGCTGAACAGAAAACGCACGGGGTTGATATCCATGGTCTCAAGGGCATCGATCTGTTCGGAAATGCGCATGATACCGATTTCCGCGGCCATGGCCGAACCGGCACGAGCCACGACCATGATGGCAGCTAACACCGGTCCCATTTCACGAATCAGGCTCAAGGCCACCGCCGCCCCCAACAGCCCCTCGGAACCGAACTTCACCAGTGTATAGTAACCCTGCAGGCCTAATACCATCCCCGTAAACGCGCCAGTGAGGCAGATCACGAACACCGATTTCGTGCCGATAAAATAGATCTGGTCGATGATCTTGTCCGCCTGCAGAGGAAACGAAAAAAGATGGGTGACGCCGCGTAAAAAAAAGATGGCCACCCGGCCCAGTTCCTGAACAGGGGCAATGGCCATGCGGCCGAGACCGGCCAACATATTGGTGATTATATAGGATTGGGCCATCGATTCAATACCGCTATTGGTTCCTCAACGGACGTGGCGGTGAGTCGGATTGGAGCCATGAACCACCGATAAGCTTGTAAAAATAACTGAAATCGCCGTTAATGTAAACCCAATCTGAGCGATTGTCGAGCTTGCCGCAGATTCAAGGCAGATGTCGTCGCGCTATAGTGGACTATGCGCGGCGATATCTAACGCCGAAGATGCGGTGAGATCGGCAATCCCAATGGGTTTCACCTTTTGAATACAACCATCGATGGTACCCAACCGT
>NZ_JASJGN010000338.1:0-3607 GCF_033791525.1 Desulfosarcina sp.
CATCTCCGCCGCCACGATCCAGTTGCCCGGATTCTTGAACAGGCCCGAACCGGGGAAAAGCATCACTTCACGATCCTTGGATGCCCGGTAGAACACCTTTTCTTTTTGCATGGCAATGTTGGATAAAAACCCGCTCAGGATGGCGCGGTGAATGGCGGCATACAGGGGATGGAACGACCCGTCGTCAGCCTGGCCGCCCACCGGCAGATCATTTAAGGCCTTGCCGTTGGCCTCCACGGCACCGAACCGCTGCTCCTTCAGCGCGGCCTTGATCTGGCCGTGAATATCCCGCCATTCGCGAATGCGGCGAAAGGAGAGGAAATGCCGCCGGCAGAACTTTTTCAATTCGTTCATGCTGCCGGGCCGGCCGCTACTGTCATGGATCGCGTGCCAGATGTTGAGCACGGTGACGAAGTCGGAAAGCGGATCCACAAACTGGCGGTGGGCCTGGTCGGCCAGGGCCTCTTTGTCCAGCGGCCGCTCGCGCACATCCTGGATGCTGAGGGCGGCGGCAAGGATGACAACAGGGCCCAGGCAGCCTTCCTTGCGGGCTTCGATGAGCATTCGCGAGAGGCGTGGGTCGATGGGCAGTCGGGCCATGGTGCGGCCGTTTTCCGTCAACCGGTATACCCCGGCGCCGCTGCGAGTCACTTCCGGGCGAAAGATGGCACCCAGTTCGAGCAGCAGGTCGAACCCGTCCTGGATGCTCTTTTCAGCCGGCCGGTCGATGAATGGGAAATCGGCGATATTTCCGAGTTTCAGCGCGATCATGCGCAGGATGACCTCGGCCAGGTTGGACCGCAGGATCTCCGGCTGGGTGAACAGGGGCCGGTTGGCGTAGTCCTCCTCGGTATAGAGGCGAATGCACACCCCGTTGGCCACGCGCCCGCAGCGCCCTTTGCGCTGATCGGCGCTGCTCCTGGAAATTGGCACCACCGGCAACGAGGTGGTCCGGGACCGGGGAACATACTGGGAGATGCGCGCCAGGCCCGTGTCCACCACATACTTGATCCCCGGAATGGTGATGGATGTCTCGGCCACGTTAGTGGCCACGATGATCTTACGGGCTGCCGTACCGGCGAAAACCTTGCGCTGCTCCCCGGCACTTAGCCGGGCAAACAGCGGCAGGATCACGGTTCTCGTAAATTGGCGCCCCCCCAAGGTCTCACAGGTCTCCCGGATATCCTGCTCGGTGGGCATGAAGATCAGGATGTCCCCCCGGGTGCGGCGCGCCATCAGTCCATCCACGGCGGTTGCCGCCAACTCGACGGGCGTGCGGTCCTCTTTGTCTTCCGGACCAGCATCCGGATAGAAATAGCGTGTCTCCACCGGATAAAGCCGCCCGGACACCTCTATCACCGGTGCATCGTCGAACGCTTTGGAGAACTTCTCGGTGTCGATGGTGGCGGAGGTAATGATCAGCTTCAGGTTCCTTCGTTTGTGGACCAGCTGTTTCAGGATGCCCAGCACAAAGTCGATGTTCAGGCTGCGTTCGTGGGCCTCGTCGACGATAATCGTATCGTATTCGTTGAGCCAGGGATCGCCCTGGGTTTCCGCCAGCAGAATACCGTCGGTAACCACCTTGATGTATGCATCGGGGCTGCTCTTGTCCTGAAAGCGGATCTTGTAGCCCACCGATCGTCCGAGATCCTCTCTCAGCTCCTCGGCGATGCGGGCGGCCACCGTGGTGGCGGCAATGCGCCGTGGCTGGGTGCAGGCAATCTTGCCGCTGATGCCCCGCCCGGCAGCCAGGCAAAATTTGGGGATCTGAGTGGTTTTTCCCGATCCGGTCTCACCAGAGATGATGGTCACCGGATGATTGCGGATGCTGTCGATGATCGCTGCCTTTGCAGCGGTGATCGGCAGATGGGTCAGATCCTGAAACCGGGGGACCCCTTCACGGCGCCGCTGCCTTCTGGCAACGGCGTCACGGATTTTCTGCGCCAGACCGTTCAGGCGTCGAGCCATCTCCGCGTCGGCCATCTTTTTCCGAGACCGCACCAACCGGTCAAGCTCACGGCGCAGGACAACGGCGTCGCTGTGCATGGCCTTTTTAAGCAGGTTTCGGAGTTGGTCAATTTGTTTTTGGTTGTCGGTCACAGATGGTCCTGTTCGTCTGCGTTCACCGGACTCGTGGCGCCCATTTATAGAAGCCCTCTCAAAAATAGGATTTGGGTTGGCTTCTACCATGACCAAAAAGGATTACAACCCTTTTTGCCGGCGCTTTTCGGCAAATTGGTCATCCCCTGCGGTTCTGAACCGCTATCGCGCCATAC
Organism: Desulfosarcina sp.; assembly: GCF_033791525.1. Lineage (GTDB taxonomy): Bacteria > Desulfobacterota > Desulfobacteria > Desulfobacterales > Desulfosarcinaceae > Desulfosarcina. Next base: position 2,277 of record NZ_JASJGN010000338.1, read on the forward strand.
GGAATCTTCAATTGTACCGGTTCGCGGGATCTGCTAAACTGGTCATCGAGTTGGCGCTGCTGGTGCTGCGCCTGGCATCGAGGCTGAATTTAACCATACACGGAGGTTGACAACCAAAGAGATGAGAAGGAACTATTGGGACTGGCGTGGATTGATTGCCGTATTGGCTTGTGCCGTGCTTCTGATTGGCGCCATCGATCAGGCCACCAAAGATGCGCTCACGGTCAGGCACATCCTCAGAGTCATCGCCGAGCACCCCTCCCGGTCCGACACGCAGGAGCTTAGCGCTGAAGTGACCGAGACAGAGCTCAACGCATACATCGCCTATCGTCTGGCACAAGAGAAGGAGCCGGTTTGCGACAGCCTGACGGTGAAACTGCTGGATCACAATCACGTCCACGGCAAAATCCGGTTTGATGCACAGCGGCTCAACCTGGACACCCTGCTGGGCGACAATCTGGATTTTGATTTCAAGGGCGTTTTTCTGTCCCGGGATGGGGCGGCCCGTATCGATCTGATCTCCCTGCAGCTCAACGGCCAACCCATTAATCCGCAGGTTCTGGACTTCGTTATCCACACGGCGGCATTGGTTTACCGGACAGAATCGTCAGGTATCGGCGACTGGTATGAATTGCCCAAAGGTATAAAACGGATAAGCGGGTATAAAGCAAAAGCCATTTTGCATTACTAAAGGTCCCAATGTAACTTTTTTCATTTTCCTTCGTTATAATAGCAACCAATCACCTTAAAGGAGGTAAAAATGAAAAAAATGGCAGGGTTCATTATGGCTGTATTGCTGATCTGTTCAACGGTTGCTTATGCCGGTGGGGATAAAAATCAAAATCGGCATGACGGGAGCAAGGGAAAGGGCCAGACCAACCAGGGGCGCACCAATAAGTAGCGGCCTTCCGGAAACATGTATATCTGGGTTCGAATTTCGATTGGCGATTCCCCGCGGCAAGCCGCGGGGAATCCACTCGCTGTCGCGTTTCAGCCCCGGTTTTTTAAAGGTTTGACAGTAACCATACGGGTAACGCTCTGAATCATTCCGGGCCTTCTGGGTTCAGCGATCGCTTTCATGTACAATTTCGGGGAAATGCCCCTCCTTGCAGATCAACCCGTCAATCGGCTGATCGAACACCACTGAAAACCCCTTCTGACTGCTGCGAACCACCCTTCCTGTGACCTGAAGCTGATTTTCGAATTCGAAAACCGGAAATTTGAGTTCAATGGGCTGGCCCTCGGCAATTCGCCGCCAGGTCTTGATAAAAACCCCTGTGGCACCAATATTCTTGATGATTTCCCGGAACGCCCCCTCCCTGACGGTGTAT
>NZ_JASJGN010000339.1:0-22357 GCF_033791525.1 Desulfosarcina sp.
GCTGGCTGCTGCGGCCAAGGGTTGTGTCCTGTTGACGGGGGTCACCACAGATCATGTTATGCGAACGGCAAAAATCGTCGGTGTCGGGGCCATTGTCATCGTCAGGGGTAAAACCCCCCCTGCGGCATTCGTGGAGATGGCCAAATCTTTCGAAATCCCGTTGATGATCACCGAATATTCGTTGTTTGTGGCCTGCGGCCGACTTTACATGAATGGCATCAGGGGGCTGGACGGTTCCTGGTAAAACCTGCTGGAGACGAAATATGGCGAAACTGAACACTCAGGACCTGGATGGCATCCGACGGGCGCACAAGGAGCGGCTGGCATTCAGGGACAAGACCTACCTGCTGATCTGCGGCGGCACCGGCTGTCATGCCACCGGCTCCATCCGGGTCAAGGATGCCCTGCTGGCGGCCATCGAGGAAAAGGGTTTGGGCGAAACGGTCCAGGTGATCGAGACCGGATGCAACGGCTTTTGCGCCATGGGACCGCTTTTGGTGGTTCACCCCGGCGACATCTTCTACCAGAAGCTCAGCGTGGAGGATATGCCCGAGTTGGTGGAATCCCACCTGATCAACGGCAAGCCGGTGGAGCGGCTACTCTACAAGGACCCGGTCTCCAAGGCCAAAATCGCCGCCCAGACCAAGATTCCCTTCTTTGCCCACCAGATGCCCCGGGCCCTTCGCAACAAGGGGCTGATCAACCCCGAGTCCATCGATGAGTACATCGGCCGGGACGGGTATATCGGTGTGGCCAAGGCGCTGTTCGACATGACCCCGCAACAGATCATCGAAGAGATGAAGATTTCCGGCATGCGGGGACGCGGCGGGGCCGGGTTCCCCACGGGTGTGAAATGGGATTTTGCCAGCAAGAGCGTCGATGCGGTTAAATATGTGCTGTGCAACGCAGACGAGGGCGACCCCGGTGCCTTTATGGACCGCAGCATCCTGGAGGCGGACCCCCACGCGGTGCTGGAAGGCATGATTATCGCCGCCAAGGCCATCGATGCGCACAAAGGATACATCTACGCGCGTACCGAATACCCCCTGGCCATCAAGCGGCTGGGCATGGCCATCGATCATGCCAAGGAATACGGGCTTTTGGGTGACAACATCCTGGGATCGGAACTCTCCTTTGATATCGAGATCTACCAGGGTGCGGGCGCCTTTGTCTGCGGCGAAGAGACTGCCCTGATGCGCTCCATCGAGGGCAAACGGGGCATGCCGCGTCCACGTCCTCCCTTTCCGGCCCACAAGGGCCTGTGGGAAAAGCCCACCATCCTCAACAACGTGGAAACCTTGGCCAACGTGGCTCAGATCATGGTCAACGGCGGCGCCTGGTATGCCAGTGTGGGCACCGAGACCAGCAAGGGCACCAAGGTGTTCGCCCTGTCCGGCGATGTGAACAACATCGGCCTGGTGGAAGTCCCTATGGGTACGCCCCTGCGTACTATCATCTACGACATCGGCGGTGGCATTCCCAACAAACGTAAATTCAAGGCGGTTCAGCTGGGCGGTCCGTCGGGCGGGTGCATTCCTGAAGCCTACCTGGACACGCCGGTGGACTATGAGGCCATTGCCAAGGTGGGTGCCATCATGGGCTCCGGCGGTGCCATCGTCATGGACGAAAAGACCTGCATGGTGGATATGGCCCGCTTTTTCATGGAGTTCATTCAAGACGAGTCCTGCGGCAAATGCACCCCCTGCCGGGAGGGCACCCGCCGCCAGCTCCAGATTCTGGAAAAGATCTGCGAGGGTCGCGGAGAGCCTATCGATCTCGACGTCCTGGTCGAGCTGTCACAGACCATCCGAGAGACCGCCCTGTGTGGCTTGGGCCAGACGGGCCCCAACCCGGTGCTCTCCGCCCTGCGCTACTTCAGGGATGAGTTCGAGGCTCACATTTACGATCAGCGATGCCCGGCCAAGCGCTGCGTGGCGCTTCTCCGGTTCGAAGTGGAACCGGATGCCTGCACCCGCTGTGGCATGTGCTTCAGGGCCTGTCCGACTGATGCCATCGTCTGGAAAAAGAAGGAAGTGGCCCGCATCGACAAGGAGAAATGTATCAAGTGTTTGACCTGCTACGACAAGTGCAGGTTCGACGCCATTTTTTAACAGGAGCGTTGAGATGACTATAGCCATTATACTCATGGGCGGACTGGGACTGGTGGTGGGCCTCGGCCTGGCGCTGGCCTCCAAGGTCTTTTACGTTTATGTGGACCCCAAAATCGTATCCGTCGATGAGGCACTGCCCGGAGCCAACTGCGGCGGCTGCGGCCTGCCCGGATGCAGCGCCAATGCGGAAGCCATCGTGGCGGGCAAAGCCGCACCCAACTCCTGCGTGGCTGCCGGCGAGGACGTGGCCTTGGCCATTGCCGCTATCCTCGGCGTCAGCGTTGAGGCCAAGGAGCCGGATATCGCCCTGCCCGGGTGCACCTACGGCGTGGCCGAGGCGGACGTCAAATACAGCTATGACGGCATGAACGACTGCCGGGCCGTCGCCCTGCTCTCCGGGGGCATGAAGGTGTGCAACATCGGCTGCCTTGGCCTGGGCACCTGTGCCGCCGCCTGTCCCTTCGACGCGATCGTTATGGGACCGCAGGGGCTACCCGTGGTGGACGAGATTAAATGCACCGGCTGCGGTACCTGCGAGCGGATCTGTCCCAAGCACATCATCACCTTGTCGTCGGTCACCCGGAGAATCCTCAAGGAGTATACGTCCGAAGACTGCACGACACCCTGCCAGCGTTCCTGCCCGGCGGGGATCAACATCAGCCGTTACATCCAGCAGATCGCCGAAGGTGACTACCACGGATCGGTACAAACCATCAAGGAGCGCAACCCCTTTCCCACGGTGATCGGCAGAATCTGTCCCCGACCCTGTGAAAACGACTGCCGGCGCAAATATGTGGACGAGCCGGTGGCGATCAATTTCCTGAAGCGGTTTTCCGCTGACTATGAACGCACCCAGAACGAGCGCATCCAACCATTCAAGGCGCCGGATAGCGGCCGTCGCATCGCCGTGGTCGGCGGCGGTGTCCAGGGCCTCTCCACGGCTTTTTTTGCGGCCCGATTGGGCCATGGGGCCACGGTGTTCGAAGGTACTGACCGCCTGGGCGGCTTGCTCAATACCGCCATCGCCAAGTGCCGTCTTCCCGAAACGATCCTCAAGTGGGATATCGACGGGATCCTCGAGATGGGCGTGGACGCCAAAACCGGCCAGATGCTGGGTCGCGACGTGACCGTGGCCAGTCTTCTGGATGACGGCTACGAGGCGGTTTTTCTCGCCTCGGGCGGGTGGGACAGTCGGCTGGCCCGGGGTGCCGAGAAAACGGTGGACGTCCCGCTGCCCGGTGGCTGCCTGCTGCTGGACCTGCTGCGTTCAGGCAAAAAGGGACATGGGACGGTATCCTGCGGGAGTCACACGGTGATTGCCGGCGGTGAGGGGTTGGCCGGCGAGGCCCTGGCCAAAGCCCGGTCCCTGGGTGCCGACACCGTTACCTTCATTTTCAGGGACAGCCCCGACAAGACCACCGTTTCGGCGCTGACCGAAGCCGGGGCCAACGTGATTTCACGTGCCAGCGTCAGCCGCCTGTTCGGTGACAGCGAGTCACTCACCGGACTAGACGTGTTGAATGTGGATACCGGTGAAACACGACTGCTTGAAGCCAATACGCTGGTCTTCTCATCGGGAAGATTCCCCGAGTTGATCTTTACCCGGCCCAGCGATGGCCATGATGCTGAAAGCCGTCCGGGAGCCTGGTCGGCAATTCCCCCATACAAACAGCCAGAACACGCCGGCGAGGCAGGTTTGTTTGGCAAGGGCGACGCCCTGACCGATTTCAGTGGCGCCATCAAGGCCATCGGCGCCGGTCGCCGCGCTGCTTCGGCCATCCATAAACTCATCTACGACATTCCATTGGATTTGCCGGAAAACGTCCTTAAGCCCGATGCGGCCATCCAGAATGTGGATCACGTGGAAGCGGTGGCGGCCAGCCAGCGGCGAATCATGCCCCTGGCCGACAGCCGGGACCTGGCACAGCTGGCTGAGTTGGAGAAGGGCTTCGATACGACGGCAGCACAGACAGAGGCTTCCCGGTGCCTCAATTGCGGCCTTATCTGCTATAGGAATGCGGAAAATCAACGGCCGCCGGAGAAGATCAGGGACGCCGTCAACGCCTGATTACCCGCACGGACCGACACGAAGGATATGCTGAGAAACGCCAATGGCTACTGAAGAAGGTGTTGTATTCAAAATGGGAAGTTCAGGCGCAGGGATGGCATGGGTAAAAACCACGCGTTCCAGTGCCTGTGCGTCCTGTTCATCCAAAGACGCCTGCCATAGTGACGGCGGTGGCAAAGAGATGGAGGTGGAGGCGATCAACACGGCCGATGCCCGGGTGGGTGATCGGATCGTTTTGAACATTAAAACGGCCTCCCTGTTAAAAGCCACCTTCCTGCTTTATGTCTTCCCGATCCTGGCCATGATTGCCGGTGCGGTGCTCGGACAAACGGTGGCCGTCATGCGGGGCAGCGACCCATCCGGGCTTTCCGCCCTGTTCGGTTTCCTGTTTTTCGGCCTGGCCTTCATCGTCATCCGCATCACGGGTCGGCGCCTCTCCACCAATGCTAGCTACAAACCTGAAATCATCAAGGTCAGGGGGCACCAATCGCCGTCGACGGACGCAATGGTGCTGCCTCAAACAGAATGGTAACGCTATGGATCAGACCGTTTTCATATCCAAGAACAACACCGCCACCTTCCGATGTCCCCAATGCGGTCATGCCAAAACCGTGGATGTAAGCCAATATGCCGTGTCTGACAAGAAAATTTCGGTCAATTGCACCTGTGCCTGCGGCCATCATTTCCGCTGTCGACTGGAAAAGCGCAAGCAATACCGTAAAGGTGCCGACTTGCCAGGAAGATTCACCCTTCTGGGAAAAAACGGGCCCGAGGACACCGGTCTGGCCAAGGTGGTGGATCTCTCCACCACCGGCTTGAAATTGAAAATGAACGTGCCCCGCACCTTTCCCGTCGGCGCCAAACTGCTGGTGGAATTTCGCTTGGACGATCACAAACGGACGCCCATGGAGAAGCGTGTCATCGTCCGCAACGTCAGCGGTCTTTACGTGGGGGCTTCCTTTCACCCCAACGAGCCGGACGACCCCGCCCTGGGATTCTACCTGATGCGTTGACCGGTTTTTTATGTGGATGCCGATCGGCCATTTTCCAAAGACGTGAACGCTCGACACCTGACAACCGTGATGCTATCGGCCAGTCGGGATGTAATCTGCTGTTTCTTATAAGTGAAACCCACCATGCATATCAATTCGTGCCCTGCCCAAAAAACTGTGATATAGGGTCCTCTTCACCATCAAATTAGCCTGAAACATTCAGTGAACAGGAACACAACCGTGGAGCCCCTCACTCATCCGATTAAAATCAGCTTTGAACGCGGAGCCGCTAAAGGGTGGCAGGGTTTTCTCTGGATGAGCAAGATCATCCTGCCGGTATCCTTTGTTACCTTTCTGTTGGATTATTCCGGCTGGCTTGGCCAAATGGACAGCTGGCTGGAGCCGCTGATGGGAGCGATCCATCTGCCGGCCATGGCCGCCCTGCCGCTGCTGGCCGGCCTACTGACCGGTATATACGGCGCCATTGCCGCCATGTCCGTGCTGCCCTTTACCGTCGACCAGATGACGCTGATGGCGGTGTTTCTGCTTATCGCCCACAGCCTGATCCAGGAAGGGCTGGTGCAGCGCCAGTCCGGATGCCCCGCATGGATGGCCACTGCCGTTCGGCTGGCGGCTGCCGTGCTGACCGTCTTTGTGCTGGGTTGGATGGTGGGGCCAGAATCGGCTCAGAAGGCGGCAGGGGACCCATTGGCTTCGGTCCGGACGATGTTTTGGCCGGCGATGCGAGGGTGGGCCGCGGCCATGGCATGGCTGAGCATGAAGATTCTGCTCATCATCACGGCCCTGATGATATTCATGGAGATCCTGAAGCGTTACCGCCTTATCGACAGGGTGGTGCGGATCATCGAACCCATTCTGGGCCTGTTGGGCTTGGATCGCCAGGTGGGTGTGCTGTGGCTGACGGCTGTAGTATTCGGTATCACCTACGGCGGTGCCGTGATCGTTGCGGAGACCCGGGAACGCCGTCTTTCTCCGGATCAATTGAAAACCCTGCACGTCTCCATCGGTATTAATCACGCCATGGTGGAAGACCCGTCACTGTTTCTGCCCCTGGGTGTTCACCCCTTCTGGCTGTGGATTCCCAGGCTGGTTACCGCGGTGGCCTTCACCCAGGCATACCGGCTGTGGTTGTGGATGAAAAATAGTCGCCAGCCCATTGCCGGGGTCACCGTGCCTCTTGACGGTAGCTGAGGACCGTTCATGCCGGAAACGGGACTGCACGCAGATGATTAGAAGCCATCTAAAAATAGGAGCTTGGTTCACGATCAAGGCGGGTTCGCGTTTCAACCCGCAGGCGCCCTGAAAGAAGTGCCCTTGGGGTGCATACTGGCGTATGTCGAGGACATGAATCGAGGACCCAACGCAGAGATTGGGCCAATAGACATTTTCAACACCCTTGGCAATACACGAAAGTCATGATGCAGCTGAAAAAAGCCAGATCTCATCGACCAATAGACCGGGGATTGATCAGGGATGCCGGGCGTCTCTCTGGTACCCGCTGGGCTGCCGCAGTGTGGACCGCCGTCTGGCTGCTAATTGCCGGTACGGCCTGGGCCGCCGATACACCTTTTCCCACTCGGGCTTTCCGGCCGGGTGAACAATTGACCTTCGTACTCAAATGGACCATCATTCCGGCAGGGGAGGCGGTGCTGGAAGTGCTGCCCCAGGAGCACATGGCAGGGATCGATGCCCACCACTTTGTCCTGACAGCCCGGTCAAATGCCTTCGTGGACGCCTTCTACATGGTTCGGGACCGCATCGATGCCTGGGCGGACAGTGCCATGCGGCAGTCGCTGTTGTACCGAAAAAAACAGCATGAAGGCAGCACCCGCCGGGACATCACCGTTTCCTTCGATTGGGAGGATATGACCGTCCAATATACCAACCACGGCGAGGTTCGGGAACCAATTCCCATTTCTGCCGGTACCTTTGATCCCCTGTCCATTTTTTACTGGTCCCGGTCGGCGAACCTGGTCGTCGGTGGCCGCATACAAAGAGCGGTGACCGACGGGAAAAAGCATGTAATGGGGGTAGCCGATGTGGTCCGGCGGGAGACAGTGACGGTGCCGGCAGGCACATTCGACACCTTTCTCATCGAGCCGGACCTGGCGCATGTGGGCGGTGTCTTCGAGAAGAGCCCGGACGCGAAAATTCAGCTTTGGGTGTCAGCGGACTACCGGCGCCTGCCGGTGAAATTAAAGAGCAAAGTGATCGTGGGCAGTTTTTCCGGTGAACTGGTGAGCGTGACGGGAAGCGGGACGCTGCCTCCGGGGAACCATTCAGGAGAATGACATGGCCGACGATTATCGACGGTGGCTGTTTCGAAAGCGGCCACTTCACGAATTACGGCTTGCCTCAGCATACCTGTTGCATGTCCATTGTTTTTCACCATAAACGCATACTGGCCGACATCAGGGTCTTTCTGATCGGCCAATTTCTGGGGTGCTATCGCCCTGCAACCCATCAAGGAGAAATCGATGACCGTTATCCACCCCAAGACACGTTTCACCGCTGTTGCAGCCATGATGACCATCCTTCTGTTTGCGCCGGCAACTATCATCGCCGCGGAAGCACCTGCCGGACAGATTGCCCAGGTTAATGATACCATTTTGCTGCGTCCGGATCTGGACCGTGAGATGAAACTGGTTTCCCTGAAGCTGGCCCGCCAGGGGAGGCCTGTGAATGCCGAGCAGCTCAAACGCTACGAGGGTGAGATCCGTGATACCCTGATCAACCGCACGCTGCTGCTTCAGCAGGCCAAATCGGCGGGGATCGATGTCAAAGACAGCGCCGTGGTAAAAGCCCTGGATGAATTCAAGGCGGCATTTAAGGATGAGAAGGCTTATCAGAATGCATTGACGGAAATGGGATTTACCGAGGAGATGCTGAAAAGCCAGATAAAGAGCGGACTGACCATTAAAACACTCATCGACAAAACGGTGCTCCAGAAGATATCCGTGTCCGACCAGCAGGTCCGCGTATATTATGACGACAACCCAAACCTGTTCCGCAAGCCGGAGCAGGTTAAGGCCTCGCACATTCTGATTCAAGTTCCGGCAAACGCCGATGAGGCCAAGCAGGCTGCCGCGCAGGCTGCCATTCAGGCCCTGAAGCTGCGTCTCAACAATGGTGAGAACTTTGCCACCCTGGCCCAGGAGAACTCAGACGGCCCCAGCAAGACCAAGGGGGGCGACCTCGGTTTTTTTAGCCGGGAGCAGATGGTTCCACCCTTTTCCGAAGCCGCCTTCGCCCTTCAGCCAGGCCAGACGAGCGATGTGGTGCAGACCCGTTTCGGATATCACCTGATCCGGGTGACCGAGCGGCAGGCTGAGCAGACCATGGCCTACAACGAGGTAAAGGAGGCCATTTCCGCCCGGCTCCGCCAGGAGCAGGAGGGGAAAAAGATCGATGCCTACCTTGAAAAAATCAAGGAAAATGCGGATATTAAACGATTTCCCCTATAGTAATTTTTCTTGACAATGAGTATTCCTTTGGCTAAAGATTTTTTTGGATGATAGTTTGGCCAATGCACCCCCTGATCTGACATCTTCTGAGCGGCAGTCTTCCATGTGCCGGAGTATCGTCTGCAAAGGCAAAGGGACATTTTGGAGGGGAACTATTGGGAAGAGGAGGTCAGTGTTTTGGCAAACGGAACAGTAAAATGGTTCAATGACAAAAAGGGGTATGGCTTCATCAATGAAGAAGACGGTCAGGACGTCTTTGTCCACTTTTCCGCTATCGACATGACGGGATTCAAGACGCTGTCCGAGGGGGACATGGTTATTTTCGAGGTGGAGGAGAGTGACCGCGGACCTGAAGCCAAGAATGTAAAAAGAGCAACCTGAGAAACTCGTATGGATTCACAAACGGGGCATTCTGCCAGAAATGGCTGGGTGCCCCGTTTGCTTGCAGCACCATTCCTTTCCCACCGTCCTGCAGGTAGTCAGTCGCCCATTCGCTCCTGGATGATTGGATGCCGCTATTTAGTGTCGATCCACCAATGGCCAATTTGCCTGATATCTGCGGTTTATCCGCGTAACACCTATATTTTTCACGCTTAAATGCAATAAATACAAAATTGTCAAAAAAAACAAATATTTAGATTGATTTATGTTCGCATAAAGGTTATTGTGCAACTCAAACAATGCAGCTGAAATTTCAAATTCCTCGAGGAAGGCGATCGCGTTTCCTTTGTTATAGAGCGAAGAAAGCAAGTCCTTGCCGCTGAAAATGTCACTGTGATCTGACCCTATGTTCTGAGTAAAGGGGGTATTCCTTTCAAAGTGAGGGGTGCCCTTCATTTTTTTTTATGCCCATACAACCGCCAAGGAGGTGACAATTTGGCAAGATCGAATTATAAGTTTAAAAAACGTCAAAAAGAATTGGCCAGGAAAAAAAAGAAGGCAGAAAAAAAACAGAGCAGACTGGAAAAAAATACTGTGCAGCCAGACCAAACGTCCATTGAGTCGGTAGATGAAGACGGGGAACCGTCAATATAGAAACCGGATGAAAAGGAGAAACGTGATGCGTCAAAAATATATGATATTCCGCGACCGTAGTAAAAAAGAGCTCAACATCAAGGAATATGCCATCATCGATAAAGATCTTAAAAAAGCGGCGTCTCCCATGCTGAATAGGGGGAGTTTTACATTGCTCTGCGAAGAGACCTATGAAAGTGAGATTGTCGTGAATTCAATCTCCAAAGGAATGACCGCCTTGCTGTCCATACTCCGGACTCACAATATATTCCCCATTGAACCCAATGCTACCAAAATTGCCGAATCAGTCATGGCGCTATACGATTCTTCCGAAGATGGTTCGGTGGAACTGCTTTTTGACGACCTTGATTTGTTATCTGTATAATACCCGATTCGTTTACTTCCAGATTCGAGTCAATTCGCCTCCCGCTCGTATTAAAGAGTGGCATCTTTCTGCGATATCTCGCGCCTCCCCAGTCTAGCCTCTGAGTCGGCTGGAAAGCCACGGTTGTATGGACAATTGATAATGGAGGACCTTCACCATGGTCAACCGGTTTCCCGATATTTATCTGGCGTCCAACCCCAACAGTTTTTTTCCCGTTTTTTTGGCTTCCGCAGCCCTTCCCAGCAGGCGGGCTACCTCTGCCGGACGGCTTGCAACATTCACCTGCATGAAATCGGTCATCAGAAACCCATAGGAATGGGATGCCAGCAGCGCTCCGTGGGTTCCCGCGCGTGAATTGATTATCGGCTGATCAAAAATAGGCGGACCAAATGCATAGCCGTCCTTCAGGCTGACCAAAACGGTTCCGGGGTGTTTTACCAGATCATGCATTCCTTCCCAGAGTCGCCTCAACGGGTCCGGGTACAGGTGTTCTTTTGTGGCCATCCACCACTCTTTTTCATGGACAAAACCATGGATGTCGATTTTTCCGAGAAGTTTGAAACGCTGGATTGTGTCTTTAAGATCAAGGGGGTCGCCATCAATCCGGCTGTACATAAAGCGGTCTTGTCGTTTAGAAATGCGGGCGGTACCGGTTGCGCCCTGCACCAGTAGGGAAAACCCCGAGCGGTATACCGAAAAATCAACCCCTTCAATTGTTGATAAAACCCCGGCGATGGCCGGCGCATTTTCATCGGCCGAATAGATGGCGGCAAAACTGACAAAGCCGTTTTCCGGCAGCACAAAATCTTTTTTCGCCTCGAGTTGGTTTACATCCTTGAATCCAGCTTCAACCAGCGGAGTTGAAAGGTCCACCCGACGGTTTTTGGTGAAATTGTTGGCATGGTCGGAAAACAGCACGACATCCAGCAAAATACCGATGTCATTTCTCACCGTGTCCAGCAGGTCACTGACTTTTTTTAGAAATTCAATCAGTGCCGCTTGGCCTTCCACATGCGCAATGGCATCAGAAATGCCCATGTAGGCAATGAATTCATCTCCCTTGAAATGTTTCAATCGGGTTTTAAAGGCGTCCAGGGCGGTTTGGGTGAACCTGTCCGGAAACACATAGGCAATATAACCGGGAAAGCCGAGAAAGTGCAGCTTGGGGTGATAGTCAGCATGTTCTTTCTGCGTGGACAACGCTTTTCCAATCAGCGTTGCGCCTTCCAGTTGATTGACGTCGAAATTGTAATAGAGTCGTTCATACCCAAATGGTTTTCCTCCGATCAGCACCTTTGAAAATGCCGGTCGGGTCAACGAGGGAAAGGTGCTCACAAGCCTGCCTGGTGGGTAGAACCCATTGAAATAACCCTCTTTCTGGAGATCCCTGACCATCGTGTAAGGCACACCGTCTAGGGCAAAGACAAGGCAAAGCCGATACCTGCGGCCGTTTTTTGTGCCGGCGGGGGAGCCTTCCTCCACATTCCAGTTTTTTTTCAAGTGATTGCTGAACCAGATTTCAGGAAGAGTGCTCAGCAGGAGGGCAAACAGGCAAAGGACGACACAAGCGAACAATGCTTTTTTTATATGGGGTTTGTCAGGCATCAGGTACCGTGATTAAATAAAATTGTCGAGATGGTTGAGCCGTCGTTTTAAGAAAGCGCTTTGCTGTTAAGGGCGATGCTTTTTAATACCAACACCGTCCCATTCATTTCTAAAATTGAAATGGTAGCATAAAATGCCATGATGTTGAATCAACGAGACCGCTTTTTTCACTGGCTGTCACCGATCTATGATTATCTGATTCGCAGGCCGGAAGTGGACCGGATAAAAGCCCTGTTGAATCTGCCTCCAAAAGGCTGCCTGCTTGACCTGGGTGGCGGAACCGGGCGCGTATCGCAATATCTGGCCGCTCCGGAGTCGAATGTGGTGGTGTGCGATGTCAATCGTTCGATGCTGAACCAGGCCAAACGCAAAAAAGGCCTGCTGCCGCTGCAGGCAGACGCCGCTGCACTGCCTTTTCCCTCTGAATCCGTTGATCGTATCCTGGTCGTCGATGCCCTGCATCATTTCTTGGAACCCCGTCGCATAGCCGATGAGATGTTGCGCGTTCTAAAACCATGTGGACGCATACTCATTGAAGAACAGGACGTCCAGAGGCATTTTATAAAATTGGTCAGCATGGCTGAAAAAGCAGTCGGGCTGCACAGTTCATTTCTTACGTCGCGTGAAATATCGGCTTTATTTGACCCTGAACGTTACCGGCTCTATTTTGAAAGAGGCTATTTTTTCACTTTCAGGGTATTGATTTTAAGACGGTAAAGCGAAAATGAAACGTTCATCCTTAAAACTGAACGCAGCGATGATTCTGACGGGGTGCTTTCCCTTTCTGATTGCATCCTGTTCTGCGACGAAACCGTCGTTACCATCTGCTTCAACGAATCCGAAACCATTTGAGACAGCCCGCGCATTCGATCATTCTCATGGGGAACTTGATCATCTGCTGAAAAAATACGTCAAGAACGGGTTGGTGAATTATCGAGGCATACTGTCAGAATCGGATGCATTTTACCGCTATGTGACTTCATTGGGGGCGGTAAGCTCACCAACTGTTAACAAGTGGTCCCGGGAACAGCAAATGGCATACTGGATCAATGCTTACAACGCATTCACCATTCAGGCTATCATCGAAAGGTACCCGATAAGAGGTCGCAGCCTCGTCGGCATCTTTTTCCCCCGGAACAGCATCCTTCAGATTTCCGGAATATGGAGCCGCCTGACATTCAATGCCGGCGGATACAATCTGACGCTAGGTCAAATCGAGCACGACATATTAAGGAAAGGGTTTATTGATGCCAGAATACATTTCGCTATTGTGTGTGCCTCTATCAGTTGCCCGGTCCTGAGACCGGAAGCCTATCGTTTCGATGTTCTCGAGCGCCAGCTTCATGAGCAGGCCATTCAGTTTGTCAATGATACGACCAGGGGGGCTCGCTGGGATGCGGACCAGAAACGGCTGTATGTTTCCAAGATCTTCAAGTGGTTCAAAGAAGATTTCAACCCAACGACGATAAGCATTGGATCTTCGAACCAACCACACACAACGAGCGATCCAGTATTGGATTTTATCCGCATTTACCTTCGAAACGAGTCCTTCGCACAGGCATTGGCAGCGGACCAGGATATCCGACTGTCCTATCTGGCCTATGACTGGCGCTTGAATGAACAAATACAGACCACCCGGTCACTGCCTGAAAGCCCCGATACCGATGGTTGATCGCCATCCCAAAGGCCGCTTTCCGTTCAACAGGCAGCTGTTAATTTTCTGCTTGGCAGTTGTTGTGATCAGCTTGCAGGTGATGGCCGGCCTTGTTCTGGCTTCATCCGATCTAACCGGTGCCCAATTGCTTCAGCTTGAAAATGGTGACGTTCTGGTCGCCGTAAGCCATGCTGAGGGATCGCCCAAGGGAACCGTGGAAGCGACCATTTTGATCGATGCATCGGCCGAGCGTATCTGGCAGATTATGGTCAACTGCAGCGAAATCCCTACCTTTGTGCCCGGCGTTAAAGACTGCCAGGTCCTGGCATCGGGTGAGAACTGGGAAATTATCCGCCATGATGTGAAGTGGATGTGGCTCTTTCCCAAGCTGTCTTATGTGTTTCGGGCGCGTTACCAGCAAAACAGACAAATCAATTTTGCCCGGATTGAAGGAGACCTGCGCGACATGAGAGGCAGTTGGCGTTTGACCCCCATGCCCAATAGTGGTCAAACCCTGGTACGTTACCGTGTTTTTTTGGATCCTGGATTTTGGGTGCCGCAATGGATCGTCCGGAATTCACTGAAAAGAGACCTGCCCGCCGTGCTGACAGCGATTCGAACCAAAGTTCTTGACAGCCTTCCCGGGCAGCGGCATTAGGCGAGGAAAAATGATTTCTGTAATTGTTCCGGTCGTTAACGAAGAAAAAACAATAGGACGGTTTCTGAAGCAGTTCTTGGGTCCACCCGAACCGCATGAAATTGTGGTGGTTGACGGTGGCAGCCGGGACAACACGGCAGCAGTCGTCCGTGGCTTTCCGGGAGTAAAACTGATTCACGAACCTCAAAAAGGCCGAGGGCGGCAGATGAATCGGGGAGCCAGGGCCGCTGAGGGGGATATCCTGCTTTTTCTGCATGCCGATACATGGCTGCCTCCAGAAGGACTGCGCATGATTAAAACAATGATGGGGCAGGTCGACGTTGTGGCCGGCTCCTTTTCGCTGCGTTTCGACCACCATGATCTTCTTCTGAAGCTATTCGCCCGTTTGAGCCGAATCAACCATATCCTTTTTACCTATGGCGACCAGGGGTTATTCATGGCCCGGCATACATTTGAGTCCCTCGGCGGATATGCCGAGGTTCCACTGATGGAAGATGTGGAAATTCAAAACCGCCTGCGAAAAATCGGCCGCTTTGTCAAACTCAACCAATGTGTCGTGACGTCGGCCCGTCGTTTTCTTTCTAATGGTATTGTCCGTCAACAGCTGTTGAACACTGGTATGGTGCTTCTTTACCACGCGGGTGTTTCTCCAGTCAGACTTAAACGCTTCTATAGCTAGATAGATGGAGATGTTGACAGGGTCCATCCACGTGATGTACTCAATCTCTATTGTCCCGCGACTTGCTTTCTATCCGGTTAACACAATTATTATAATTTGATCCGTATCATCACCTGAGTTGTCCGCCATTTCGCTTCCAGCCCGTCGGCCATGGGGCGGTACCATCACAGCACCATTTCGAAGCAAGGCCTGTAAACGCGAGTGTAGGCAGATGGCGCCCTAAAGGGGCGATCCCTCACCGGGGCCGGCACGGCTTTAGATAACTATCAAAGACCAAAGAGAATTTGTATCATGTAAAAAGAGTAAAAGGGCTTCAACGCATTTCACATTTTAATACAGGAGGGATTTATCATGGGTATGATGAAAGAGTTTAAGGAATTTGCCGTCAAAGGGAATGTTATCGATATGGCAGTTGGCATCATTATTGGTGCGGCATTTGGTAAAATCGTTTCGTCCTTTGTTGCCGATGTGATTATGCCTCCAATCGGTTTGATGGTGGGGGGAATCGATTTCTCCAACTTAGCATTGACGATTAAAGAGGCGGCTGGAGATATGCCCGCTGTCGTAATTGGATATGGTAAGTTCATTCAAACAGCGGTCGATTTCACCATCATTGCATTTGCAATTTTCATTGCCATCAAAGGGATAAACTCCCTCAAGCGGCAAGAGGAAGAAGCGCCTCAAGCGCCGCCCGAACCCTCGGCACAGGAAGTATTGCTCACGGAAATACGTGATTTGCTGAAGAGTCGAACGTAAGCCCTTTTCAGACCCATCCCCAAAAAAAGAAAACTTCAGTCGACGGGAGACTAATCATGCGTTGGCGTGGCAATCGTAAAAGCAGCAATGTGGAAGACCGACGCAGTATGCGAGCCTCCGGACATGCGGGCTTAAGCGGTGGGAGTGGTATGTTGCGTCTGCTTCCCGTGATATTCAAGTTTTTAGGCTTTAAAGGTACCCTGATACTGGCCGTGTGTGTGGGCGCCTACGGTTTATTTACCGGAAACCTGGGCAACTTATTTGGAGGCCTTGGGCTGCAACAAGACACAACCGTCAGTGAACGCGCAGTGCCGTTTCAGGAAACCGCGGAAGAAAAAGAGCTGGTGGATTTCGTTTCAGTCATCCTGGCCGATACCGAAGAAACCTGGACCACCTTGTTCCGACAAAAGGGGAAATCCTATCAGGAGCCACGCCTTGTGCTGTTTCGAGACGCAGTAAAATCCGCCTGCGGAATGGCTCAATCAGCCATGGGACCATTCTATTGTCCAGGTGATCAAAAAGTATACATCGACCTGGGTTTTTATGACCAGCTGAAAAATCGTTTCAAAGCGCCGGGTGACTTTGCCCAGGCGTATGTCATCGCCCACGAAGTGGGTCACCATATTCAGACCCTTGCGGGTATATCCGACAAGGTGCAAGCCGCCCGCAAAAAACTGAGCCAGGCAGAAGGCAACAAACTCTCCGTTCGTCAGGAATTGCAGGCTGACTGCCTCGCAGGAGTATGGGCTCACCATGCCAACCACACCCGACAACTGCTCGAAGCAGGTGATGTAGAAGAAGGTTTGGCTGCTGCCAGCGCCATTGGTGATGACACTTTACAGAAACAGTCACAAGGATACGTCAGCCCGGACTCATTTACCCATGGCAGTTCTGCACAACGGGTGAAGTGGTTTAAAATTGGTCTGGCAAGTGGCGACATGGACAGTTGTGACACATTCAACAACTTTTAAGATAGCAGGGCAAAAGGAGCTGTGGGTAGATCTGATTGTATTGATCGGAATGACGTTCCCACGCAGTCATTGAACCGTGCTGCCGAGTGTATTCCCCACCACTTGCGCCGAGGTTAGCGAGCGAACCGTAAATCGATCTTATCCATATATTGCTGCGCAGCACTCCCGTTACCGTAAGAATACTCCCCGCGGCTTGCAGCATGGACGGTTCAATTGGCATCGGGCGCCACGTATCTATCCGGCATGAATTGATTGCCGCGAGGCATTCATCCGAATCATAGTTGTTGTCCGCCTGTCCGGGAACGGGATGTCTGGCAGGTTCAGACGTTCATATGGGGTTACCCAATTACCGCTGTAGTTGCATTCAAGGAAAAACCCATTAAATTAAGGCATAGGGTTTGGATTCCTTGGAATTATGATAGAGGGCAAATAGCATAGTCAACTTGTCAACAGATTGCGGTTAGGCGTGTGATTGGCGCATGGCTTAAGAATTTGTCAGGAAGGGCCATCCGAAATGAAAGTACGATTCTGGGGTACACGAGGATCCATTGCGAAGCCGGGATCATCGACCGTTCGCTTCGGAGGCAACACGTCGTGCGTTGAGGTTCGTTCTGCTTCTGGCACCATTATAATCCTCGATTGCGGCACCGGGGCGCACGGACTCGGCCAGGCGCTCATGGAAAGCGGCGACCATCCCCTGCGCGGCCATATCCTCATCACCCATACCCATTGGGACCACATCCAAGGTATACCGTTCTTCGACCCCCTCTTCGTGCCCGGCAACGAATGGGACATCTACGCCCCCCGTGGCCTCGGTTCGTCCCTGCGCGAGTCCCTTGCGGGCCAGATGCAGTACACCTACTTTCCTATAACTTTGGAAGAACTTGGGGCAGCCATCCGCTATCACGACCTCGTCGAGGGCGTCTTCGAGATCGCCGACATCAAGGTTCGAACACTGTATATGAACCATCCTGCCCTCACACTGGGATATCGGCTGGAAGCCGACGGGGTTTCGGTGGTTTATGCCTGTGACCATGAGCCGCATTCCCGTCAGTACGCCCAGGGCACCGGCACCATGAGCGAACAGGACCGGCGCCACATCGAATTCATGCAAGGGGCCGATCTGGTGATCCATGATGCCCAATACACAACGACGGAGTATACGGACAAGTTCGGTTGGGGGCATACACCGGTGGCATGTGCGGTCGACATGTCCCGTACTGCCGGAGTCAGGCGTTTGGCTTTGACGCACCACGATCCGTTGCGAAGCGACGACCGTGTCGATGCCCTTTGTGAGGACGTACGCACTGGCCTGCCCCAGGCTGAGAGACCGATGGATGTCTTCGCCGCTGCCGAAGGAATGGTGATCGAATTGAAAGCATCGTTGGATACCAAAGCAGAAAAAGACACGGAAAGCTTTTCGGCAGTCACCTCGATTGAACCCGCACTTCAAGACCACCAGGTCTTGATCGGTATCGCAGACGAAACATTGGCTGAGAAGATTCAGCAGGCCGCTGAGGCCGACAACCTGCGAATATTGCGGGCCGAGACTTCGCAGGACGTCCTTGGGATTGTCCGCTCGACACGATTATCTCTCGTGATTCTCGATGACGGGCGGGTGGGAGGTAGCGCCATGGAAACCTGCCGAGCCATACGGGATATCGATATTGACCATGTTTGCGACTTGCCGGTTATCATCGTTGCCAACGCGGATTCCGATGTAGGTTCCGAAGCCGGCGTAACGGATTGGCTGATCCAGCCCTTTACCCCTGAATATGTACGTACACGGTTACGTGCATGGGTCATGCGAAGCATGTGCCGTTGGAGGCGGGCGCCGATTCCGGAGAATGAGGAGCATCGCATCGAGGCGCTTAAAGAGCTGCAACTCCTTGATACGAAAAAAGAAGAGCGGTATGAACAAATCACCCGGATCGCTGCCGCGGCTTTCGACGTTCCCATCGCTTTAGTGACCCTCGTCGACCAGGACCGCCAGTGGTTCAAGTCCCACTTCGGGTTGAGTGCCACCGAAACGCCGCGAGACCAGGCATTCTGCGCCCATACCATCCTTGACACGAAAGTCATGGTCGTTCGCGATACCCTCCTCGACCCCCGTTTTGCAGATAACCCGCTGGTGGTCGGAGAACCACGGATCCGCTTTTATGCCGGATACCCCTTGACACTGCCCAACGGGACCTCTCCCGGCACCCTGTGCCTGATTGACACCAGGCCTCGCGACTTGGACGAGGTGAAAATTAAGTTGCTGCGAGACTTGGGAAGGCTGGTTGAGCGGGAGATGGCCGTTACCCTGCCCCCATGATGCCTGGCCCATGATAAATATGAATCCTATGGAAACATCGGTTCAAGGTTCAAGGATAGTCTTAATACTGATGTCAACATCTGGGAAGGTTATCAAGTTCGATGGCCTTGGCAAAAGCTCGAAGTGCCCACCCGGCGGGCCTTCATCAACATCATTGAGCAAGTCGTTTTGCCAATTGCCGAATGTGACGATCGTCGGTACCGCAGCAACCCCCTAATATCTTCATGCCCAGATGATTTTTTAGATCACCTACTAACTGACCGAAAATTTCAGGTGCTTCAGTGACCAGGTTTTCACTCTCATCCAGTTCTTCAGGCTTGAGTGCGGCCGTATTCGCCAGCAATCCGCCGATCCGCTGCCTGACCAGAGGAGATGAATTGACTTCATCAAAAAGAGCCTGTTTAAAAATTGAGGCATGCGTGCAATTGACGATATAGGTAAGTGGCTTTGGGCTGACTGCGGCATCGATACTCTGGATGGCATCTTTCAGGGGTGTGCCGTCAATCAATGTGCCTTGGGGACGTGCAACAAAACTGATGATGTAAGGCATTCCCGTTTTGGAAAGGGCCGCTGACAAACCGATTGCTTCGCTAAGCACGGGTAGTGTGGCTGCCAGCAAGAAATCGACCCCGGCTTCCGCAAGTTTCTCAGCCTGCCAGGCGTGAAACTTTCGTGCCTCTGGGGCCGACAGCGCTTCATCCGGATTGAAGGCATCCCCCCGGCAACTCAACAACCCACCCACGGCCACTTTTTTCGCATATGGCCCGCATTCGTTTCGTAACTCATCAAGAAAACGAAAATTGTCGCCATTCACGTCTTTATCCGCGCACCCGGCCTCCGAGATCCGTTCGCGGCTGGCCCGCCAGGTAGGGGTGGAAAGAATGAGTGGCAGGTTGAATTGGCGGCCAATGTCCAGATACTGCCGATAGATGGCCGCCAGAGACTCGCGTTTCGGATCGTCATATATGAACGCCGAATTAACGATATGGGGATCGAGTTCGAAGTCGCTGTTTCTGCGCAGACGTTCTATAATGGCACCTTCGCCCAGAATACAGGGTGAGTTTGTATAAAACATCCGGAACGAGGCTGGGGTCATCCTGTACTCCTTTGGATTTGCATGTCTAAGACCTGAAACATCTGCTTTGCCCGGCTTAAATGTTCAGCGGATAGTCCTCTCTTCCCGGAACGAGAATAAAGCTCTCCCAGGAATAGATGACCCAGGGCTAGTTCTGGCCGGATTTCGAGTTCGCGTAAAATTTCGATTCCTTGGCATATGAGGTCCGACGAGGCTTTATACGACTGCGGGTCAAGTTTGGATTTAATGCGACCCAGCCAGGTCAGCGCTTTGCCGGCTACATACCGCTGACCGGATTCCACGGACAAAACATGGGCCTGGTTCATCGCCTGCATGGCTGGCTGAAAATCTGCCAGGAAGAATCGGCACACACCCAAATTGAAAAGCAGCACTGACCTGCGCCACTCGATTCCGATTTTTCGGTTTTCCGCCAACGCCTTTTCTATATGCACCAGCCCCGATCGGGGGTTGCCAAGAAAGGTTTCCGCAAGGCCGAACATACTCCGGCAGAAGGGCAGATGCCAATAAAAGTTGGCCTCCTCAAGGTGACGGAAACCGTCACCAATAAAATTAAATGCCAGCCCATGGCTGCCTTTGAGCAAATGCAGGCTGCCCAGCTGAACTTCGCAAACCCCTGTGGTTTCGGGCCCGGCAAAGCCGACAGCGCAAGCAAGGGCATTCTCGCAGGTAATGAGACCGTTGGTGAAGTCTCCCAGCATCCCCCTGCTATATCCGATAAAGGACTTTACAATAGAATAAATATTGGTCACGCCACCGAAATAGTCGGACTCGCGGCCGGCATTTTCAACGGCATCGATAATCCGTGTGGCCACTTTGATCGTTTCCTTGAAGTTCCCTGCATTCATGAAGTCCTGGCACAAGTCGGGACCGGTTTGCGCCATGGCGTCCACATCGCCGATACGCTCTGCGGTTTCAAAGGCTCTTTGGGTGTATGCTGTCCCCTGATCATAATCGCCGCGATTCATGTAATAAACACCGATGTTACCGTAAAATCGAGTCATGCTGCTGTGATCTTCCAACGCCTTTGAAACCCTGACGCCCTTGTCGAGGTAGGTCAGGCTATCCTCGGGCAGTCCCAGGGCGATGATGGGGATAACCATCAAATGGAGCACCTCGAGTTCCTGCTGGCGGGGATTGTCCCCATGGGACAAACGATCCAGCGCCCCCAGGGCTTTCTTGAAGTAGTCGTATGCCTCCCATAAAAAATGAATGCGAATTGCTTTTTCGCCTGAGAATCTCAGGTATTCGTATGCTTTTTGCGCATCTTGGCTGCGGTCATAGTGATAGGCCAAGACTTCGTAAGATTCCTCGATCCGTTGGGCATAAAGCCGTTCAATGGCACCGGCGACATCTGCGTGATAGCGCGCTCGTTTTCGGCGCAACAGGCTTTTGTAGGCCACCTCCTGGGTCAGCGCATGTTTGAACGTGTATGTGAGCTCGGGATAGCGGTTTTTTCGATAGATGAAACCCATCTCCTGAAGGGTTTCAAGGCTGGCATCCAAATTTTCCTTCTGCCCGGTGATGCTTTGCAGTACCCGAAGAGCGAAATCGCGCCCAATCACCGCCGCTAACTGACCAACCCGCTTCACTTCGTCTTCCAGGCTGTCCATGCGGGCGGCAATGATGCCGTGGATGTTTTCGGGAACTTTTGTCGTGTCGGCGGTTTTATCCAGCCCGTAGCGTCCCGATTCCACTCGTATCGATCCGTTTTCCAGCAATGTTCGGGTGAGCTCTTCCATGAAAAGCGGGTTGCCGTCCGTGCGTTGAAGCACAAAGCGGATAAGCGCTGAGTCGACATCGGCATTGCCGAGAATCGAGCCGATCACTTCAGTTCCCGATTCTTGGGGAAGCTGCGCCAGCATGATCTCGCGAAAGTCAGGACGATTGGCCCAGTCATGGCGGTATTCCGGCCGATATATCAAAAGCAGAAGGATGGCGGTGCCGTTTAACGCTTCGATGAGAAAATCCAGGAACGCTTCAGAGGCGTTGTCAATCCAGTGTAGATCCTCCACAACAAGCATAAGGGGATCTTTCCGGCTTGCATAAAGCAGAAATTCCCGAAGCGTCTCGAAGGTTCTTTCCTTTCTTTCTTTGGGAGACAGGGCCGGCCAGGTCCGGGAATCCACCGGCAGGGCGAGAAGATCCTGAAAAGCGGCCAGGGCGTCGTCAGCCTCGAAGCCAAGCTGTTCTATATGATGCCTGATCTTTTGGGTGACAGATTGAGGGTCGTCAACCTCGCTGCTATCGAGGTACGTGCGCAAAATATCCCGGAGCGGCAAAAAGGCAATGGGCTTTCCGAACTGAACGCACCTGCCTTCTAAACAAAGAAGTTGTTTGCCGATGGAACGTCTTAATTCATAGATCAACCTTGATTTTCCCGCACCCGGATCACCCTTGATCCCTACCACTTGTCCTTTTCCGGAAAAGGTTTTTTTGACCGCTTCAGTCAAGATCGCCAGTTCTTCCTGTCGCCCGGCATACGCAGTCAATCCATGTGCTGCAGATGCATCCAACCGGCTGGTCACGCGACTCGCCCCGTTTAACTCGAAAGTTTCCTGGGGCTCCG
>NZ_JASJGN010000340.1:0-2920 GCF_033791525.1 Desulfosarcina sp.
ACCGCAAGATCGTCTTCGACGATGCCCAGGTCCCGTCCATTTTCCTAAGCTACGACCAGAGCATTATCGCCACCTCCTATTCCAAGGATATCTCCATACCCGGCGAACGCATCGGTTTTGCCGCGGTAAACCCCGCCGCCACCTATAAAAAGGAACTGATGGCCGGCATGGCGCTGACCAACCGGATTCTGGGGTTTGTCAATGCGCCGGCCCTTATGCAGCGGGTGGTTTCATGTATGCAGGGGATGAGTGTGGACATCGGTGAATACAAACGCAAAAGAGACCTGCTCTGCGACGGCCTTGCCGATGCCGGCTATGATTTCATCAGGCCGCTGGGGGCGTTTTACCTGTTTCCACGAACGCCCGTTGCCGATGACGTGGCTTTTGTCAGAGATCTGCAGCAGGAGTTGATTCTGGTGGTTCCGGGCAGCGGTTTTGCGGGCCCGGGACATTTTCGCATCGCCTTTTGCGTTGATGACCAGACCATCATCAATGCCTTGCCGGGGTTTAGGCGAGTTATGCAAAAATACAAATAGCATCCTTCCAGAAATAGCATCTTGCGGCCCAGGCCGGCGTTCTCACGTTTTCGCAATCCTCGACGTAGCGCTGCTACGCCTGCGGTTGTGAAAACGCTGCGGCCTTGGCCTGAACCACAAGCTACCCTTTCTGAAAGGACACGGATAGGTAACCGGTGAATCCCGGTTATGGTAACGCTTATATAAAAGAGGAGCGATTGATGAAAATTTTAAAGATCGATCATTTGGGCATTGCTGTGAAAAGTATCGACAGCGGTAAAGATTTCTGGTCGGGTGTGCTGGGATTGGATTTCGAAGGCGCGGAAACCGTTGCCGAACAAAAGGTCACCACGGCCTTTTTTCCTGTGGGTGAAAGTGAAGTGGAGCTTCTGGAATCCACCGCTCCGGATGGCCCGGTGGCCAAGTATATCGAAAAGCGGGGACAGGGCATCCAGCATGTGGCGTTCCGTGTCGAAAACATTGACGACGCCTTGGCCGAGTTGAAAGAAAAGGGTGTGCAGCTGATTGACCAGCAGCCCAGAATCGGCGCCGGCGGTGCCAAGATCGCCTTTCTGCATCCCAAGGCCACCAACGGCGTGCTGGTGGAGCTGTGCCAAAGGGATTGATGATCTTTTTTAAATTCGGAAAAGGGGCTTCCCACCGCTGATTTTGCGATTGTGAGCGAATCGTTTTGCAGTGGGAAGCCGCTCCCACTTCCTTTTGTATTGCCAACCGTCTCATCAATTTTTTCTCTGCCAAGCTGGCGTTGCCAATCTTTACGGCATTTATTTTGCTATAGTTTTCCCTACCGACTGGGTTACATGACATGGGTCATGCCGAATCCCCTTCAAGCCATTTTAACTGAAACCATATGTAAAAATAAAAACGTCAGGAGCACTGCCATGGAAAAGAAATCACCCTCGCCAGCATCCGCGCATCCCATGCTGTCCCCGTTGCCTCCGGACCGGGCCAAAAAAGGAAAGGTTGTGTCCGCTGAAGAGGCCGTTCGTATTATCCGGGACGGAGATACCATCGCCACCGGAGGCTTCGTGGGCATTGGGTTCCCCGAACAGATTGCCATTGCCCTGGAATCGTATTTTCTGGAGCACGATCGTCCGCGGAACCTCACCCTGGTTTATGCCGCCGGCCAGGGAGACGGCAAGGAGCGGGGGCTGAATCATCTTGGGCATGTGGGCCTGGTCAAGCGGGTGGTCGGCGGCCACTGGGGATTGGTTCCCAAACTTCAACGGCTGGCTCTGGACAATAAAATCGAAGGATACAACCTGCCCCAAGGGGTCATTTCTCATATGTACCGGGACATTGCCGCCCACAAACCGCGCACCATCACCACGGTCGGCCTGGGTACTTTCGTTGATCCGCTCAACGGCGGTGGAAAAATTAACGACATCACGACCGAAGACCTGGTGGAGCGGATTCAGTTCGATGGCAATGACTACCTGGCCTACAAGACGTTTCCCATCAACGTGGCCATTCTGCGGGGCACAACAGCCGATACCGACGGCAACATCACCATGGAGAAGGAAGCCCTGACGTTAGAAGCGCTGGCCATCGCCACGGCTGCCCGCAATTCCGACGGCTTCGTTATCGTCCAGGTGGAACGGGTGGCTGGCAGGGGGACCTTGAATGCCCGCCAGGTCAAGATTCCCGGAATCATGGTGGACTGTGTGGTGGTTTCCAAACCCGAGCACCACTGGCAGACCTTCGGCGTCCAGTATGACCCCTCGTTCAGCAGTGAAATCAAGGTGCCGATTCAATCGCTGCCGCCCATGGAGATGGGTGATCGAAAGATAATTGCCAGGCGGGCGGCCTTCGAACTGGTGCCCAATAGTGTGGTGAATCTGGGGATCGGCATGCCCGAAGGCGTGTCCAATGTGGCCAACGAGGAAAAGATCATCGAATTTTTGACCCTGACGGCAGAGCCGGGCGTCATCGGCGGACTGCCGGCGGGCGGCCTCAATTTCGGTGCTGCCGTCAACACGGAGGCCCTCATCGATCAGCCGTCCCAGTTCGATTTCTACGACGGCGGCGGGCTGGACCTGGCATTTCTCGGCCTGGCGCAGGCCGACGAAGCCGGCAATCTCAATGTGAGCAAGTTTGGTCCCAAGCTGGCCGGTGCCGGCGGTTTTATCAACATCAGCCAGTCCGCCAAGCAGGTCGTCTTCGTCGGAACCTTTGCCGCCGGTGGCCTGAAGATTTCCGTCCAAAATGGCAAGTTGATTATCGACCGGGAAGGCAAGGTGAAAAAGTTCGTTAAACTGGTGGAGCACGTCACTTTTTCCGGTGCCTATGCCGTATCCAAAAACCAGCCCGTGCGTTATGTCACCGAACGATGCGTTTTCCGGCTGACATCGGACGGGATGGAACTGATCGAAGTCGCTCCGGGG
>NZ_JASJGN010000341.1:0-6789 GCF_033791525.1 Desulfosarcina sp.
CACAATGCCGGCCCGGGCCACCTGGATGGTTTTAACGGCAGCGCCCGCCTGGCTGGCCTTTTCCAGAAAAGACGCCAGAAGGGTGTCGGTGTTTCCACCTTTGCGGGGGCTGCCCTGAAGTCCTAAGATCAGCATGGTTGGATGTTCTTCTCGTTATTTGACGTGACAGGTTTTGCAGGTCACCGGGCCATGGGGCTTGCCGGCCTTCTTCTCCTGCTTATGGCACTTGATACACTGAAGATTCATCACTTTTTTCGCTTTCAGCGTGCCCGTTTCTTTCAACTTTTTAATCGCCTCGGTTTCCTGGGGAAAGACGCTGTGGCAGACGTTGCAGTCTTTGATTCGGTCCTGATGCTGGCGATGGGGAAAGGGTACGTTGCCCGATTTACCGCCGAAAATGCCGATATTCTCCTGACCCTGGTTGACGGCAGCGGCCATGACCACAGACAGACCAAGCACAATAGCGGTGACGATAATACCCAATAGGCGGTGTCTCATGCAATACTCCGGTTCTGACGGTAATTGTCGCAATGCTAAGCATTCAACGCATCAACCGGGCATGCCACCCGATTGATGCGCCAGATGCACGGTTGACGATCAGTACATAATCTTGTGGGCCAGGTCGTCCTCGGTCACCTTGACGCTGAACAGTTTGTAGGCGTAAATCTGGTAAGCCAGCACCACGGGGACGAACAGAAAGTGGAACATGGTGGCGGCGGCAAACTGGAGCCGCGATAACATGACAACATCCATACCAATTACTCCTAGAACCGATGCCGACAGCCAACCGACCGGGTCGGCTGGCCTATAAATAGTGGGTCATTTATTGTGTTCATTCAGGCGGTCCCCAACCCTTGAGGCACTGTCGAGTCAATCAACGGGGCCGTGTGGGTTGGAACCCATGGGGTTGCAGTGAAAATGGGGCAGCAAACAGCACGTGGCGGCAGGCTATGCGCCCCCATCCAGGGTGCACTGGGTAAAGTCGATGGGCTTGCCGCACTTTGCGCAGGTGTGATCCTTGTTGAACTCGTCGGAGAAGATCTCTTTGCTCTCGCCGCATTCAGGGCACTTGCAGATAAAGGATTTCAGGGTTTTAAAAGTCTGATAGCCGGGGCAATGTTGGGGTGTGGACATAGCATCCTCCTTTTTGCAATCTGGGATAGGGTGGTGTTGATGAACCATTTACATCGATTGTCAGGTCAGTTTTTCGGCAATCTCCCGTCCGTAATCCTGGGCCATTTTCAGGCCACCGCCCAGGTTGGCCGACTTGAGCCGCAAGGGGATGCTTACCATGGTCATCTTGAAAATGTTTTTCATGGTGTCAAAAATGCGGTCCGGGGCTTCGCCGCTCCATCCAAAGGCGCCGAAGGCACCGCCAACCTTGCCTTCGAGTTCGGCCTTTTCAGCCATGAACAGCAGGGTCTTCATTCCCTGGACCATTTCCCCGTGGTAGGTCGGAGAGCCGAACACCACGGCATCGTACCCCTTCAGGTCTTCCTCTTTTTTAATCTCGGTCATTTTGACCACATTTGCCTCATGGCCCGAGAAACGAATCCCTTCGGCGATGAGATTGCCTATTTTTTCGGTCTCGCCTGTGCGTGTGGCATACACGATGAGCGTTTTCGCCATTTCCCGCTCCCTTTCTTCCTATTTGATTCTTGGATCCTTGCCTTCGTACTGGCAGTCAGGCGTGTAACAGGTGTTGTCCAGGAAATCACATTTTTCCTTGCATGACGGACATTTCTCAGGCGGCCTGTCCGCCTGCAGCTCATATCCGCAATTCCCGCATTTCCAGCTGCCCATGAGGCACCTCCTTGTGGATGTTGATCGTGTGGCCTATATCCTGCGGGCACAGATCACGTGCCGTCCCTGGCGGTAAGCCAGGACCGGCCTTCGGTTCTCGGGAGACGGTTACCAGGGGGGGCACCGTCTCCCGACTTTTATAGAGACGCAGGGTTACGCTTTCCACAGCCCGTGAAGGTTGCAGTATTCCCGGGCGGAAACCGATGCTGCATCGACTTTGAACACGGCTTCGGGCGTCTTGCCCGGGTCGAGAAACTGGAAGTAGGATTTGCCGTCCGCGATCAGCTCGATCCACTGAATCCAGTGCTTCTCTTCCATGGGGTGGGGGACGCCGCCAACTTTGACCTTGTATCCGCCGTCGATCTTTTCGACCACCGGCACGTGCTTTTCCTTGGCCGCGTCAACGGTGTTGGCCGTCAGCTTCTTCATGGGCTCTCCGCAGCATACCAACTCGCCGTCGCCGCCGACGAGCACCTGAACGATGTTGCCACAAAGATCGCACTTGTAAACCTCATATCTTTCAGCCATTTTTTTCTCCTTATCGGTTGGTTGAACGGTTGATAATGGGGTGATGCCGTTTACCAGTTCTCACCCAGAATTTCAAAATGGGCTTGGGGGTGGGCGCAGGCCGGGCACATCTCGGGGGGTTCGGTGCCTTCAAAAAGATAGCCGCAGTTACGGCAGCGCCAGGTGACGCTCTGCGCTCTTTTGAACATCCGCCCGGTTTCGATGTTGGCTTTGAGGTCCAAGTAGCGTTTTTCGTGCTGCCGTTCAGCCACTGCGATGGCCTCGAAGATGAATGCCACGTGATCCAGGCCCTCTTCCCGTGCGACATTGGCAAATCCCGGATACATGGTGGTCCACTCGTAGTTCTCGCCGCCGGCCGCTTCTTTGAGGTTCTCGAGGGTGGTGCCGATCACCCCGGCCGGAAATGCACCGGTGACCTCCACTTCGCCCCCTTCCAGCAGTTTGAACAGCCGTTTGGCATGCTCTTTCTCCTGGTTGGCGGTCTCTTCGAAGATGTCTGCAATCTGTACAAAACCTTCTTTTTTAGCCTGCTTGGTGAAATAGGTGTAGCGGTTTCTCGCCTGAGATTCACCGCAAAAAGCCGTCAAAATGTTCTTCTCTGTCTGTGTGCCTTTAATCGATGCCAAGCGGTTTCCTCCTTTAGATGTTTAGGATTTAATATGTGGATGCTGATCTTACGTCAGCAAGGTTCATCCCACCAGCCTTTGGCGATGTGGTTGCGTTTCTCCGCTTCGGCCAGTTGTTTGATTTTGTAGCCCGAGTCGCGAAGCATGCCGTAAAGAATGCCGCATCCGGTGTCCTCACGGTCGTCGTCGCCATCGTGGGCCAGTTTGATCATGCGCTCGGCCAGCAGAATGACTTGTCTGAGATGGTGGTCACACGGTTTCACGGATTCAAGCTCTCCGAAGGGGTTTGGGAGCCGCCGGCCGGTCTGGCAGGGCCGTCAGTATCACTACAAGAGAATATCAAGATGCGTGCCAAAGTTCTGATGTTGGTTGGTATGCCAAGCAACTTAATGAAAATATTTAAAAAATAGGTTTTCTTACGTCCTTGGGCAACCCGTTGTGCCGGTCACGCCGGTTTTCTTGGAAACGTGTGTGGTGAAGGAGGCGGCCGGGATTTCTTGAGATGGTTAAAGGAAACGTCCGTCATTCAGGGTCTCATGTTTTCGTGATACACAGTTGTCTCGTAAGACAGAAAGCGTGGGACGGTTTAATCGTTCATGGGTCACTGAATCGCCTGTAACGCACCCACGATGTCTTTCAGATTGGGGCGTCGATTGATATCGGATACAGTGATGAAGCGAATGATCCCGGCTTTGTCGATAATGAACAGCGCCCGTTCGGCAGTTCCGTCCGTGCGCAACACACCAAACCGCCCTGCCGCCTCACCGTGTGGCCAGAAATCCGACAGCACGGGAAACCAGAGTTCGCCCATCTGCCGGGTCCATGCATGCAGGGTTGGCAGATTGTCGACGGTGATGCCCAACAGGATTGCATCGTGCTGCACGAAAACGTCCCTGACAATATTGTATCCGGGCCATTGATCCGAACAGACCGGCGTCCACGCCGCAGGGACAAAGGAGATCACGACGTTGTGGGTTCCCCGGTACTGCGCCAGGGAAACGGTTTCACCCGTCAGAGACGGCAGGGAAAGAGGCGGGGCCGGATCACCGACCTTGACCTTCAACACACTGTCCACCGGCTTGAGCTGGCCGGGATCATAGATCATGGTTTGGAGGGTTTGTTCCTGGGCTGCGCCTGGGCCAGGACTGATCGCAGCCAACAGCATGGCGACACACCCCAACACGTGCATCAGCAGTTTTGTATTGTTCATCGGTTTCACCGTTAATTTAAATCAATTTGAGTGTTTCCAAATTAATTTAACAACCTAACCAGCGGGAGATTTGAGATCGTCAGGGCAAGGCAGGTTATCCGACAGGCTCGACAATCAATCCAGGCTTAAAAAGCCGTTCAGGCGGTTGATGAAGGTTTCCACCTTGTCCATATTTCCGGCACCGGTCCACAGGACCCGCCCCTTGTCGTTCGGTCCGATGTCGGCGATGATGAAAAACGGGGTGCGAACCTCTCCCACTGATTGGTGAATAATAAAGTCTTCGTCAGGGAACAGGGGAAACGCCACTTGATAGTGGTTGCGGAAATGGTCGACTTCATAGGCGGAATTACCGACCCCGATCCCTATTATCTTCACGCGGCCATGCAGGGTCTCCGACGCCTCAATGGCCTGATACAGGCGGTTGACGGCCGGTGCCTCCCGCTGGCAGTGGGGACAGTACATGCTGAAAATCTCGATAATGAGCAGTTGTCCGGCGATGGTTGTGGCATCGAAGCTGCCGTGCTCGGTGAGTCCCAGATAGGCGCGCGTTTTAGGTGGCTCGGGAGCGTCCAGGCGAATGCCCACCAGCAGTTCTCCAGCCGCCGGCGCCTTTTCCGCCGATGCCATACCGGGCAGGGCCAACACGACCAGAGCGACCGTCAACTGCAGGCAAAGGGTTCTCATCAGGTTACCTTTCCATCAAGGGTTTTTCCGCATGGTGTTCGGCAGGATGGATAAGCGTATCAGGTGCGAACCTGGCACACTGGTGTCTCATGCAACAGCCGAAACACCACAAACAGAGGAAGGCTGAGGGAAGCGCCCGAGTCATATAGCCGAGGGTGCTTCCCGTAACTAAAACGATAGACCGTGACGACCGGTCATTTGGTGGCGATCAGGCGGCGGCTGAGCAGATTGATGTGGGACATCTCTTCCTTGATGATGCCGTCCAATCGGGACTGGCCCAAGCCTTCCGGTACCAGGTCTTTCATCCCCAGATAAAATACAATCGAATCTTTTTCCGCCAGAATGGCGGCCTTGAGAATCGCCTGTAAAGATTGGGTATCGATCTCTTTTTCGAAAAAGATGCGGGTGTCGGCCAGGGCCTTTAGGTACGATCCCGCTTCGCCTCCCGGGTCAAACACGGTCGATGTTTTTTCCGCTGCGGTGAGCTTTTTTCTCATGCTGGAAAATGTTTTTTCGTGGTTATCTTCCATGGTCGCCAGGTCCGAGAGAAAATTTTTGGCGTCCGGGTCCTTGATATCGGCGGCGGCCTTTCTGTAGAAGACGGCACCGTTTCTTTCAATCTGCTCAGCCATCTCAAATACATCATCCGCATTATAATCGTAGCTCATGGTTGGATATGCCTTTCTTTCCTGACGTGAGGGGTGTCTCAAAATGGGTATTTAGCAGGATCGCTAGTGTCCGATACATGCCTGCTTCATTGGTGTGCTGTCAACCTAAAAACTGAACGAAACGCCCGGCGGATCAGGCCTTTTCTTCATTCAGGCGGCACTCATCGTCCCACTCGGGGCAGGCGCTTTTGCGTTCGGTTTCAAATTGGAGCATGCATTCACCGCACTCCAGTTCGATGTTCGGTGCATCTCCATAGCGTTCCTTGATCTCTTCTTTGGACAATACCTGCGCAAAGCTGCACCCGCATTGGGGGCAGGCGGATTTGACGTGATAGCGTTTATGGCCCATGAATAGTCTCCCGATGATTTGAAGTTTGTGAAAAATGAGTTATCATAACTACAAAAGCAATATTAATGCCATTGGGTGGTGCGTGTTTTTTTGCCCTGGCATGTTTATTGATGGTTGATGCAGGCAGCAAATCGCTGCTACTTACCCATATCTTCCAAGGAGGACAACATGGCTCAAACCGCATTTAAAGGATCACCCGTACAATTGTCCGGCGATCTTCCTCAGCGGGGAACGGATGCCCCGGATTTTACCTTGACCCGCAGCGACCTGTCCGATGTTTCGCTGAAGGATTACGCGGGAAAAACCGTTGTTCTGAACATTTTTCCGAGCATCGATACACCGACCTGCGC
Source organism: Desulfosarcina sp. (assembly GCF_033791525.1). GTDB lineage: Bacteria > Desulfobacterota > Desulfobacteria > Desulfobacterales > Desulfosarcinaceae > Desulfosarcina. Next base: position 6,219 of record NZ_JASJGN010000341.1, read on the forward strand.
CATGTCGGTGAGAAAATTCAACGCTGAAATCGGCAACACCGAAAATGCGGTGGTGCTATGCATATCGGCCGATCTTCCCTTTGCCCATGCGCGGTTCTGCGGAGCCGAAGGGCTGGATCACGTGGTCTCCGCATCCACCTTTCGAAGCCCCGGCTTCGGCGATGTCTATGGCATGCGTATTGCTGGCGGTCCGCTGGCCGGACTCATGGCGCGGGCGGTAGTGGTCATCGACGGGAAGGGCAAGGTGGTCTACACCCAACTGGTGGACGAGATCTCCAAGGAACCGGATTACGACAAAGCCATGGCGTGCCTGTCCAGTGAGGACGTCATGCAGGCATGTACGGCCAGCTTTACGGCGGAACACTCCCGGGGCATGGACGATGACGGTCCTTGTGACGACGGCCGTGCCGGTGGGTGATACCTCGTGCCCATCCATAAATGGTTATTTTGCCCGATCTCTGCGTTGCGCGAAAAATTTTATCCTCGGAATATCAACTATATGCACCCCAAGGGCACTTCTTTCAGGGCGCCTCCGGTAAAATTTTTCGCACGCCTTGATCTCGACCAAAAT
>NZ_JASJGN010000342.1:0-20774 GCF_033791525.1 Desulfosarcina sp.
TAATCGCCTCGATTGTAAAGGTCTTCATCAATGCTCCTGAATAACGTATTAGGTTTGGGTTCGAAACAATATAAAATCAATTACAGAGATATCATCAATCCACCTTTTTAAATATAGTTAATCTATATAGTTGCGAAATCCTGTCCGTCCATATCATCTATGATAGGTTCATCCGCTCTTGTAACCTTGAAAATGTTCCATAGAGAATGAAATCATCATGACCCGTTAAATGGTTGCGCGGGTTGTCGATCAAAGCCCATTCGGATTCATTGCGCAGGGATTCGGATCGGATGATGTCTCTCGATCCTTCGTCAATCCCTGCTGTTATCTGATATTTCTTAAAGGAGGCGACAGCTCAGGGTGGATCGATCAGGTAAATCTTGGTATTGTTCCCTGTCATATTTATGGGAATGCTTGTCCCTGATGCCGTCGATTGAAGGCGCAGAATAGGAAGCCTTATGCAGCGCTATAAAATTCTTCATCGTACCTATTACAATTTTTCCGGACCAGTGAGGCTCGGACCCCATAAATTGCACCTTCGTCCGCGAGAGGACTATGATCTTCGCATCGAGTCTTCAAAACTTAATATCACACCGGCAGCAACCCTGCTCTGGCACCGGGATATTGAAGGGAATTCGGTTGCCATTGCGACCTTCGATTTGCCCGCCAACCAGTTGGTGGTTGAGAGCGAAGTGATCATCCAGCAATACAATGAGGACCCACTGGATTTTATGGTGGCCGATGATGCCATCGAGTACCCGTTTTCCTATCCATCCGATGACAAGATTTAGTTGTCGCCCTACATGGTATTCTCCGAAAATCAGACAAAAAATCGGCTGACTGAATGGATGGCGAAGCAATGGCAGCCGGATGAACGCATTCAGACCTACACGCTACTGCATCGGATTTGCACGCATATCCATCAAACGCTGTCGTATCAACTGCGGGAAGCGCCCGGGGTGCAAACTGCGGAGCAAACCCTGGCCAGCGGCACCGGCTCTTGCCGTGACTTTGCAGTGTTGTTTATGGCTGCCGCGCGGCATTTGGGAATCGCCTCTCGTTTTGTAAGCGGTTACCTGCACGCACCGCCGTCAGCGAACAACCTGGGTGCAACCCATGCCTGGGCAGAGGTGTACCTGCCAGGCGCCGGCTGGAAGGGGTTCGATCCCACCATCGGAAAAATCGCCGGGACGGATCACTTTGCCGTGGCGGTCGCGAGATTGCCCGAATCCGTGCCGCCGATAGCGGGGTCATTCGTGGGTGCGCCGGGGTCGCGTCTCGATGTGGGGGTATGGGTAACGATGTGCTAAGCGCTCCTCCTGTGTCATTGAAGCAGGGTCTCGTTAACGCTGAACAGCCTGTCAGTGACATCCGCATTTATGCCTTTATAATCCGCCGACCACCGCTTTGCGGTATCCGACGTGCGGGTTCAGGGAAAAATCGATTCGGCAAGCTGCCGGCGCAGCGGTCACCCTGTCCGCACCGGGTGCGATCAATCCGACATTCACGGCTCCGCCAGTTGCCGACGGCAGCAGCGAAACCCTGGTTTTTGAATTGACGGTAACGGACAGTGGGCCGCTGCAGGCCACGGATGCCATTGAAATCCAGGTGAACGGTGCAACTCCGCCCCCGGTTGATCCGCCTGTCGATCCCCCGGTCATTGATCCGCCGGATGCGGATTCCGATGGTGATGATGATCACGACTGGTACCGTAAAGAGGACGGTGACGATGACCACGACAGGGACCACGAAGATGGCGATGATTAGGACGATCGGGATTAGTTAACAATCAGGAGGCACGACATTTTATAAGTGGCCCCTGATCAAACAAAATAAGGGGAGGCCTGCATGCTTAGGCCCCCCCCTTTTTATTTTCAAGCATCGCTCAGGACGGCTTAATGCCTTCATGCGGTTGTCGAGCGGTTTCCATGGCCCCGCTTGCACGCACTACCGGCATGTCGATTTTTGCAAGGGAAAGGGCATTGCCGGCAAGAATGACGGCCACACCTGCCACGGCGGGCAGCGACCATTGATAACCCTCGAACACGGTGGAGATGATCAGGGCGATGATGGGAAACAACAGCGTGGCGTAGGAGGCCCGATCCGCACCGATGTTGCCCACCAGCGTCAGATAACAACCGAAGGCGAGCACTGAGCCGAACAGGGCCAGGTAGAGCAGAGAGATGAAATAGGGTGCGGATGGGTCGAAAGTGAAAGGTTTTCCCGCGATCAGGGCGGCCGACAGCATGAGCAGTGTCCCGTAGGCCATGCCGTAGGCGTTGGTCTGGACCACCGGCAGGCCGTGCCGCTGGTTGCGGGCGGAGAGGATGTTACCGAAGGAGGCCAGAAGGGTGGCGGCCATGCTCAGCACGAACCCCTTGAAGCCGTCGTCGGCCAGGCTGAAGCCGGACAGCTCAGGCCAGAACACCAGTCCGATACCCACGATGCCCAGGACCGCGCCGCCGATCACGTTGGCCCGCAGCGGGGTTTTCAAAAAGACGCGACCATTGAGGATATTCCAGAAGACGATGGTGGAAAACATTACCGCGACGATGCCGCTGGTCAGGTGCACCTCTGCCAGGTAGAACAGCCAGTAGTTTACCGCAAACAGGCAGGTGCCCTGAAGGGCGATGAATAGGTGATCGCGTATGGCAAAGCGCATGTTCAAGCCCCGCAGGCCGCACCAGGTGAAAAGCAGGGCCGACGCCAGGCAAAACCGGTAGATCACCGACACCAGTGGATCCACCTCGCCCAATTGGAACTTGATCCCCAGCCAGGTCGATCCCCAGATGAGTACGGTAACGGTATAAAGTGACAGGTTTCTGATCAACGCGGCACCCTTTTCGTTTTTGTTGCGACGGTGCGCCTGATTGCAGGGCTGGATCCGCTTGGCGCAGCAGAGATAGACGCTGTCAATCACTTCGTCGGTACCAGGTACAGATGCAGAATCCAAAATTGACGGGTTCGTAACAAGTCCGATATCCGCGTTACGCTTCATCCCTCGTCACTGCAGCGTACCATAAGTACGCTTCATTCCTCCGGATTTGCAAGCCTTGATCTCGAACTTGTTACGAACCCGTCGGAAATGCGACTTTTTACGGGTTCATCAAAATTGACGGATTCGTATAAAGCCCGATCCGCCTGAAGCGGATAATTATCTGCGTTACGCTTCAGCCCTCGTTACTTCAGCGTACCGTAAATACTCTTCATTCCTCCAAATTCGATAGCTTTGATCTCGAGCTTTTTACGAATCCGTCTAAAATGAGATTTATTACGACTTCATCAAAATTGACAAATCACCGCGATTCTGGCAAGTTGCTCCGATCCTGATATCGAGACGGCAGGCAGTCCCTAAACGCATCAACCCTTTGACACGCATTGCGAAGCTATGAGCTTAGACGCGATTTTGAACCATCCACGGCTGAAGCTGCTTTTGGCCCTGTCCCGCACCCCCCACGGGGTTATCGATATCGCCACGCCGGCATTGGCCGCGCTGTTGTGCCTGGGCCACTTTCCCCCGCTCGTTACCACCCTGCTGGGGCTGATCACCGTTATGGCCGGATACACGGCTGTCTACGCCCTCAACGATCTGGTGGACTACCGCACAGACAGAGAGAAAGTTCGCGTGGGCGGATACGGGGACGGCGAGGATTACCTGGACGGTGTGCTGGTTCGCCACCCGCTGGCCAAGGGGGTGCTTACCCTGCCCGAGGGCATCATGTGGGCCGGGGGATGGGCGCTGGTGGCCATGGTCGGGGCCTGGCTGCTTAATCCGGTGTGCTTTTATATTTTCCTTGCCGGCGGTCTGCTGGAGGCCATCTACTGCCTCTTGTGGCGAGTGACGCCTTTTCGCGCGCTGATCAACGGCATCGTCAAATCGCTGGGTGCCGTGGCCGCCGTATATGCCGTCAACCCCAAGCCGTCGATCATCTTTCTCATCGTCCTGTGCAGCTGGATTTTCTTCTGGGAGATCGGCGGGCAGAACATTCCCAACGACTGGACCGACATCGATGAAGACCGCCGCTTCAAGGCCAAGACCATTCCTGTGAAATTAGGACTGGCGCGGGCAGGATTGCTGGCCCTGGCCTGTCTGGTGGCGGCCTTCTTCGTGACCTTTCTGCTGGTGTGGATCTCACCGCTTACCTTCGGGATGCTTCATCTGCTGGCGTTGGCCGGAGTCGGTGTCTGGCTGCTGCTGCTGCCGGCCCTGAGGCTGGTGGAAGCCAACGACCGCCAACAGGCCATGGATTTGTTCAACAAGGCCAGTTTTTTTCCCTTGAGTGTGTTTGTGGTGGTGCTCATCCGCCTGCTGCTTTTATAGTTCAGGTGGATAGGCTGTAGGCCCAAGGTTATTCGGGGTGCCGGTATTTTTTCATTCCCAGCCAACCAGTCAGTCGAATATCGTGAGATTCAAGAAGGGGTAGCTTGTGGTTCGGACCAAGGCCGCAGCGTTTTGGCAACCGGAGGCGTAACTGCGCTACGTCGAGGATTGCCAAAAGGTGAGAACGCCGGTCCGGGCCGCAAGCTACCCCTTCTTATTTCGTGCCCACATGCGCCACACTGATCCCATTGGTCATGGACGTCCAGCGAACGTCACGCAAACCGACGGCCGTCAGCATGGTTGCCAGTTCGTCGGGCAGGGGGAACATGCGGATGGTCTCGGGCAGGCAGGCGTAGGACTCTGCCGATCCTGCCAGCAACTGGCCCAGGGCGGGCATGATGTTGAACGAATAAAAATCATAGAGACTGCGGAAAACGGGATTGGTGGGCTGTGAAAACTCCAGGCACAGGAATCGTCCGCCGGGTTTGAGCACCCGGACCATCTCGGCAAAACCCTGTTTCAGGTGGGTGAGATTGCGGATGCCGAAGCCCACCATGGCGCAGTCAAAGGTGTCGTCGGGAAAGGTGATACGTTCGGCGTCTCCCTGGACGTAGCCGATGTGGGCGAGCGCAGGGAAGGGGTCGATCTTGTGACGGCCTGCCTGAATCATGGCGTAGTTGATGTCGTAAATCGTCACCTGACCTGTCGGGCCCGTGCACCGGGCCGCCAGGATGGCCAAGTCGCCGGTGCCGCCGCACACATCCAGCATCTTGTCCCCTCGCCGAACGCCGAGCATGCGCACGGCGGCTCGTTTCCAGGCATGCTGAATGCCGAAGCTGAGCAGTGAGTTCATGAAATCGTATTTGGGGGCCACCCGGTTGAAGTGGATGCGCACCGCATCCACTTTTCTTTCCTCATCGAACTCGCGGATGCCGAACCGGGCTTTACCGGTGGTGCGAATGTGATCGTCAAGCAGCTCCTGCCGCTTTTTATCGTCAAACCAGCGGGGATTGTTCCAGAGATCCATCAAAATCCTTTCTAAAGTGAATCAAATAATTCATGCCTGTGCTGCGGCACAGGGCCGCGTGCCCGCCGAAGGGGATGTAGCGCAGGCCGGATAAATTCTCAAGGCTCAGACCGGCATCGGCCCCCCATTGTATCAATTCTTCAGGCTTTACCAGCTTCCGGTAGTCGTGGGTGCCTTTTCTGACGACGCCCAGCACACGCTCGGCAGCCACGATCACCAGCAGCCATGCCAGCCAGGTGCGATTGACCGTGGCGAAGAAGACATCCCCGCCGGGGCGCACCAAGCGGGCGCAGGCATTGAGGATGGATGCCGGCCGGGGCACGTGCTCGAGCAGTTCCATGCAGACCACCACGTCGTACCGACCCGGGTTTTCGTCTGCCAGTGCTTCGGCCATGGTCTGTCGGTAGTCGATGACCAAGCCGCTGTCTTTCATGTGCGTGCGGGCCACGGCCAGCGACGCGCCTGCCATGTCGATGCCGGTCACACGCGCCCCGCAGGAGGCCAGTGCTTCGGACAGCAGGCCGCCGCCGCAGCCCACATCCAATACCTGCTTTGCCGCCAGTTCGGTCCGGTCGCGCACATAGGTCAGCCGTATCGGGTTGATGTCGTGCAGGGCCCTGAATTCGCCGTTGCGATCCCACCAGATGTCGGCCATGGCCGAAAAACGGGCGATTTCACCGGCGTCGATGTTGTCGGTTGGATTCATTGCCGATTGATTTTTTCTGTGGAGGCGGCATCCTGACGCGAACGCTCTATCTCTTTCGAGGGAGAGAATTCGGGCGAGGGCAGCCGTTCTCCTATCATCATCCTGGTATTGAAACAGGTATGTGAAATAGCAGATGGCCGTAAAGGGATCAAGGAAATGGTCAAAGAAATAGCCACCCGAAAGCGGTCAACTATCGCGCGTCACTTATGCTTCACTGATGCCCACCCCCAGTTGACACCGTAAAAGCCCGCATTACAGTTACCTATCCATCCGAACATAGCGGGCAACACCGATGGGAAAGAAATAAGCATTCAATATCAACCTGCAATCCTGCAAAAGACCGCGTTTACCGGCCAACGGGCGGCGGGCTCCCAATGCATTGCCCCTGAGCCCCGCCATCGATATGACCGCCGGTAAAAACGCCAAGGAGGTCATATGAAACGATCCATCGTTACCCTTGCTGCCACGATTTTGATGGTCGCGCTGGCGGCAAGCCCGGCGGCAGCCGTGGCTCAGTCAACGCTGCACCGCATCCTTGAAGCCGGAGAAATCCGGGTCGGCACCACCGGCGACTGGAACCCGATGACGGTCCGTGACCCGGCCACCAACACCTACCAGGGGTTTGACATCGACGTGGTGACTGAGCTGGCCAAGGATCTCGGTGTTCGGCTGGTCTTTGTTTCCACTGAATGGAAAACCCTGGTCAGCGGCATGGTTGCCGGCAAATACGACATCAGCACCAGTGCATCGGTGACCCCATCGCGCATTCGCACCGTCGGCTTCACCCGCTCCTACTTCCAGGTCGGCACCGTTCCCGTGACACTGAAAAAAAATATCGCCCGGTTTGCCGGCTGGGACGATATCAACCGGGCCGATGTTCGTGTGGCCGTCACGCTGGGCACGTCATTCGAACAGCAGGTCAAACAGTTTTTCCCCAAAGCCGAAATCAAGGCGGTGGAAGCCCCGGCGCGCGATTTTCAGGAAGTCCTCAGCGGACGGGCCCAGGTGTCGATCACCAGCAACCTGGAAGCCTCCCAGTTGGTCCAGACCTACCCGCAGCTGGCGATTGTTCCGGTAGACAGGCCGCGCAGCCCGGCAGATTTGGCGTTCATCACCCCGCAAACCGATCAGGTCTGGATCAATTACCTCAATCATTGGATCACCATCAAAGCCAACCAAGGATTTTTCCTGGAACTGCAGGAGAAGTGGATGCCGCAACCATGAAAATTCGCACCTCATGGCTGCTTGTGGCCCTGGTGATAATTGCGGCCGTCGGTTGTAGCCGGCAGGATTATCAGTGGGGCTGGTATGAGGTCCTTCCCACGACCCCCCAGGGTATGGCTCACCTGAAGTTTCTTCTGGCCGGGTTTGGCCTGACCATCTCCATGTCGACGATTTCATTGACTGCGTCGATCATCCTCGGGCTGCTGGTGACCCTGCCCGGGCTGGCCAGGCAGCCGTGGCTCCGGGCGTTCAACCGCATTTACGTGGAAACCTTCCGGTCCATCCCGGTGCTGGTCATGATCCTATGGGTCTACTATGGTTTTCCCGTGGTGATCGGCTTGGCCCTTGGCCCGTTTGCGGCAGGCATCCTGGCATTGACCCTGTGCGACAGTGCATTCGAAGCCGAGGTGTTTCGCGGCGGCATCCAATCCATCGAGCAGGGGCAGATCGAGGCCGCCGACTCGCTGGGCCTGAATTATTATCAGAAAATGCGGCTGGTTATCCTGCCCCAGGCCATCCGCAGGATCCTTCCCCCGCTGGGCAACCAGTTCGTATACATGCTCAAGATGTCTTCGTTGGTATCGGTGATCGGTCTGCAGGAATTGACCCGCCGGGCCAACGAACTCACGGTTACGGTCTACCGTCCGCTGGAGATTTATTCGGTGCTGGTCGTCGAATACCTGCTGCTGATCCTGGCGGCATCCTGGATGGTGCGGCGGCTTGAAAATCGGTTGCGGGTGCGAACCTGAGGCCTGAAGCGAGCGTCTGGCGGAAAGTTTCGCTTCGTTTTTCCTGAAAGCCTTTTGCCTGTCGGGCATCCCACTATTCATCTGCACCAGAAAACTGCTTGACCGCGACCCAGAAAATGGGTACCTCAAAGTAGTCCAATCCTTTTCAGTCATCCAGATTAATCAACCCACACAAGACATGGTCCGCTGGACCAGGATGCCATACCATATCGTGGCTGCATCTTAGCTTTATGTTGGGTTGCCCCAATAGACGGAAACCTTTCATGAACACATGGCCAACATGAAGAAAAAAGAAGACTTAAAAGTATTTATCTCGGCTTCGGACCCCACGTGCGACGAGTGTAATGAGAATTTAGGACGTGGTGCGTGGATCACCCTGGCCGGAGAAAAAGGTGCCCTGTGCCTGTCTTGTGCCGACCTGGACCATCTCGTCTTTTTGCCTTCAGGAGACGCCGCACTCACCCGGCGTGCCCGAAAATACGCGACATTGGCAGTGGTTGTTTTAAAATGGGCGCGGGCCCGGAAGCGGTACGAACGGCAGGGATTGCTGGTGGAGGCGCAGGCGCTTGAACAGGCTGAAAAGGATTGCCTGGCGGACAGCGAGGCCAGGCAAAGAAGAAGGGCGCGCGAAGCAATCCGTCGGGAACGCCTGGATCGTGAATATACAGAGCGTTTTGCACTGCGGGTGGGTGAGCTCTTCCCCGGATGCCCAACTGGAAGGGATGCAGTCATTGCCGAGCATGCCTGCCTCAAGTACAGCGGCCGGATCGGTCGCACGGCGTGGGCCAAGCGCTTGGATGAGGAGGCGGTCCGCCTGGCTGTCGTTGCTCACATCCGGCACGCGGAAACGACTTACGATGAGCTTTTAATGATGGGACATGATCGCTGGGAGGCGCGAGATATAGTTACGGACAAGGTTGATCGGATTCTGGAACAATGGGAGTCGCCGACACCGCAGGTTCTGTAATGGGGTCGCATGGCAAGCAAGATGAAGTCGCAAAAGGCCCGCGATCAATACTATCGAAACCCGAAGAATGAGCCGGAATCCAGATATTTATCCACTTCCGTCGGATGGGACTTTTTGCGAAATCCTGCAGCCTGACCCCGCGAGTTAGGGCCCCGGAAAAAAATAAATCCACCTCTTTCTTGCCTGTGTTTCCGTCACCTGCGTTCCATCCGCCGGCACATATCTCGATATGCACCGGGCGGATGCGCCTTGCTGACGAAACCACAGCCGGCGCCATATGGCGGATTTATTTATTTCCGTGACCCTTAAATGTCAGCCCGCAAGCAAAACATTTCTTTATGAAATCACACCATCTGCCGATAAAGCAGTCAGCAAAACGGCAGTCCATTCAGCATCCTCGTTAAAACGCGTCCAGATTACCCGATAAATAAGGCTCTTCTGTGCCGTGGCCAGTTTTCAGCCGCAGCCAGCGCGAAATTGGATCAACGGGTGTCCGTTCGCTGAAGTTGACATGGGTGCGGCGCCATGCTCTATTAAACCGGTACACCGCTGGGGCTGTTTAGGTCTCCGGTCGAAATTAATTTCCTGGTCGTCTCAATGCAAATGCGTACCATGCTGATCCGATACCTGACCCTCTGCCTGCTCCTGTCATCCCTCGGCGCTGCGGGTTTTTGCGACATCCATGCTGCGCCGATCCCGCCTACCGTGACCATCCTTTGCTACATGAACGGAGACAATGATCTGTCCAATGAGGTCCTTCATGCACTGGACATGATGGAAATGGTGGGCTCTTCCGACAGGGTCAACGTGGTTGCCCTGGTGGACGGCCATCCCAAATGGCTGGGGCCCTATGATGCGGCCTGGTCTCGGACGCGGCTGCTTCACCTGCAAGCTGATCCGCGCATCGGTCGTATCACCTCGCCGGTGCTGGAGGAGTGGGGAGAAGCCAATATGGGTTCGCCTCAAACCCTGGAGCGCTTTTTGCGCACGGCCATGGCGGCGTACCCGGCGGAGCAGGTTTATTTCTACATGTTTGCCCACAGCCAGGGTGTCCTGGATACCCGTGATTATGGGCCAACGCAGTCGGTCAAGACCGTCTCCATGTCCCGCGACGACACCAGCGGTGAAAAGATGCCTCTGGACGACTTTCACCAGGCATTGAAACAAGGTCTGAACGGCCGACGCTTCGAACTGATGGTGTTTTTTTCCTGTCTGGCCAACATGGTGGAGGTGGACTACGCCATGAGTGATGTGACCCGATATCTGGTGGGCAGCCAGGACGAGATCCGACTGGTGAACGAGCCGCCGGGCCAATACCAGATCCGCGGACTGCGATTTGAGAAACTGATCGCTGGGTTGAAGCAGACGCCTGCAGCCGATATCCGGGAGCTTGGTCGGACCTTGGTGGACAGTCACGTCGATAGTTACGATCAGGATGTGCGCTTACCCACAGGTGACGGTGTGGGACAGATCTGCCGCTTTTCCGGTGGTATGGCCCTGGTGGATGCCGCTGCGATGCCCCAGCTGGTGACTGTGCTGGATCTCCTGGCCCAACAGCTGATTCGACACGCTGAAGAAGATGGCGTGGTGCAGGCCATGGGTGCAGCCTTGTCTGCCACCCAGCCGTTTGCCAGCTTTTTAAAAATGGAATATTATGATCTTTCAGGTTTTGTGCGCCACCTGCGTGCCGCTGTCAGCCAACCCGAGCTGGAAACGGCCTGCGACCGCGTGTTGGATCTACTGGCGAATCGTGTCCTCGTCTATGCCCGTCATACCTCGGATTGCGCAGCCACAGGTATCTCGATCTACCTTTCGCATCCCCTGGTGCCCGACAACATTTTCCAGACCCACCAGAGACTTTACCAGGCGAACCGATTCAGCCGTGAGACCCAGTGGGATGAAATGATCAGCATATTCCGGGAGCGCCTCAAGGGAACACTGGCCGCCGACTTGATCCAGCCTGCGGCCATAAAAAAGGGGCGGGCCCTATCAACAGGCACCCACCCCTAAAGGATTCTTAGCTTGGGTCGATCATTCCGGAGTCTTCAACCAGGGATTTATTCTGGGATAAGGACCTGGTCGATGACATGGATGACCCCGTTGCTGGCAGGGATGTCCGCCTTGATCACGGTTGCATTACCCACCATCAGGCTGCTGCCCGATTCGGTGATGCGGAAACTCTGACCATTGACAGTTTTGGCCGAGGTGAGCATGGCGGCATCTGCGGCCATGACCTTGCCCGGGACCACATGATAGGTCAGGATGGCTTGCAGCTGGGATTTATTTTCCGGTTTGAGCAAGTTTTCCACGGTACCCGGCGCTAGTTTGGCAAAGGCTTCGTCCGTCGGCGCAAAGACGGTAAACGGCCCCTCGCTTCTCAACGTCGCTTCCAGGTCGGCGGCCTGCACTGCCGCAACCAGGGTATTGAAGGAACCCGCCGCCACGGCGGTGTCGACGATGTCTGTGGTGTTCATGGCGTCCGATGTATTTTTCGAGGTTCCGTAGTTGCCGGCAAATGCCGACAGGGGCAGGATAAGCAGTATGATCCACACGATTCCATAATTTAGTCTTTTCATGTCTATTACCTCAATGTGTTGTTAGTTTGATATAACGAGTGACTTATCGTTTTTGCACCGCTTTAGCCGAGCATGTGCCGCCACTCCAGTGCTGAGTAAAATTAACTTGCTTTGAGCCGAATGACAAGCAGTGCAGATTAGGGGTATAGTGATAGACAGCACCTATCACTGGATCTGACGGCAACCATACCATTGGATCCTGCGCTGGCAGGTATATCAAAAAGCCCCATACGCTTGCGGCCATAGGTAGTGTCCATCCAGAAACGGCATCTTTCGGCCCAAGCCTGCGTTCTTGCTCGATTGAGCAGGTAGTGAAGCTTCGGCGCTATCCTCGACGTAGTGCCACTGCGCACGCTGTCGCTCCTACGGCTACGCCGTCAATTTCAATTTCGCTGCGGCCTTGGCGTGTCGCAGATCCCGCACTGCGGGGAACCCAAATCTGCCATTTCTGAATGGACAATAGGTAAGGCATTAATTTAGCGCTGCAGCGGTAGACGTTCGTCCGACCGATGCTTTGAAACCGAAACGGCTAAACTATCAATAATCAGGCCCAACCTAATGAAAACCAAATGTCATGCGCCCCATTGCCCCTTGTGCAGTGGTGACGATATCGATCGATTTTACGAGGACGACAACAGGATCTACCTGAGCTGTTTGAATTGTAGATTGGTTTTTGTTCCCAAAGGCTATTGGCTTGACGCCAAAGATGAGAAAACCATCTATGATCTGCATGAAAACGATCCACAGGACCCGAGATACCGGCGATTCCTATCCCGGTTTGTGTCACCACTCCTAGAGAGGTTGAATCCAAACCAAAAGGGCTTGGATTTCGGTTGTGGCCCCGGTCCGACCCTGTCGGTCCTGCTGGAGGAGCAGGGCCAGCAGGTGGATCTTTACGACCCGTTTTATTACGACGATCCTTCAGTGTTTCATAAAAAGTATGATTTCATCTGTGCCACCGAAGTCGTCGAGCATCTGCGCGATCCCAAGCGGGAATTTGCTTCCTTGTTCAAGATGTTAAAACGCGGTGGATGGCTGGGCATCATGACGAAGCGGGTCATGGATAAATACGCTTTTGGTCAATGGCACTACATTCGTGATATGACGCATATTTGCTTTTATCGTCAGCATACTTTTGAATACCTCGCGCGACGGTTCGATGCCCGCCTCAACGTCCTTGCCAATGACGTGATTCTGTTCCATAAGAAGTAAATAGTCCCCTATTGCGCTCAAGGCCGCATGGGGCGGTAAGGGCATGGTATTACCGATGATGATTGTAGATTATCCTGCTCCATTGTTGGTTTATCCGGAAAACAAAAAGGAAGATCTGAGAACAGGTAAAGGCGTATTTCAAATGATCGATAAGTTTAAGCGAATCGCACAAGCCATTCAGGTGCTTCGCCTGCCATCGTTAGGGGTTGGGCTGATTAGCCTGGCATCACTGGTGGCGATCGTTCTTATTTTCGCAGCAGGCCAGGGTGATTTATTTATTATTCCCTGTGTCGTCGGTTCGTTATGGGGGTTGAGCACGTATTCATTTATTGTGACCTTCCGCGCCGTACCGGATAAACCCAACGTCCCCTTGAAATTCTTCAGTAATCTGAAGCACACAATTACTCGGGTGTGGTATGGATTGGTCGGTGTCTTTTTCCTTGGCGCCACCGCCGCCATGCTTGTGGTTACCATTCGGATGGTTTTAATCTGGTTGCGGGACTATGGGGGCTGACCCGGCTACGGCCCATCCATTGCTTGAGCAAGGCGAGGAGGTGAAACGAGACACCCACCGCAGAGCCTATTTCGTCCCAAGTGGATGGGGCCAAATGATAATTTTGAGATCCGCTTATCGTTAAACAGGTTGTTGAAAAACTATTGCGTTTGGCCATACGGCGTTATAATTCGACTCAACATGCTCATTTATCAACCATAAACTGCGCTTTTTCCGCTAGTGGGTTATCCCCGGCACCTCGGGCGCATTGCTGTATTGTCGGGGTTGCAGGGCAGCCATCTCTATCGGCGGCGATGCCTTGGTTGGCGCAGGCACCGGTTTTTTTACTGCCGGTGAATCGAATGTCTTGGCGGGAGGAGACTGCACCGGTGGTTCGGGTTTGGCAACCATGGTCTTTTTGGGAACTGATGCCGGTGCAACCGGCCTGGTCGGAGACTTTTTCTCAGGGGGCGGCAGCGGTTTGTCCGTCGATGCGCCGGTGGCCTGGCTAACGATGGGTGAGGGTGCCGGAGCCTGCCGCGTCGTCGTTTCGCTTCTGGGGGACAATGCAGCCAGGGATTGTTTGATCTGACCATCGGCAGGATTCAAGCCTGCGGCAACCCGGTACGCCTCAATGGCCTCTTTTTCCCGCCCCATGGCTTGAAGCAAGCCGGCCCGTCGCTTCTGGACGGCAAACTCGTCGGAAGCGCCTTTCATCAGCGCCGCATCACACGCCTTCAGGCCATCGGGACCACCGGCTTGAAGGCACTGCGCAACCTTGATTTCTCTTTTCGTCTGGGCAAGCCGAAGGTTTTTGGTCGCCTCCCGATTTTTTGGATCTGCCGCCAATGCCGTCTCATAATCGCGAATGGCGTTGCCGAAGCGATCCATCTCCAGCCAGACATTGCCCCTGCCCGTTAACAATTTGGGGTGGTCGGGGTTCACCGCGAGCCCATCGTTGCAGGCTGTCATGGCCGCATCACCCTTTAACTTCTCACACCGGATGATGCTCAAGCGGATCTGTGTATCCTGTTTTTTCGACCGGGATGCGGCGGCAGCGCTCTTTTGTTGCTTTTCGATATACTGCTGCTCGTCCAGGTAACTTTCGGCAAGGATCAGCTTCTTTTTGATCGCGTCGTCGCCCGGAAAGTTTTCCAGTCCTTCCTGCAGCACTGCAACGGCGTCCGCATAACGCCGGAGTCCCATAAATGCATCGCTGAGTGCAAAGCGAATCTCCAGGTTGCCCGGATCGCGAAGCAACTCCCGCCGACATGGCGCAAGAGCGGCTTCCCCGGTGGCGGACAGGCAGGAGGGGGCGTCCTCAGCCGTCCAGGCAACTGTAGTGGGGTTTGCGAATATGAGAAGTGTCAGCATCACGATCGCCGCCGTCCGGCCGGTCATGCAGGAACGTTTGGTTTCGCATTGGGTCATGGATGAGACCTGTCTCCTTTCACAGGCGGCTGACGTTATTCAAAGCCATTCTAAGCATATCCCTATTTAATATCCGCCACCCCCACCGCCGCCACCCCCGCCGCCATAAGGGTCATCCTGCGAGGTGGTCTGCCTTTTGCGGAATATCCAACTGCCGTCGGGAAGCCGGATCAGGTTGAACAGGTACCACTTGTTCACGGTGGTATATGGCGGGTCTTCCCTGGCGATCATGCTCTCGATGTCCCGGCGAAGCTGCGCCAGGCCATATTCATTGGCGTATGAACCGACGATGCCGTCACCGTCCAGATCCTCTCCGTGGAGATTGGCATGGGCGAGTTTTTCGATCTCCGGTGCCAGCAGGCCGGCCTCTTCCACCGATTCGGTGCCGCCGATGTCGCTGCTCAATGCCGTGATCAGGTCGCATCGATCCATGACTCCGGCGGCATTGGTGGCAAAGCCATCAGCGAATGCCCGGGTATTGGCAGTGGCATCGAGTGATGTGGCTGCATAGGTAATGTGGCTGACTGCACCCGCCAGGGCCTGCTTGACCCCGTATTGCGCCTTTGGTTCGTTTCCCATGGCCTCACCATCGCAGAGCATCCCGGCTCGGGCGATATTTGTCTTGATCCGCTTGAGATCCCGGCTCCCATCGGCCGCGGCTTGCGCATATTTCAGCGACTCTCCTGCCTTCTTCTCCGCCAATACAAAAAGACCTTCCTTGTTTGGGGTCTCATACCATCCCGTCATGGCGTGGCCGATATGGACATGGGCGATTGTCGGGGCGCGACTGGCGCATCCCGCCATGGCCAGAATGGCAGCGATTAGGAGCGTCCATGCGTATGCTTGTTTCATTTTTCTCTCCTCTTGACCGGCCTGCATGGTTGCGTTTTGCGGGTTGGCCATCCATGCGGGCTCATGGCAACCGGGCCACGCGAAAACCGAAGCTGCTGCTGCGGTAGTCCGGATCGAAGCGGTTGCGGAAGGCTGGGCGAACGAACCCGGGCGGGGTGAACCAGGACCCGCCCCGCAGAACGCGACGGCCGCAGTCACCGTTTTCCCATGCAGCCCCATCCAACGGCGCTTTCTCGTAACTGTCGTTCCAGCAATCCGTGACCCATTCGAAGACATTTCCAATCATGTCGTGAAGGCCGAATGCATTGGCCTGAAAAGAACCCACAGGCGCCGTGTGCACAAAGTCGTCCTGGCAGTCGAAAATCTCCCATCCCGGATAGGTTGCAAGGGTCGACCGGTCGGCCACATTGGCCGATTTACAGGTATCGGTCGGGGCCGCCGCTACGGTGCCGATATTCGCTATCCCTGCCCGGGCCGCATATTCCCACTCCGAGGCACTGAGCAGTCGGTATTCACGGCCGGTCCTGTCGGCAAGCCAGCGCAGGTAGGCGTGGGCGTCATTCCACGAAACACAGCTAACCGGGTGGGTGTCGTCCTGTTCAAATCCCGGCGCTTGCCAGCTGCGTTCCTCATCCAGTCGCCAGGATCCGTCATAGGTCCTGCAACCGGCTCCCTCGTGTCCGGTTTCATCGGCAAACCGGGCAAACTGCGCTTTGGTGATTTCGTACCGGCTTACGGCCAGCGCATAGTCGATGGCCACCAACCGCCCGGGAACCTCATTGGTTTCACTATCTTTTCCCGCTGCAAGAGCACCTTGAATGAACGTCCCGGCGGGAATGACAACCATTTCCGGGCAGGTGTCACAATCTTTGAAGGCAGTGCCTGGCAATGCTGCCGCCGTCTGCTTATCCTCCCGGCCAACTGGCAGCAGGAACCAGGCGGCCAGGGCAAGGCCGGCCGCAGCGGCAAAGATGGCAACTGCGGCAAACCATTTTCTTTCGGTCTTTGCCGCAGCGATAGCTGCGGAAGGGTCGTCTGTCCGAATAGGATCGGGTTGGACAGGTGACGGTTCCGCGACGCGCGGCGCGTCGGTAATCGCCGAAAAAGCATGATTCAAGGCAGCTGCAAATTCACCGGCGGTTTGATAGCGATCGTCCTTTTTTTTGGCACAGGCTTTGGCCACCAGTGCATCCAGGTTGCCGGGCAATGTGGGCTTCAGGCGCGACGGGGGCACTAGATCGCTGTGGATCACCTTGTAGATTACCGAAGCGAAGGATGAGCCGGTGAAGGCGCGTTCGCCGGTGAGCAGTTCATACAGAACAATCCCTGCAGAATAAAGATCGGATCGTAGATCGACGGTTTCCCCGAGGAGCTGTTCCGGGGACATGTAACCGGGGGTGCCGAGAATGGTTCCGGTTTGGGTCAGTTCTGACGACTCGATCCGTGCAATGCCAAAATCCATCACCTTGACGGTGCCGGTGTTGTCCCGCATGATGTTTCCGGGTTTGACATCCCGATGAATCACACCCATTCGGTGAGAATAGTCGAGGGCGGCCAACACGCTGCTCAGGATCAGCTGTATGTCGGCCAGGGAAAACCGGTGTTTTCCTTTGAGCAGGTCGACCAGTGTCTGCCCCTCCACATACTGCATGGCGATAAATGCCCGCCCGGCGTCTTCACCGTATTCATAGATTCCCACGATATTCTGGTGGTTGAGGTTGCCGGCTGCCTGAGCCTCACGATGGAACCGCTGGGCGATATCGTCATCCGGTGGCTCCGTAAAGCCGAGATGAATGGTCTTCAGCGCCACAAACCGTTTGATCATGGGATCGAAAGCCTTGTAAACAACACCCATGGCCCCTTTGCCTAGTGGAGCGACGATGTCGTACTTGCCAATTTTTTGTTGGTTGGCGTCCATGATTCTTCCAGGCGTGAAAAAGTGATACATCGTGGTATGCTTACATGTTGATAATAGTAAGAATACGCATGCTGATGTCAAGCATCCCGCCGGGACCGGCGCGCACCATCCTGCGCCACCGAGGTCTTGAAGCAGATTCAGCGGATATCGTCCTATGCAATCTCAGATAGCCGGTTGGTGAGACGTCCGATCGCCATTACCCTTTCCGGCGCCGGGCAATCCGTTTATGCGCTTAACCATCCGGTAACCGAAAATTCCTTGACCGGACTCCGGAAAATGGATAACCCTCAATTGTTCCCTTCACATCCGCTTTTCTTGTTCCTGCAGATCGCCGTATCACAACTGGATTCTGCGCAACTCCAACTCTGCACGGGGACGCGTTCGCGTCGCAGAGGCCTCAAAGGTGTCGTTCTAATGAACCAGCAACCCTATAAAAGATTGAAATCCAAGATAGGGGAAATCAAGTCCAATACCACCCGCACCCGGCTTGTCTTCATTTTCCTGTCGGTGCTGCTTCCGTCACTTTTAAATTCAGGTGCAAGTCCCGCGCTTTCCATTGAACTGAAGATCCACGCCGCCGGTCCACCCTCAATTGACATTTCGGCGGCAAGCCGGCCGGACCAGCTCCCGCAAAGTCGTGTTGCCAGAGGCAATCGAAACATCATCACTGCCTGGTACGCCGGTCCGACGGATCGATATCGGCATGCCGTGTTAGGTGATGAACTGGAGGCATCGCGGCTGGTTGTGGAAACCGCCGAGGGGAAACGCCTGCACATCGATCTTCCACCTTCACGAGTATTCGAGGGTCTGGAACCCCGACTTGCCGACCTGAACGGAGACAATCGGGATGAACTGATTGTGGTGGAAAGTGACATGGACTCGGGCGCATCGCTGGCCGTGTATGGTATTGTCACCGGTCGTCTCGTTCGAATGGCTGCAACGCCTTTCCTGGGCCAGCCCAATCGGTGGCTAAACCCCCTGGGCGTAAGTGACTTTGACGGCGATGGGCGACCTGATATCGCCCTCGTCGCCACACCCCACATTGGCGGGCGATTGCGCCTTTATCGATTTAAAGACGGAAAACTCTCTTTGTTCGCGGAATATCCAGGTGTAAGCACACACCGAATCGGAATTACGGAACTTGGCCTTGGACGTGTCATCTCCGCGGCACCCCGTGATCGGTTGCTGGTGCCGAATCAAGCACAACGGGCGATGATGATATTGGCGTGGTCACCCGACGGAGGGCATGAAATGACCCGGGCGGAATTGCCCGGGACCCTGGGATCGTCATTTATACCGGTGAGAACCGGCCGTTGGCGCTTTCGATTGGATAGTGGTAAGTCCTATGAAATTCAGATGGAAAATTAAACCGGCACAGGAGGCCGGATCTGAGATGGGTCTATTATCTGCTGAAAATACGATATTCGCCTTGAATGACTGGATGTGGAATCGGTGGTAAAATGAAAAGATCAGACATACGCGCACAAATGCGCCGTGATCGGGATAGCAAGACGCTTCTCGACCAGGCCAGACAATACGTTTTTGAATACATCGAGGCCGTTGACGAACGGGCGGTGTTCCCGGATGAAAACGCCATCCGAAACCTGGATCGCTTCGACGAGCCTATGCCGGAACGATCGCAATCCGGAGCCGGCACCCTGGAAATGCTCAATACCTATGGTGCGCCGGCCACCGTGGCCCAGACCGGTGGACGCTACTTTGGCTTCGTCAACGGCGGGGTTGTTCCCGCTGCCCTGGCCGCCCGCTGGATGGCGGATGCCTGGGATCAGAATCCTGCATTGTACGTGATTTCGCCGGTTGTCGGCAAACTGGAACAGGTCTGCGAGAACTGGCTGCGCGAACTACTGGAGCTGCCCGATGGCACCGTGGCCGGCTACGTCAGTGGCTCTTCCACGGCGACCCTGTGCGGCCTGGCTGCGGCCCGCTACGCGCTGCTCAGGCGGTTAGACTGGGATGTCAATGCCAAGGGCCTTTTCGGTGCGCCGCCGATCCGTGTGATTGTCAGCCAGCAGGCGCACAGTTCGGTGTTCAAGGCCCTGGCGTTGCTGGGACTGGGCAAGGATCGCATCGAGCACGTCCCGGCAGACAGCCAGGGACGCATCGATACCTCACGGATTCCCGTTCTGGACGACCGATGCCTGTTGCTTCTTCAGGCGGGCAACGTCAACACCGGGGCCTTCGATGCGTTTGAGGAGATCTGCGACCCGGCTAAGAAAAATGATGCATGGGTGCACGTGGATGGCGCCTTCGGGCTGTGGGTGAAGGCATCCCCTGCACGAAAGGCGCTGGCACAGGGCGTCGAGTTGGCCGACTCATGGTCTGTGGACGGCCACAAGACTCTGAACACGCCCTATGACTGCGGCATTGTGCTGTGCCGGCAGCAAGATTCACTGGTGGCTGCCATGCAGGCCAGCGGCGCCTATATTCAGTACAGCGAGCATCGGGACGGGATGATGCATGTGCCCGAGATGTCCCGCCGCGCCCGGGCTGTCGACCTGTGGGCGACCCTCAGGTACCTGGGCAAACATGGCATCGCTGACCTGATCGATGGGATGTGTGAGCGTGCGGCGCAATTTGCCGAGCAGTTGGCCGCCCACCGATTTCGCATACGCAACGAGGTGGTGTTCAACCAGGTTTTGGTTGCCGGTGATACACCGGGGCAGACCCGGGAAATGCTGTCAACCATTCAGGCGTCAGGCGTCTGCTGGTGCGGCGGGACGCAATGGGACGACGAACCGGCCATCCGCATCAGTGTCAGTTCCTGGGCCACCACCCCGGCTGATGTGGACCGATCCGTGGAAGCCTTTGTCGACGCGCGATCGAAAGCCGGGCCGTACGATACGGATGGGTTATGAGACTTTCGGTAGGAAAATTTGAACGCAGGTTCCTTTTTCGATTTGGGAGGAGACCTTAATCCAGCCCTTGTGACGCTTGATAATGCCGGCTACCGCGGCCATACTCAGTCCTCTTCCTTTAAATTTGGTTGAATAGAAAGGCTCGAACAATCGACGTAATGTATTGCTGTCCATTCCGGTACCGTCATCCTGAAAGCCGATACATGCGTAGTCACCGGGCATGAGCTCGGATTTAATATCCTCAGAAACCTCGGCCCATGGGAAGAGTTGACTGCTGATTCGAATAGATCCTTTACCAGCAATGGCCTCGTCAGCATTGGTAATGATCGCTAAAATGACCGTGCGGATTTGAATCAAATCAACATCAACGGTAACCGATTCATCGGTCAATTCTGCATCCAGCTGCACCGTCTCTTTAATGG
>NZ_JASJGN010000343.1:0-23096 GCF_033791525.1 Desulfosarcina sp.
GTCGACGATGAAGATCGGGAAAACGAAGGCGACCTGACCATGGCGGCGGAAAAGGTGTCCCCCGAAGCCATCAACTTCATGGCCAAATTCGGCAGGGGCCTCATCTGCCTGTCACTGACCACTCAAAAATGTGCCCAGTTGGACCTGCCCTTGATGGTGCAAAACAACACCAGCCCTTTTGAAACCGGATTCACCGTCTCCATCGAGGCCAAATGCGGGGTCACGACCGGTATCTCGGCCGCCGATCGGGCCACCACCATCTCAGCCGCGGTGGCCGACGACGCCAAGCCCGGCCACCTGACCCGGCCCGGACACATTTTCCCGCTGCGGGCGCGCGATGGAGGGGTCATGGTGCGGGTGGGACAGACCGAAGGAAGCGTGGATTTGGCCAGGCTGGCCGGCCTCAAGCCGGCGGGCGTCATCTGCGAAATCATGGACGACGACGGCACCATGGCACGGATGCCGGCGCTTGAAGAATTCAGCCAGCAGCACGGCATCGGTATCTGCACCATCGCCGATCTGGTGGAGCACCGCATTCGAACGGAAAGTTTCGTTCACCGGGCCGCGGAAACCATCATCCCCACCCTCCACGGCGGCGATTTTAAAATGATCGCTTTTGAAAACGACGTAGACAACCTCACGCACATCGCCCTGGTAAAGGGCGAGATCGATCCGGAAACGCCCACCATGGTGCGGGTGCACTCGGAATGCATGACCGGTGACATCTTCGGTTCCATGCGCTGCGACTGCGGTGACCAACTGCACAAGGCCATGACGATGGTGGCAGCCGAAGGGTCCGGTGTCATTCTCTACCTGCGCCAGGAAGGCCGGGGCATTGGCCTGATCAACAAGCTCAAGGCCTACGAGCTGCAGCGATGCAAGGGCATGGACACGGTGGAGGCCAACCTGAAGCTGGGGTTCAAGGATGACATGCGGGACTACGGCATTGGCGCTCAGATGCTGGTCAATATCGGTGTGCGCAAGATGCGCCTGTTAACCAACAACCCCAAAAAGATGGTCGGGCTTCAGGGCTATGGGCTCAGCATGGAGGAGCAGGTGCCCATCGAGGTTGAGCCCAACGAGTACAACCGGTGCTATCTCGAGTGCAAAAAGCTCAAAATGGGCCATACGCTCAGTTTTGAAGAAACCGTAAAACATCAATAAGGAGAGGAAAACCGTCCTATGCCGAATATCATCGAAGCCGGCCTGGTTGCCAAGGGTAAGCGGTTCGGTATCATCGCCAGCCGTTTCAACGATTTCATTACCGACCGACTCGTGGGAGGGGCCGTCGATGCCCTGACCCGCAGCGGTGCCGAGGACGCTGACATCGATCTCGTCAAGGTGCCCGGGGCCTTCGAAATTCCCATGGTGGCCCAGCGCATGGCCAAAAGCAAAAAGTATCATGCGATCGTCTGCTTAGGGGCTGTGATTCGTGGTGCCACGCCTCATTTCGACTATGTATGCGCCGAGGCCTCCAAAGGCATCGCCCAAGTGAGCATGGAGACCCAGGTGCCTGTCATTTTCGGTATTGTCACCACAGACAGCATCGAACAGGCCATCGAGCGGGCCGGCACCAAGGCGGGCAACAAGGGCTGGAGTGCGGCCGTCTCCGCCATCGAGATGGCCAACCTGATGGAAACGGTGGACAAGGGGTGACCATGGGAACCCGCCGATTATCCAGAGAGCGGGCCCTGCAGGCTCTGTTTTATATGGACATGCACCGGGACCCGGTGGAGGACCCAGTTGGACAGTTCTGCAGCAGTTTCGCCCAGGACAAACCCACACAGCCGTTTTTCCACCGTCTGGTGGACGGGGTGCAGGAAAACCGCAAAAAGATCGACACGGTGATCGAACAGTTCTCCAGCAACTGGAAACTCTCGCGCATGTCCTGCGTAGATCGCAATGTATTGCGCATAGCCGTATTCGAACTGCTCTTTTGCGCCGACATCCCTCCCAAAGTTTCCATCAACGAGGCCATAGACGTGGGTAAACGCTTCGGCACCGATGAGTCCGGCGCCTTTATCAATGGCATCCTGGACAGTATCCGGTTGGCCATGAAGGAAGACAAAATTGCCTTCATACCCAAGGCAACCGGGTGAGGGGTCTTGATATAGCGGAAATTGAATTATGAATGCTTAATTTTGAATTTTGAATGAAGGTATTCTATCGTTTTAAAAATTGACAGAATACATGAAATCAAAAATCACCATTCAACATTAAAAATAAAAAAACCGTCAGGAGGAACGAATTGATAATCCGTCAAATGGCCCTGGGCCCCATTCAGGCAAACTGTTTCATTCTGGGATGTGAAAAGACGCGCCAGGCCGTGGTCATCGATCCCGGGGACGATGCCGACCGCATCCTCACCAGCCTGGCCGGGGACAGGTTGACCGTCGTTCATATCATCAACACCCACGGACACTTTGACCACGTCGGCGCCAACAAGCGGCTCAAGGAGACGACCGGTGCAGATATTCTCATCCACGGTGCCGACGCCCCCATGCTCACCCAGCTGTCGGCCACGGCGGCCGCCTGGGGTCTGGCGGCGGAAGACTCACCTACAGCTGATCGGCTGCTGGAAGACGGGGATACCATCTCCTTTGGCACCCATACCCTGAAGGTACTTCACACCCCCGGCCATACCGTCGGCGGCATTTGCCTGTACGTCGAACACACCCAGGCGGACGCCCTGCAAAAGGCAGTATTTGTAGGCGATACCCTTTTTGCCGGCTCAATCGGCAGGACCGATTTTCCCGGCGGCAATTTCGACACCCTGATCAACAGCATCCGCACCAAGCTCTTTACCCTGGATGAAGACGTCACGGTTTATCCGGGACACATGGGAAACACCGACATCGGGGTTGAAAAAAGAACCAACCCGTTCTGCGGGATGGGATAACACCAAACCATGCCTCAATCCATATCCAGAAAAAAAACCCGCCGCATCACGGTGGGTGGCGTTGCCGTGGGTGGGGGGGCACCCATCAGCGTTCAATCCATGACCAATACCAAAACCGATGATGTCACGGCAACTGTGGGACAAATTCAGCAGCTGACCCTAGCCGGCTGTGAAATCGTCCGCGTGGCGGTCCCGGACCGATCCGCTGCCGAAGCCATCCCCCGGATCAAGAAACAAATTGCCATCCCCCTGGTCGCGGACGTCCATTTTGACCACCGCCTGGCCATCGCATCAGCCAGGGGCGGCGCGGATGGCCTGCGGTTCAACCCCGGCAACATCGGCAGCCGAAGGCACATCAAGGCCCTGGTCGACTGCGCCAGGGACCACCGGATCCCCATTCGCATCGGCGTCAATGCCGGATCCCTGGAAAAGGATATCCTCGAGGCGCACGAGGGTGTCACCGCTGCAGGCATGGTCGAAAGCGCAATGCGACATGCGGCCCTGCTGCAGGATTTGGATTTCCACGAAATCAAGATATCCATCAAAGCCTCGGACGTCCCCCGAACCCTTGAGGCCTATCGACTGCTGTCGCAAAAAACCGACCTGCCCCTTCACGTGGGAGTTACCGAAGCCGGGTCGCTGTATTCAGGCATCGTCAAGTCGGCCCTGGGTATCGGCACCCTGCTGGCCGAGGGCATTGGAGATACCCTGAGGGTTTCCCTCACCCGCGACCCGGTGGAGGAGATCCGGGTGGGCTACGAAATCCTTCGGGCACTGGATATCCGCCACCGCGGGCCGGAAATCATCTCCTGCCCCACCTGCGGACGATGCGACATCCCCTTGTTCGACATCGTGGACAAAGTGGAAAAAGCACTGATGACCCGCACCACCCCGGTAAAACTGGCGATCATGGGCTGCGTGGTCAATGGCCCCGGAGAGGCCCGCGAAGCAGACATCGGCGTGGCCGGCGGGTGCGGCGTGGGTATTCTCTTCAAAAAAGGGAAGGTGGTGAAAAAGTTTCCTGAAGACCGGCTGGTGGATGTGGTACTTGAGGCGGTAGACGAATTTGAACGACACACCCCAACCGAGCGAACAACGCTTTCCAAAACCGATAAAAACAGTTAGGAACGACACATGGGGAAACCGCAGAAAAACGCCATCTCGCCATCGCGGGATGAAGATTATCCGGAATGGTATCAAGCGGTTATTAAAGCTTCAGATATGGCGGAACGCGCTCCGGTGCGTGGCTGTATGGTTATCAAGCCATGGGGATACGCCCTGTGGGAAAACATCGTGGCCCGGATGGACCGCCTGTTCAAGGCCACTGGCGTGAAAAACGCTTATTTTCCGCTCTTGATTCCCATCAGTTTTCTGGAAAAAGAGGCCGAGCATGTGGAAGGGTTTGCCAAAGAGTGCGCCGTGGTCACCCATCACCGGCTGGAACAAGGGCCCGGCGGCGGACTGGTTCCCGGCGGTCCCCTCACCGAGCCCCTGGTGGTCCGTCCAACGTCGGAAACCATCATCGGCGATTCTTTTTCCAAGTGGGTGAGCAGTTACCGTGACCTGCCCCTGTTGATCAATCAGTGGGCCAACGTGGTACGCTGGGAAATGCGCACGAGGATCTTCCTGCGTACCAGCGAATTCCTGTGGCAGGAGGGGCACACCGCCCATGCCACGGATACGGAAGCGATCGAGCGGACGAAGATGATGCTCAAGGTTTATACCCGCATGGTCCAGGAAGATCTGGCCATGCCGGTCATCGAGGGCAGCAAGACTGCAGCGGAGCGCTTTCCCGGCGCCGTGGAGACCTTGTGCATCGAAGCCATGATGCAGGATCGCAAGGCCCTGCAGGCAGGAACCTCACACTTTTTAGGGCAGAACTTCGCCAAGGCCTCCAATATCCGATTCCAGACAGAAAAGGAAACCGAGGACTTCGCCTGGACCACTTCATGGGGTACCTCCACGCGCATGATCGGCGGGCTGATCATGACCCATGGCGATGACGACGGCGTCATTATGCCGCCGCGGGTTGCGCCGGCACACGTGGTGCTGCTGCCCATTTTCAGAAAACCGGACGACCGGCAGAAGGTGATGGATTACGTCAATGGACTGGCCGCGACCTTAAGGGAGATGGTCTACGCAGGCCGGGATCTGGTGGTGGAAGTGGACGAGCGGGATATTGGTGGCGCCCGGGGCTGGGACTGGATTAAAAAAGGCATCCCCGTGCGGGTGGAAATCGGCCCGCGGGATATGGCCGAAGACTCGGTGTTCATCGGCCGTCGCGACAAATCGCATCGCGATAAAACGGCGATGAAGCGTGAGGCCTTCGTGGCCCAACTGCCCGCCATCCTTGACGACATTCAGGGCCACCTCTTCGAGCGGGCCTGCCGTTTCAGGGATGAACACACCCGCACGGTGGATGAAAGCAGCGATTTCTACGACTGGTTCACGCCCAAGAACCTGGAGAAACCGGAGATCCACGGCGGCTTTGCCATGTCCCACTGGTGCGGTGAAGAGGCCTGCGAGGCCAAAATCAAAACGGATCTCAACGTCACCATACGCTGCATCCCCTTAACGGCGGAAAAGGAGCCAGGGGCCTGTATCTGCTGCGGTAAACCCAGTCACAGGCGCGTGGTATTCGCAAAAGCATACTGAGGTCCCGGGTTCAACAGATCAACCCATAGTGAAGAATCTGGCGTGAGAATAGATCGATTTGAGGATATTGTGGCATGGAAGGTGGCCGGGGAGATCGCTTGCAAGGCTTTTCTGCCCGATGAAAAAACCCTGAACGGTGAACCCTGAACCCGTGAACGCCAACTATGATTCGAATCACCGACATCCTTGACAAGGTCCTTGAAAACCACCCGGATGCGAACGTGGACATCGTCGACCGTGCCTATATTTTCTCGGCCCAGGTCCATGACGGACAGATGCGCCTGTCCGGTGAACCCTATCTCTCCCACCCGCTGGAGGTCGCCGGCATCCTGGCAGAAATGAAACTGGATTCGGTAAGCATTGCCGCCGGCCTGCTCCACGATGTCATCGAGGACACCCATGCCACGGAAAATGAAATCGGTGAAATGTTCGGCCGTGACGTCCTGCATATCGTCTCCGGCGTCACCAAGCTGAGCAAACTGCCCTTCAACAGCGCCCAGGCCAGGGAGGCGGAGAGTATTCGCAAGATGCTGCTGGCCATGGCCGACGACATCCGGGTCATCCTCATCAAGCTGGCCGATCGTCTCCATAACATGCGGACCCTGCAATTTCACAAAAGCGCCGCCAAAAAGAAAAAGATTGCCAGGGAAACCCTCGACATTTATGCGCCTATCGCTTCCCGGCTGGGCATCTACTGGATCAAGAACGAACTGGAAAACCGATCCTTCCAATTTTTGAATCCCGAGGCCTACGAAGATATTCACCGCCGGGTGGACAAAGACAAGGAGGACCGGGAAAACTATGTGGAAACCGTCAAGCGCTACATTCAGAAAAAGCTGGACGAGAACAGTCTGAACGCCGAGGTCAGCGGCCGCTACAAGCATTTTTACAGCATTCACCAGAAAATGCTGAATCAGAACCTGCCCTTTGAAGAAGTTTACGACATCATTGCCTTCCGGATCATCCTGGACACGATTCCCCAATGCTACGAAGCGTTGGGGCTCATGCACAGCCTGTGGCGTCCCATCGCCAAAAAGTTCAAAGACTACATCGGCATGCCCAAGCCAAACATGTACCAGAGCCTGCACACCACCGTCATCGGCCCCTTTGGTGAACGCATCGAAGTCCAGATCCGCACCCATGAGATGGACCGGGTGGCTAAATCCGGAATCGCCGCCCACTGGAGCTACAAGGAAGGCAAGGTCATCGACGAGAATGTCTCAAAAACCTTTGCCTGGGTTCAGAATCTGGTGGAAAATCAGGAAGCGTTCAGGGACCCCAATGAATTTCTTGAGAATGTGCGCATCGATCTTTTTCCCGATGAGGTCTATGTATTTACCCCCCAGGGCCAAATCAAGTCACTGCCAAAGGGAGCCACACCAGTGGATTTTGCCTACCTGATCCACACGGAAGTGGGTGCGCAGTGTGTCGGCGCCAAGGTAAACGGCCGGATGGTCCCCCTGAAATATGAGCTTCAAACCGGTGAAATTGTAGAGGTGATCACCGGCAAGGGGCACCATCCGTCAAAGGACTGGCTCAATTTTGTCAAGACGGTCAAGGCACGATCCCGCATCCGGCAGTGGATCAAGACCCAGGAAAAGGAACGCAGCATCTCTTTGGGCAGGGAGATGTGCGAGAAGGCCTTCCGCAAGTATCGATTGAACTTCAATGCCCTGATCAAAACCGAAGAGATGCAAAAGGTCGTGGAGAGCTTCGGGTTTAAGCAAACCGAAGATATAGTTGCCAGCGTGGGCTATGGCAAGATCACGCCGCTGCAGATCATCCGAAAAATCACGCCCAAGGAAGCAGTGGACGACACCGAGTCCTTCTTCAACAAAATCGTCGCCAAAGAGAAGAGAAAAAAGGAAAAAGGCGGGGTGGTGGTCAAGGGCGTGGACGACATTCTGGTCCGCTTTGGCAAATGCTGCCAGCCGGTGCCCGGTGACCCGATCACCGGCTACATCACCCGGGGATACGGCGTAACCATTCACCGCACCACCTGCGTCAATGCCATGAAATTGAATCCGGAACGCCAGATCGAGGTGGAATGGAACCAGGAGATGACCGAATCCTACCCGGTTAAAATAGTCGTGCGGTCCCTCGACAGGGTAGGCTTGCTAGCGGAT
Organism: Desulfosarcina sp.; assembly: GCF_033791525.1. GTDB lineage: Bacteria > Desulfobacterota > Desulfobacteria > Desulfobacterales > Desulfosarcinaceae > Desulfosarcina. The sequence goes on from NZ_JASJGN010000343.1 coordinate 7,681, forward strand.
GTGGCGTCCAATATCAGCAAAAGCGGCGCCAATATATTGAGTGCCAATACGGAAACCCAGGACAACCTGACCGTGGACAGCTATTTTACGCTGTCGGTCCAAGGCACGGAGCATCTGACCCGTGTGGTGGAGTCGCTAAAGCATGTCAAGCAGGTGCTGGAAGTCAAACGGTTGGGTTAGGCGGCTTTGACCACATTGCCCGACTTGATGCATTGGGCGCAAACCACCATCTTTTTCACCTGCCCCTTGTGAAGCGCCCGAACGCTCTGCAGATTGGGGTTGAACCGGCGCTTGCTGATATTATGGGCGTGGCTGATGTTGCTTCCCACCATGGGTTTCTTGCCACATATTTCGCACATTTTTGACATGACTGATAATCTCCCTTGCTTGGCTTTGATCAAATCACGGGCCTTTCGGCGCAACTGTTTTTTTCAAACTCGGGTTTGTTACATTAAATCTTAACGGTTGTAAAGCATTTTTGTATCGGCAAGGTTTGCTAAAAGAGAGGCGCTGACGAGAATCATGGATCCGAAGGCACTGGCGGCGGCTGCATTTCGGACCAAAGCCAGGCGTTGCAATTGGCCAGATAGGTGAGCGCCTCGTAAAGATAACCCACATCCGGATACTTCTCTACCACACCCGTGAACCGGCCCCTGGCCGCCCTGTAGTTCTTGTTCTTGTAGTAGAACAGCCCCACGTAGAACTCATGACCGGAGAGGCTCTGGTAGCAGGCTACCATATCACTCCGAGCCATGCCGGCATAGGCATCATCCGGATATTGCTGAACCAGGCGTTGGTAGGTTTCCAGGGCCTTGGCGGCATTGGACTGATCCCTGTCGATCGTGTCGATCTGGTTGAAATAAGAACGACCGATGCGAAAAATCACATAAGGAACGGCCTCGTTACGTGGATGAAGTTGCTCGAACTCTTCGTAGGCAAAGATGGCATCGACATAGGATTCCAGATTGAAATAGGCATCGGCAATCTTCAGCTCCGCCAGAATGGCATATCGGGAAAACGGATACCAGTCCCGCAGTTTCTCGAAGGATTCGATGGCTTTTTTATACTTGCCGTCCTCAAAGTAATCGACGCCGTCTTGAACCAGCTCTTGGGCGGGCTTTTCCTCTTTGGATTCAAACCACGCGCACCCGGAAACAATCAGCAGGACACTCACACAGGCAAGCAGCAACCGTTTCATGATCAGCGGCACCCCGTTGCGTATGGGAACGCGATGGTTCCCGTTGGCATAACCGACACCGGCGGAGTTCCCTTTCGGGGCGCCGCCGGCCAATCACCTAATATGGAAAAGGGCAGAAAAGAAGACGATGTCACATCATGACAGAACGTTTTTCAGGGCCTCCTCCAGCTTGGATTTGGCCACCATGCCGGTAATCTGGTCCGACACTTCGCCATCCTTGAAGAATATCAGGGTAGGAATCGCCTTGATGCCGAATTTTCCCGGTGTTACCGGATTGTCGTCGACATTGCACTTGGTGAATTTCACTTTGTCTCCATAGGCTTTGGCCAGTTCATCAAGAATGGGACCGATGGCCTTGCATGGGCCGCACCAGGGGGCCCAGAAATCAACCACAGCAGGTTTATCGCTCTTCATTACCTCTGCATCAAAGCTGCTGTCTTCTATTTCCATAATACCTTCTGCCATGATGAGGTTTCCTTTCAATAATAGTTGGGGAAGCTAAAAATTCTAATCAAGATAATAATACGGCCATAGATTGTCAACCGTTCCTGCATGTTTGACGTTTTCACGCCAAAGGAATCGCAGCCGTGGCTTATCCTCAAGACGCCTTAGCGGCGATGTCGCTCCATTGGCAGGCCTGCAGATAAAGAGCCGGGATAGTATTGCCATCGAGCTTCAGCGCTTGGGACAGGCGGGACACCCGGTCCCACTGCCCGGTCTCATAGGACCGCACCAGTTCGATGTATCCGGCGAGGCGCCCCTTGGCGTTGACCAGGGCGTGTTTGATCTGGCTGGAAAGGGGCAGCTCACCCAATATCTTGTCCATGGGCTGGTCAATGACGGCATCGATGAGGGAAAACATGCCCAGGGTGAACATCTCCGAAGGGGATGTTTGCTCCTGGGCGTCGGCGCCCAGGAGTTCACAGAACTTGCCCCGGATGCAGGCCGCCAGGATCAGCTCGTCGGGTTTTCCTTCCGCCAGCCGTGACATGGCGACGAGAGAAACAAAGCGGCGGATCTCTTTTTCCCCCAAATAAACCAGGGCCTGCTTCACGGAAGTCACTTTGCAGGCACGGGCAAAAAAGGCGGAGTTCAGATACTTGAACAACTTGTAGGAAAGTCCCATGTCCCGGGCAATCAACCGTTCCAGTTCGTCGCAGCAAAAGGTGTCGCTGTTGATCTGGGCCATGATCCTCATCAGCGTGAGCTGGGATCCTTGGATTTCACGCCCCTGAATAATCTCCGGTTTGCAGAAAAAGTAGCCCTGAAACAATTCGAATCCCATTTTCTGGGCCGCCTCAAATTCATCGTGGGTCTCCACCTTCTCGGCCAGCAGGCACAGGCTGTTTCTGGAAAGTTGCTTCAGGTAATCATCAATCGCCGCTTTTGGCGTGAGCCGGAAATCGAATTTGATGATGTCCGCGATAGCGATGAGCGGCTCCAGCTCCGGCAAATATTCGAAATCATCCAGGGCAATGGTGTAGCCGTCGGCCGCCATTTGCGCGCAGGCATCGATCAGCGCGGTTTCGGGCTTGACGTCTTCGAGAATTTCGATCACCGTGGTTGCTTTGGGCAGCAGAAGGGGAACCCGCTTTTCCAACAGGTTCTGGGTAAAATTGATAAACGCCTTTCTTCCCCCGGCCAAGGTATCGATCCCAATGGTGAAAAAGGTGTTGGCCAACAGGCTGGTGGTGGCCACATCTCCGTCGATATCGGGAACATAGTTAGCCGTTCCGTCACGAAACAGGAGTTCGTAAGCGAAGATTTTCTTTTTTTTATCGAATATGGGCTGCCTGGCGACGTAAACATTTTCCATATGGGTTTCTATCACGTTGTTGCCGTAGGGTTATTACGCAATGGGGCATGGGCCGGATCCCGCAGGGTTAATTATCGGCCCCATGAGCCATAACTTTAACCATTGCAACGCCATCTGGAAATTGACATGGGCCGGCCATCTCTGCTACCTCTTTTTTGTAAGGGCGCAACTGTCCGGAAACACACCTCAAGGAGAAAAGGGGATGCCAATGGGTGAAAAAATTCGCATCGGTTCACTGATTTCAGGCGGCGGGACCAACCTTCAGGCGATTATCGACGCCTGTGAAGACGGCCGGATCGATGGGGAGATGGCCTTTGTGGCGTCGGACCAATCCGGGGTGAAAGGCCTGGAGCGGGCCCGCAACCATAACATTGCCAGTTTCGTGGTGGAATATGGTCCGTTCATTCAAGCCTACCGACAGGATCCGGCGCACTTTGCGCTGCCTGACGATTTCGACTTCTCAGAAATACGTGCCAAACAGCACCTGTTTCCCACCGACGGCCCCGAGGACCGCATCCAGTCCTTTTTCTGCACCCGGGCGGCTGCCGAGAGTCGCCTGCTGTCCGAAATAGACGCCCACGGACCGGTGGACCTTCTCGTGCTGGCTGGTTTCATGCGCAACTTGACGCCCTATTTTATCGACCGCTTCAACACCGATCCGGGCAATCCGCGCATCATGAACATCCATCCGGCTGTTTTACCTTCATTTCCAGGTGTTGACGGCTACGGGGACACCTTCCGCTATGGCTGCAAAGTGGGTGGATGCACGGTACATTTTATTGACTACGGAGAGGATTCGGGACCCATCATCGGCCAGCGGGCCTTTCCCATCCTGGAAACCGACACCCTGGACGACGTCAAGCGCAAGGGATTGGAACAGGAGTGGCAGCTCTATCCTCAATGCATCCAGAATTTTGCCCGGGGACTGATGAAGACCGTGAACATGACCCACCGATTAGACGACGGCCGGGTCTTCCAGCGCACTGTGGTAAAAATCGCTCAACCCGCATAGCGGGATTGAGGAATTGTGAATTACGGGATTGGGGATTTAAGGACGGCAAACGATCTTAATTAAAAATCGACAGCAAACCGTCAATACCTCAATCCCAGCATCCCTTGATTCCTCAATTCTTTATAGGTATTTTATCATCATGGGAATGGCCACAAAGGTGCCGGCGGCGCTGCCCAGATTGGTAAACACCACAACCAGCAGAATACGGGTAACCTTATTGCGCCAGAAGCCTTTGACGGAGAGGATATCGAGGGGCAGGTTTTCGAAATCCTTTACCTTGGGCTTGCGGGAAAATGCTTCTACCAGGCCGGACACCCACCCAGCGGCAATCATGGGGTTGAGAGAGGTCAATGGCGCCGCCAGGATGGACGAGAGGATCGTCAGCGGGTGTCCCAGGGCAATCAGGGCGCCCAGGCCGGCCAGAATGCCGTTGGCCAGAATCCACCAGGTGACCATATCGGCACCCGCATCGGCACCGCCACGGAAAAAACCATACATGATCAGGATGCAGATACCAAAGGGAATGAACCATTTAAAAAATCCGGACAGCGGGCTTTTGGCGGGCAGCGACTCCAGGGCATTGACGTCGATGGGCTGGTCCCAGTACTGCTTGATGCCAGGTACGTGGCCGGCGCCCACCACAGCGACAATGGTCTGCCCGGGTGCCGTGCGGATCTTTTCCGCCAAGTAGCGGTCCCGTTCGTCGATGAGGCACGTCCGCACCTGGGGCATGGATTTGCCCACTTCGTCCAGAATAGAAGCCAGCATATCCTGCTGCTTCATCTTTTCCACATCCGCCTCGCTGATCTCGTCCACCTCTCCCAGGGACAGAACCAGCTGGAAGAGCAACTTGATCTTGCCCCACAGCCCCATGCTTCGCCAGGTCCGCGACAAGGTGATGCGGATATCCCGATCCGCCAGATGAACCGCGGCACCCACGGCTTCGGCCGAATCCATGGCCTGGATCATCTCCTGGCCGGGAGCCACCTCCAACCGGTTGGCAATTCGTTTTTGAAAGGATGCCAGCATCAGGTTGGAAAGCAGGAGAAACGCCTTTTTTTCTTTGATCACCTTGATGATGTCCATCTCCTGCCAGTGGTCCTTTTGGCGGATGGACTGGGCGCGGCTCTCACAAAGCTCCACACAGACCGTATCGGGTTTGACGTCTTTGATAATTGCTTCGACCAGATCCACGCTCTCTTTTGACACATGAGCGGTGCCGACAAGGATAATCCGTTTGCCGTCATGATCCAGATAGTGGAGCATCTCACTGTTGAGTTTATCGTTCATCGAATATATATTACTTTCCTTATTGTCGGGAAAGTTCCCGGCAGTTTAGAACTGAGCCAATATATACGCTCTGCCGGTGATGTCAATTAATGATTCCCCGCGAGCCGCACCCCCGAAACCGATAAGCCGACATCCATGATGTCGGCGATTACGAAACTGGGCTGGATAACCTGATGCCGAAAAATCACACGTCAAGAAACCCGTTCACCGTCGACACTGAACCCTTTTACCAGAACACCGGCGACGAGGTCCGCATGTTCGAAGCCGCGGCATCGTCCCGTCTGCCCGTGATGTTAAAAGGTCCGACCGGATGCGGAAAGACCCGTTTCGTGGAGTACATGGCCTTCCGGCTCAACCGCCCCCTGATTACCGTGGCCTGCCACGAGGACCTGTTTGCCTCGGACCTGATCGGCCGCTACCTGCTGAAAAACGATGAAACCGTCTGGGTGGACGGTCCCCTGACCCAGGCCGTACGCATGGGGGCCATCTGCTATCTGGACGAGGTGGTCGAAGCCCGCAAGGATACCACGGTTGTCATCCACCCGTTGACGGACAACCGCCGGACCCTCTCCATCGATAAAAAAGGGGAAGTCATCCAGGCGCATCCTGACTTTCTCATGGTGATCTCCTACAACCCGGGTTACCAGTCGGTGCTCAAGGACCTGAAGCAAAGCACCCGCCAGCGCTTCGTGGCCCTCGCCTTCGACTACCCGGACCCGGACGATGAATCCCGAATCGTGGCCGTCGAAGGGAAGGTGGACGACGATACGGCTGTTCGACTGGTGGCCCTGGCCGGGAAGATCCGCAATATCAAGGAATACGGCCTCACCGAAGGCGCGTCGACCCGGCTGCTGATTTATGCCGCCAACCTGATTCGAATGGGCATCGCCTTTAAAAGCGCCTGCACCGCTGCGCTGTGCCAGCCGCTAACTGATGACGACCGGCTGCAGGAAACCCTCAACGACCTCATTGACGACCTGTTGTAATATGGATCCGGCCATGCCCACCGCCACCGATCGGACGGTCCGGGACCTGATGGACCATCTGTCCATCGCTGATCCGAAGGCCGCCCAACGGATGTTCGGCCATCTGAATGGTTCAGATCACTCACTATACGTCCACCGCCTCACCCGGATCGTGAATGAGGTGATTGAAGCCCTGGCCATGGAGGTCTCCTTCGGGCGCGACCTGGCCGACGGGATGGGCCGCATGCTGGCTGCCGGGCGCTTAGACGATCTGGACCGATACCGCCGACTGGTTAAAATGGCCGCCGTCAGAGGTCCCGCCCTGGCCGCTCTCTTTGCCAGGTACCTGGTGCCGGTACTGGTCTGCGGTGATGACCACCTCGCCGATCAGTTCGGGGAAACCACCCGGATCATGCTGCAAAAGGGCACCTATACCCTTAAGGCCCCGCTGGAGACCCTTTCCACCCTGATCGAGGAAAAGGACATGCCCTGTGCCCACGCCTTTCTCGATCTTCTGTCCACCACCTATGCCCTGGAGACCTCCTACAACCGAACGGTTTACCTGACGCACACCCTGCCCCGTGCCGTGGACGGCTTTTCCCGCTCCCGTCGTTTATGGCAGATCCGGGGATTGGCGCGCATCATCAGGGTGGATGAACGCCTGGCCGACAGCTACCTCGACGGGTTGACCTCAGGATTAGGCCTTCTGTCGGAAGCGGCATTGAACGAATTTATCGATCGGGCGATCCAGCTGTATCAAAAAACCCCGGATCAGGGGGCCCGCTTCCTTTCCCTCGAATCCCGACCCGCCTCAGAAACCTGCCGTGACCTTCTGGTGGCAGTGCCCCTGTCGGCGGTCCGTTCCGGACTGGAGCGCTACCTGCGCGCCCGCACCGGGCTGGCCGTGGCTATCCGCCCCCTTTCCGCGCTATCGGAGAAACAACGAACCAACGGCCCGGGCGTGCCGCTGGTTCGTTGCGATGGACGGGCCATCTACCTGCCTGACGAGATGGACCTCATGGCACGGCGAGCGGAAAACGCCGCCCTTTACAAGCTGCTGGCCAAACTGGAAGCGGGCGCCATCGAATTCGGCACCTATGACCTGGATGTTGAAAAAGTCCCGGATACCGCCGCCGCTGCCCCACAGTTGGATATAGCTGAAGCCGTCGCAGCCGAATCCGACCTGAGCCGTTTCCTGGGCGGGTTCGAACACCCCATCCTGGCCCTGGACCTGTTCACCCTTTGCGAACACGCCCGCATCGCCCGTAAGGTCAGCCAGCACTATCCCGGCCTGTTTCGCCGACTCACCGTGATCCTCAGCGATACCGATCTACAGGCCAGCGCCGGAATAAGGGTCGGCGGCACATGGTTTCCCCTCTACCGGCAACTGGTGATGAATGAAGCGCCGGTCGCGGATCATGCCTTGAAATCCGCGGGCCAGGCCATGGCGGATCGTTTGAATCAGGTGACATCGTCAGGTGATGACACGGTGGAATCCAGTGCTCGGCTGACTATGGAATTCTATCCATCGCTGGCCGACCTTAACAGCGCAATCGGACCGTCGGCCTATCGCCCCCTGGCCCTGCCTTTCGGCCGTCGGCTGGAACCGCTTTTTTTCGGTCCTTTTCACACCACCTATCATCGACTGGCCGCAGATATCCGCGACCACCTGTCCAAACGGAACATTCGCGTCTTCCGGTCGGAGATCCAGCACCTGCTCGTCCGGCAGGACGGACGGCTTTCGGCAGCAGACCTTCGCCCACTGATCGTACCCCCCCCAACGGCAGCTGCCGTTGACCTTTCCTGGCTGGATCTGGATTCCCTGGCATGCAGCCATGGCCTCGGGCAGCCGGCAAACGGTGCCGACAGTGCCGATGCCTTTCGCTACCGCGAATGGGACTGTTGCATGGGCGACTATCTTCCGGACCGGGTCCGGGTGATGGAGCGTGAAATCGACGGGCCAGACCCCGGATTCTACCGGCAAACCCTCGATATTTTCCGCGGGATGGTCAGGCGCATCCGCTACGCCTTCGAGCTGCTGCGCCCCGAGGAGATAACCATCCTGCGCCAGTGGCGTGAAGGGGACGCTTTCGACTACCGGGCCCTGCTAGACTATGCCCTGGATAAGAAGGCGGGGCTGATGCCCTCGGACCGCCTGTTCATCAAACGAATGAAACGGGTGAGGGACGTGGCCACCCTGCTGCTGGTTGACCAGTCACGGTCAACGGCGAACGCCGTGGATGATCGCGGCACGACGGTGCTGGATGTGGAAAAGCAGGCCATCGTATTGCTCTGCGAGGCCCTGCAGGTGGTGGGAGACCGGTTCGCCATCGCCGGCTTTTCCGGCACCGGCCCGTTGGGTGTGGATTACTATCGAATCAAGGACATGGACGCACCCTTTGACGATAACGTAAGAGGGCGCATCAGCGCCATGGCCCCCCAGCGCAGCACGCGCATGGGGGCGGCCATCCGCCACGCCGCAGCCCTGCTTTCCCCGGTGCAGGCCCGGGTGAGGCTGATCATCATTCTCGGAGATGGGTTTCCCAACGACTTGGCCTACAAGGGACCGTATGCGGTGGAAGACACGCGCCGGGCGGTCATGGAGGCTCGCGCCGCCGCCATCCATGTCAAGGCCATCACCGTCACGGCCGTCGACAACGGGCAGCTGGATCGGCTCTATGGCAGTAACCACCACACGCGCATCGGCAATATCCGCGACCTGCCGGACCGATTGGTGAGGGTTTACAGTGCATTAACTCAGCATTAAAATAGACCTAATCGTTCACAAGTTCAGGGTTCACCGTTCAAGGTTAAGGTATACTGGCTATTGGTGGGTGCAGCCCACCCTATGATGGTTTGAACCCGAAACCCTGAACCTCTGAACCCGTGAACGGTTGCGAAAGGAGTGGCTTTGAAAATCTTCGACGACGTCTTGAACTGGGACGGGTATGGCGGGAAATTCAACCTGGCGGCTGGGCGTTGCCGGCTGCGGCTGTTTGACCTGTCCAGGGACGACTCGGTAGGGGTTCCGTTGCTCAAGCCCATCATCGCCGTGGTTTCCGACCTGCCCGGCGACCGTCAACCCGCCATGAAAAAAGTCTCCGTGCGGGCATGCATCAGCCACGTGGCCACCACCATCGTCCACCGCTTCAAAATCGACCACAACCGCATGGTGCTGGTCGAGTTTTATCCCCGCGAGACCTACGGACGGGAGTCCGAAAAAGTCATCCCGGAAAAGTACGATGCAGTCGATCTGAAATGGCACGGCGACAAGGCCCTGTTTCCGGGCTGGCGTCCCCTGAAACCGCCGCTGCTGGACATCGTCCGCACCCTGGTGGCCGGCAACCCGTAAGTCGACAGACTGTGCGCTGGGATTTTTGTCGAGAACGCAATCGGACGTTAAACGACACAATCGTCCCCGGTCTTAACTGTTGATTGCTGTTTATTTTCCAAGATGGCCTTGGCCGGAATCAAGCCGGTGGCGGCCGCAGACACGATGTTGCCGGCCACACCGGGCCCGTCACCGGCCACGTACATGTCCTTAATTTCAGTTTCCAGCTGAGGGGAAGTCTCCACCTGGGTGGCGAAGAACTTGATCTCCGGAGCGTAGAGCAGGGTTTCATCGTTGGACACGCCCGGCACCACACAGTTCAATTGCTCCAACCCGTCGATGATATTGGTGAGAATGCGCTCGGGCAGCGCCATGGCGATGTCACCACACACCACGTTGGTCAGCGTGGGTTCGATGTAACCCTTGCTGATGCGGTTCCAGGTGCTGCGACGGCCACGCTTCAGGTCGCCGAAACGCTGCAGGATCGGTTTGCCGCCGCCGATGAGGGTCGCCAGGCGTCCGATAGCCTCGCCATAGGCCTGATTGTCGGTGACCGGTTCGGTGAGCACCACCTTGGAGAGAAAAGCAAAATTGGTGTTGGTGGATTTGCGGTCGTGATAGGCGTGGCCGTTGACACAAACAAAATCGGAGTAGCTTTCCAGGGAGACAAATCCCCCCTGGTTGGTGCAAAAGGTCCGGGTCTGGTCGTCGTATTTGCCGGTCTGGATGAAAAAGGTGGGGTCGTAGATCACCTCGCACAGGTCCTGCATGATGTCGTTATGCACCTCCACCCGCACCCCCACTTCGATGCCCCGCTGGGTGAGGCCGATGCCATGCTTTTGCGCCACGCGGGCCACCCAGTCTGCCCCGATTCGCCCGGGTGCCAGAATCACGTTTTCGCAGCGGTACTCCCCCCGGCTGGTTTGAACACCGACGACCCGCTCCTTCTCGACGATGACATCCTTCACATCCTCGGAGGTGTGAATCGTCACCCCTTTGGATTTGATATGGTCGGTCATGGCGGCGATGTAACCGGGCAGGCGGTCGCTGCCAAGGTGCTTCTGCTTGATCAGCAGCAGGTCGATGCCGAATCGTTTGGCATGCTTTCTGATCGTTTTGGCCTGGTCCATATCCGTCGGATAGACCGGACCGTCCATGCCGAAGCAATTGAAAATAGCTTCGGTTTCGTCGATCAGGGCCTCGGCACGAGTGATGGGCATGAACTGGGTCAGGTCGGTCTTGCCCAGTTTGTGAATGAAATTGAGCTTGCCGTCGGAAAACAGGCCGGCGCCACCGATGCCGCAAAGGATGTTGCAGGGCCGGCATTGGGTGCAGTACTGTCGGTCCGCCACCGGGCAGACGCGTTTGAGCGGTCCTTTTCCCCGCTCAAGGAGCAGTACCTTGAGGTCTGCGTGTTCACTGAGATAATAAGCGGAAAAGAGGCCGGCGGGGCCGCCGCCGACGATAATCACGTCAAAAATACCCACGCTCGCGGAGGTGACTGACAATGGATAATGCTCCCTGGTTGACTTTCCACGACGATTCCCGCAACATCCATAAACATGTCAACGGTGATTCTATCCAATGAAAAAAAGACCTCTACACCGATCCAAGCAACCTCTTAAACCCCGGATAATCCAAAAAGGGGATGCGCCCCCGTGCCTCCACAACGGATGTCAATGCCGCGGATGCTTCGGATGGCAAAACATGCTGCGTGCCGCAGAAAACCAACCGACGTGGCAAAAATACCCCCTTTGCTGCCCGATGACCGGACTGACCCTGAAATACTGACGGATTCGTAAAAAGCCCGATATCTGCGTTACGCTTCATCCCTCGTCACTGCGGCGTACGCTAAGTACGCCTCATTCCTTAAGGATTGAAGATTCCCTGCGGGAAATCTTCGCCGTATAGATGACGATCGATTAAAAGTTCGCTCGCGAACCACGCTCGCTTTCGCGGCTCGCAAGCCTTGATCTCGGGCTTTTTACGAATCCGTCTGAAATGCAGCTTTTAACAAGTTCATCAAATACTGACCCTCCGTCAATCCGCAGCATCCATAATCGTTCTCACTTTTTCAGATAACGATTGCAGGTCAAAGGGCTTTTGAATAAATCCGTTGCAGCCCCGGTTCAGGATGGCGGTCGCTTGTCCATCAATGCTGTAGCCACTGGAAAGCAGCACGTTGGCACCGGGGTCGACCTCCTTCAATTGATCGTAGGTTTGGCCACCGCCCATATCCGGCATGATCATGTCCAGAATGACCAGACGGATCCGGTCCCCATCACTCCGGTAGATCTCGACGGCCTCTTTCCCGTCTTTGGCAACAAGAACCGCATAGCCAAGGGCGGCCAGCATCGCCTGGCCGACATCGAGGATCAGTGGATCGTCATCAACCAAAAGGATGGTCTCGTTGCCTTCTTGTGCCGATGCGCGAATCACGGTTGCGTCGCCCAGCGGTGCGTCGGTTGCCTTCAGGTGGATGGAAAAGATGGTTCCCTGTTCCTTCCGGCTGCTCACATCCATAAAACCACCGTGATTTCGAACAATGCCGTAGGCGGAGGCCAGGCCCAGCCCAGTCCCCCGGCCAACGGTTTTGGTCGTAAAAAATGGGTCGAAAATTCGCTCCATGGTAGCCGGATCCATCCCCGTCCCCGTATCGGTGATGGTGATTTTTACATAGTTTCCCGGCTCGGCCCCATGCGGCAGTACCTGACGGTCGTTCAGAATTTCATTGGCGGTTTCCAGATAAAGGCTGCCGCCGTCGGGCATGGCTTGCCAGGCGTTGATCAGCAGGTTCAGCAGCACCTGTTCGATCTGGCCCCGATCCACCTCCACGGCCCATACCTTCTCCACGCATTTAAGCGCAATCCGCAGTTCCTGTCGGGTCCGGCCGAACATATCGACGCTATTTCGAACCAGCGCATTGATGTCGGTGGGCTTGACCTCATATTTTCCCATCCGGGCAAATCCGAGCAGCTGCTGCGTGAGGCGGGCGCCGCTTTGCACACAGTCCCGAATGGTTTTGAGCCTGCCGCTGTGGGCATGGGAGGGTCCCATATCCAGCGCCATCATTTCCACATTGCCCTGAATGCCCATGAGCAGATTGTTAAAGTCGTGGGCGATCCCCCCGGCCAAGGTGCCGATGGCTTCCATTTTCTGAGCCTGAAGCAGTTGATCATGGAGGCTTTCTTTCTCACGGGTCATCTGTTCGCGCTCCTGGATCTCCTGCCGCAGCTGCGCGTTAGCCTTGAACAGCTCAGCCGTACGCTCCGCCACCCGGTCTTCCAACAGGTGGTGGGACTGTTGGAGGGCTGCTTCGGCCGCTTTGCGCTTGGTCACATCACGCGCATTGACCACCAGGCCTTCCACGGCAGGGTCGTTCAGCAGGTTCTTGCTTGTGGCCTCCAGGGTTCGCCAGGATCCGTCTTGGTGTTGCAGACGCATCTCCGATGGTGGTGGCGGCTCAATCGTGGCAGACTGGATGCGGTTGTTGAACAGTTGAATGGACTGCTCCTGGTCATCGGGGTGGACGAAATCAAAGGCCCGCCGACCCATCACTACATCCTGTGGATATCCGAGAATCCGCTCGATGGAGGGACTCAGGTATAAGATGGCTCCCTCGGCATCCAAAATAGCGATAATATCGGACATATTCTCGATCAGGGACCGGAAATGTTCTTCCCGCTGCTGACATTCGGTCAGTGTCTCCTGAAGCTGGCCTGCCGTCTGGTTGAACACCTGCGCCAGACGACCGAATTCATCCCGTGAACGGATGGCAATGCGGGTGTCGAGATCACCCTTGCCGATTTTTTCGGCCCCGACGGTCAACAGGCGCAGCGGTTCTGTCAGTCGTCGCGTCAGCAACATCAGTACCACGGACATGGCTAAAAATCCGACCAAACCCAAATACAGCAGATAAGGCTTCATGCGGTTGGCAACACCGTAAACCTCGCTCTCGGGATCGCTGGCCAGGATATACCATTCCCAGGGTTCGAAGTAGTCGACCATGGCCAGGCTCCTGCCCGCTGGCGTCTGATGGATCAGCCGGCTTCTCTCCGGCTGGAGGGTTGGAAACCATGGTTCCTGGCTCATGTCCCGGCCAACCATGGCGGGATCAGAATGCACGGCCAGGAGGCCTTGCCGGTCGATGGCAAAAACAAAGCCCCGTTCCCCCACCTCGATGGCCGACATGGCTACGCCAGCATCCATTTTTGCCTTGGCGATACTGGCCGGGATATCCTCCAGGCCATACCGATGGAGCATGTCATCCTGCCCGACGGCAATCTGAAGCGCCTCGGAAAGCCGGGTGCCCAGCCAGGTCTCGGCCAATTCCGTGAGCGCCGTACGAGAAAAATGATAGGCGACGCCAACGGTTGAAAGAAGCAAGAGAAAAACCAGCGGCAGCGTATAGATCAAGACTTTGGAATAGGTGTTCATCAGCCATCCTTATATGCGGATAGGACGCACGGTTTTCTATGGGCTTAATTTTATTCGTGTTCTCTCGGTAAATTGGGGATAAAGCGCCATGGTGGAAATCAAGGTGTGTCCGTAATCAACCCTGATTTTGCGGGCATAGCACTGTTTGGTGAACATGATCGGAAAAGCGGCCATGTCATCCAGGATCCGAATCTGGGCCTGGGCCCATAGTTGGGTCTGTCTTTCCGGATCGATCTCCAGGCGTGCCGCCTCGATCAGTGGGTCAACCTTGTCATAATGAGAAAAATTAGTGTCGGGCTTGGAGCCGCTGACGACAATGGCGTCCGAATGAAAAAAGCGGCTTAGGTAGGCATCCGCATTGGGGCGCCAGGCGACATAAATCACGATGGGTGTCAACGCTTGCCGAATCCGCTTGTGCATGTTTGAATGGGTCATGACGGTGACCCGGCAGTCGATGCCGATCTGCGACAGCTGCCTTTGCATGACGTCATAATAGGTTCGGTAAAGCCGCTTTTCAGAGGTCACCAGGTCAAGTGAAAAACCGTCAGGATAGCCGGCGTCGATCATCAGTCGCCTGGCTTTGACAAGGTCCTGATCATAGGACAGATGAAGCAGCTCGGCGTCGGCCTTTGTGAGTCCGCCGGGCAGAAACTGGGCCGGTACCGGCGAGTAGACGGCTCCCACGAACTGTTTGCTCGCGGTATCCAAAAACGCCTCCCGATTCAGTGCAAATGCGATGGCGCGACGCACGCGGACATCGTCCAGCGGTTTCATCCGGGTGTTGAGATAGATGGTGGCCACCTCTCCGACACCGTGGGTATCGACCGCGATGCCTGGTTCGTCGGCCATCTTTTCGGGCCATCCTTTCTCGCCGCAGCCCATGATCACATCCAGTCGATCGGCTTTTAACGCGGCTTCACGTCGGTCGATCTCAGGAATGAAATGGAACTCGATGCCATCCAGCAGCGGTCGCCCGCGGAAATAGCCGTCGTGGGCCGTTAAGACCAATTTTTCACCGGATGTGTAGTGGCTGAAGATAAAGGGTCCGGTGCCAACCGGATGCCGCTTGAACCGATCATAACCCAAGGTTTCAATGGCCCGCTTGCTGACGATAAAACCCCCGGCATAATTGGTAAGCTTCGGCAGGAAGAGAATGGAGGAAACGGGTTTTTCAACAATGATGTGAACCGTGTATCGGTCAACCGGCACGACGGTCACGCCCTCGTATTCCCCGGCGTAGGCGCAAAATTCACGACGGGCTGATTTTTGAAGAGAAAAGGCCACATCATCAGCGGTCAACTCATAGGCTGCGGTTTGCGGGCCGGCATGAAACATAATCCCTTTGCGCAGCTTGACAGTCCACACCT
>NZ_JASJGN010000344.1:0-2996 GCF_033791525.1 Desulfosarcina sp.
TCTACGACAAAAAGGCGGTCCAGCCGATCCGCGACGATGCCGCCGATGGTTTCGACACCCGCTGCCTGCATGCCGGATTCAACCCCATGCAGAACCAGAATGACTTCAGGTCATTCGTGCCGCCATTGGTGCAGTCCATCACCTTCCCATACGAGACGTTCGACAAAATTCCCTGTCCGGTGTATGGCCGCACCCGGACGCCCACCAACACGGTGCTGGAGGAGCGCCTCGCCTCTCTGGAAGGGGGCGAGGCTTGCCTGACGGCTGCTTCCGGGTCCCAGGCCCTGTTCAACCTGATCTTCACGATCGCCCGTCCCGGCGACAATGTGGTCACCTCTCTGAATGTCTTCGGCGAGGGATACAAGCAGGCGGTGACGATTTTTCCGGAACGCTGCAACGTTCAATTCAGATTCGTTGAGGATCCGGCCGATGCGGCCAGCTGGGACCGTCAGATCGACGAAAAGACCCGGTTGGTGTGGGTGGAGACCCCCAGCAACCCCTGCCTGTTTATTACCGACATTCAGGCCGTGGCCGACGTGGCCCATGCCAAGGGGGTGCCGCTGATGGTCGACAACACTACGGCCACCGCCGCCTTGCAGCGGCCCATGGATCTGGGTGCGGACATGGTGATGCTCTCCATTTCAAAATTCATTGCCGGCAACGCCACCATATTAGGCGGCGCCCTGGTGGGGCCGGAGCCGCTGGTGGAGGACATCCGCTGGAACACCACCGAGTTTGTGGGGGCCATCATGCAGCCCATGGAGGCCTGGATGACCCTCCAGTACATAGAGACGCTCTCCATGCGCATGCAGCGTCACAGCGCCAATGCCCTGGCCGTGGCCCGCTATCTGCACGCCCATCCCAAGGTGAAGCGGGTCAACTACTCGGGCCTGGACGATCACCCCCAGCACGCGCTGGCCTGCCGGCAGATGTCCGGCCACGGTGGTCTGCTCTCCTTCGTGGCGCCCGGCGGCATGAAAGGGGCGGCCACGGTGATGAACAGCTTCAACCTGGTGGTGCACGCCGTCACCTTCGGCACCAGCCGCTCCATCTGCATGCACCCACCCACCATCACCCACGAGCACATGACTCCCGACGAGCGCAAGGCTGCCGGCATCGACGACGGCCTGATCCGATTTTCGGTCGGTCTGGAAAACCCGGAAGACATCATTGCCGACCTGGAACAGGCCCTGGCCAGGGTGTAAAATGGTTTAGCCTTGACACCGTGGACCGGTTTTAGTAGCCGTGATATTGTTATTCCACCAGCCTCTGTTTTGACTGGCTATTATTTTCAGGTATGCCATCCGGATGAATTGGAAAAGCCTTTGGGCCGCTACCCATAAGTCAGGTTGTTTGCTTTCATTTCAGTCTAACGAAACACGCATCGATACCGAACGAAGCGATTAAGTGACCGATAACCCAACCAGGAGGGGATTATGAAAAGGTGTTCTGTTTTTAACGTCTGTCTTTCAATCATGGTCATTGCATGTTTTTTTGTCGTTGCGCCTGCATCTCATGCAGCCAAAACGCTCAAGATCGGAATCGTAGACTGCTATACGGGCCCTGCCAGCACATACACCAATGATGTGCGGGATGCGTTCAACATGGAGGCTGAAAAGATCAATGCCGCCGGCGGCATTTTGGGCCGCAAGGTCGAAATTCTCACCCGTGACAGTAAATTCAAGGTCGATATCGGCTTGTCTGCCGCCAAGGAATTGATCTACCGGGAAAATGTCGATGTCCTCATGGGTACCATCAACAGCGCCCTGGCCCTGGCCATCTCCGACATGTGCAAGAAAGAGAAAGTGCCTTTTTTTGCCACCTTCTCTAAAAGCGCTAAAATAACCGGGGCAAAGGGTCACCGCTATGTCTTCTCGATTACGGAAAACACGGCCCTGGCCGGAAAGGCCGCGGCCGTCGGCCTGGCCAAAAAACCGTACATGAAATACTGGATCGCCGGTGATGATTATGAATATGGCCACGCCATCGCAGATGGTGTGTGGAACAACCTGCAAGCGATGAAACCCGGTGTCGAGCTGCTGGGTCAGTCCTGGTGGAAGGTTGGGGAACCCGATTTCACACCCTACATTACTGCGATCCTTTCCGCCAAACCGGATGCCGTCATCATCGCCACCGGCGGCCGTGACTGCGTCCCCTTTCTCAAAGCTGCCAAAACCACCGGATTCAACGAGCGGGTTCCGTTTTTCATGCATACCGCCACAGAACTCTCCACTTTGAAGCCGTTGGGCCTCGATGCGCCGGAAGGTGTCATCGGAACATCCAATTACTTTTTTTATTATCCGGAAACGCCTGAAAACAAGGATTTCGTCGAAAATTTCGAAAAGGCCTACCATCGCAAGCCCGCTGTCGGGGCTGTCTACGGTCTGCTTGCCGCGCGCTACATCTTCGGGGCCTATGAAAAAACCGGGGCGATCGACACTGAAAAATTCATCGACAACGTGGAGGGCATGACCGTCGACAGCCCAATCGGCAAAGTCACCATGCGCGCTTACGATCATCAGGCCATGTTGCCGATGTTCATGGGGGTGACCAAAAAAGTGGACGGATACGATTTCCTGATCGCCACCGATATCATGACGATTGCGGGCGAAGATGTCATGCCCTCCATCGAAGAGATCAAAAAGGCCAGAAATCAATAGCGGCATCTTTATCCTGAATTCTTGATTCCATGATGCAACTTAGTTTCTTGATCCTGAATTTCGTGCTTTTTATGAATAGCAAAATTACAGTAGTCAAAAAACCAAATGACCAATGAACTACCCCGCCGCAAGCAGCGGGGTATCGACAACGGAAACTACCAGATTATAGCGTCGCAAGCGACGGGGTATTTGACCCGCTGCTTCGCAATAAAACACAATATCCAAATTCAAAAATCCAAACCATATGCTCTTGAGGAGAGAGCATTCCAATCATCAATATTGGATAGATCAAAATAACAATCAGTTGCTTTCTGCCCTTATTTGAGATTTGGATAT
>NZ_JASJGN010000345.1:0-6121 GCF_033791525.1 Desulfosarcina sp.
TACCCGGCGCCATGGCGGCCACATCGGCGGCCATGGTGATCATCACACCGGCGGATGCCGCCCGGGCGCCCGACGGCGCCACGTAAACGACCACCGGGATCCTGCTCTCATAGATAGCCATGACCATCTTGCGCATGGATACGGCCAGGCCACCGGGTGTGTCCAGCAGCACGATGAGACAGCCGGCGCCTTCCGCGTTGGCCTTGTGGATGGCCATACCCAGAAAATCGGCATTGCCGGGAGAGATGGCTCCAGTGATCCGGATTAAATAGACGGGTTCCGATCCGGCATCAGCCTGACAGATCGATAGCAGCAACAACAATGCGACGAATACGCCAACGGTGATGGATCGATTTCTCATAACAACCCCCTTGAAGGCGGGAAAGGGGCGTGGGTGGAGGCTATTCCAGCATTTTCATAATCTGTTGGACATCTTCCCACACTTCTTTTTTCTTTTCCGGGTTGCGCAGCAGATATGCCGGATGAAAGGTCGGCATCACCGGAATACCCAGAAACTCATAAAACCGTCCCCTGAGGCGGGAGATGGGCGTCTCGGTTTCCAGCAGGGCCCGGGCGGCCACACTTCCCAGGGCACAGATGACGCGCGGATTGATGGCGGCCAACTGTCGCTTGAGAAACGGCAGGCACTGGTGGATTTCGTCAGGTTGCGGATTCCGGTTGTTCGGAGGCCGGCATTTGACAATATTGCCGATATAAACCGTCTCCCGGGTCAGCCGCATGGCAGCAATGATTTTGGTCAAAAGCTGTCCAGCCTTTCCCACAAAGGGTTGACCGCATTTATCCTCATCGAATCCCGGCCCCTCGCCCACAAATACCACTTGCGCGTTCGGACTGCCCTCACCAAACACGATGTGGGTCCGCGATTCACATAGCCCGCATCGGGTGCAGTCGCCCAGGTCCGTGCACACGTCTTCCAAGGTTTCCCGATCAACCGCTGCACCTTGACGTGGCAGGGCCAGATGATTCAGGATCTTCAGGCTGGCCGCGCTGCAGTCAAAACCGGTGCACCCGCTTTGTTTAAGATAACACAGCGTGTTTCGAATGTCCCGGATGATTTGGTAATGTGGCGCGTCGGCAGTCATCTTGGCTTTCGGAAGAAACAACTTTTAAAAAGGGTCATTGAACCAGTGACCTCAAGGAACGGCTCTCTGTTTGACCAATTCGGCCACCCGGTCAAGGATCAGGTGGGCCACCGCATTCTTGTCCATCACCTCGAGCTGCTCTTTTCGGCCGTCTGCAAAAAACAGGGTCATGCGGTTGGTGTCGGATGCGAATCCGGAGTCGGGTGGACCGATGAGATTGGCCGCAATCATGTCCAGATGCTTCTCTTGGAGCTTTTTGCGTGCATGGGTTTCCATGTCCCGGGTCTCTGCGGCAAACCCGACAACGATCTGATGGGTTTTCCGTTGCCCGACGGTTTTCAGGATGTCCGTGGTCCGCTCCAGGACCAGTTGCATGCAGTCCTGACGCTTTTTGATCTTGTGGGCCTCGGTGTTAACGGGCCGATAATCTGAAACCGCTGCCACCTTCACGACCACATGGGATTGTTCGAGACGGGCAAAGACGGCGTCGGCCATATCGTCCACCGTAACGACGGGCACCACCTCGACGTTGTACGGAAAATCTAAACACACGGGACCGGTGACCAGGGTCACCCGGGCACCGCGGCATTCAGCGGCCCGGGCAATGGCGTAGCCCATCTTACCAGAAGAGGGATTGCTGATAAACCGAACCGGATCGATGGATTCCCGGGTGGGGCCGGCGGTGACCAATACGTTGCTGCCGGCAAGGTCGTCGGGGGTAAGAAAGCTGGCCAGCCGGTCCACGATTGCTGCAGGCTCCGGCAGCCGGCCCGGCCCGACGGTACCGCAGGCCAGCGATCCTTCACCGGGTGCCAGAATGTGGCAACCGTCCGCTTCAAGCTGTTTGAGGTTGCGTCGATGGGCGGGGTGTTCGAACATGTTTGAATTCATGGAAGGGCAGATCATTACCGGGCAGGTCACCGCCAGCATGAACGTGCTCAGGGCGTCGTCGGCGATGCCATGGGCCAGCTTCGCCACCATATTGGCCGTGGCCGGCGCGATGACCACACCATGGGCCGATTCCGCCCAGGCGATATGCCGGATGGCCGCGTCATCTTTCGCATCGAAAAGATCGACACACACCTGGTTTTCCGACAGCACCTCAAAGGTCATGGGGCTTACGAATCGGGTGGCGCTGTGAGTCATGATGACCCTCACGCTGGCCCCCTGTTTCACCAGCCGCCTGAGCAGGTCTACACTTTTATAGGCGGCAATTCCGCCGCATACACCCAGAACGATATTTTTATCATGCAGAACGTTTTTTTTCATGTCGCTCGGATCACTGTTTTTGAACACGGCATTTTCGTAGGCGCCGGAGTGCATTCCACCTGACCATCAAACGAACCCACCGCTCGATCAGACCGGAGATGTCATCCCAGTGACCGGGGGGTTCCGGCAGCATGGATGTCACCGCCTCCAGTGCCTGCCTGAGATCCGACCGGTCGGGGGTCTGATCCAGCAGATAACGGTAAATCCGGGCGGCCTCTTCATATCTGCCTTGATCGGCTAAAACGCGGGCCATGGTCACCGTGTAAAAAGTTTTGTCCCCTGTACCGTCCATATCATTTCCTTTGCCCTTTGGAACCTGGAAGAATAACAATGACATCATCTTTGCCAATCATGCCCAGTTCATTGCGGGCCACGCTCTCGATGAAGGCCGGATCGTTTTTCAGCCGCCCGATGGTACGATAGAGGCTGACGTTCTCACTGGCCAGCGCCTCGTTTTGCTGCACCATGGTCTGCTCCTTTTCACGCAGCCGGTGCATTTCCACAAGGCCATTGTCGCCGAAGACGATCAGCAGCATCAAATTGAACAGCGCGATGACGGCACCGGCAACGATGATTTTCCGGCGAAGGTTCATGACCGGTTCAAACTCCTTCTCATCAACACCATCACATTTTGCCATTCCGGAATCTTCAGCGTCCAGGCCGCCGCAGAAAAGATAACCATGCCGCCGATGATGCCGGCACTGACTCCCGCCAGCAGTCTCAGGCTACCCGTTTCGGCTTCAAGAGGGATGAGAAGCCGACAGATCACCACCACACCCAGAGCCATGAGTCCCGATGCAGCCAGCGTCTTCAGGCAACTGGAAAAGATGAGCCGCCACCGGATCACCCCCAGCTTGGTTCTCAGGACAACCACCAGAAGCACCAGATTGACCACGGAGGCCAGCGAGGTCGCCAGAGCCAGCCCACAGTGCTTCATCGGGCCCATAAGAGCCATTCCGAAAAGGATGTTGACGGCGATGGAGATCGTGGCGGTTTTGACTGGCGTTCGGGTATCCTGCATGGCGTAAAACGTTGAAACCACAATACGCACGGCAGCAAAGGCCCACAGTCCCAAAGCATAATACAAAAGGGCATCGGAGGTCAATCGCGTGGTCTGGGCATCGAAGGCCCCGCGTTGGAACAACAATGCGACGATGGGTTCTCGAAGCGCGATGAGCCCCACCATTGCTGGAATGGTGATAAACAGCACCAGGCTCATGGCATGGCCGAAGGTATCTCCCATGCCGGCCTGATCGCCGTTGGCCGCCTGCCGCGAGAGGCTGGGCAGAACAGCCGTGGCTGCCGCCTGGGCGAATATACCCAAGGGGAATTGAACCAGGCGGTCGGCATAATACAGATAAGAAACGCTGCCCTCGGGAAGCAGAGAAGCCAGCAGGGTTCCAACCAGGATGTTGATTTGATAGACCGCCGCACCAAAAATGGTGGGCAGCATGAGGATGCCGACCTTTTTCATCGCCGGATGCCACAGGCCGGACCCTACCCAGAACCGGACGCCATGTTTCACCAGATAAGGCAGCTGCAGGGCCAATTGAAGGACCCCGCCCAACAGCACCCCACCGGCCAGCCCCATGACTTGAACCGTTTCAGAATCCGAGAAACGCGAAGCGGCAAAAACAGCGCCAATCATGGCCAGGTTCAACAGGACCGGCGCGATGGCCGGGGCCGCAAAATGACCCAGCACATTGAGAATGCCCATACACAGGGCCACCAGTCCGATAAAGGCTACATAGGGAAACATGACACGCGTCAGGGTGACGGTCAGACCCATCTTCTCCGGCAGGTCGGAAAACCCGGGGGCGACCACCTGGAGGATGCTTGGTGCAGCGACCACGCCGATGATCGATACGACCAACAGGCAGACCAGCAGCAGTTTCAGGGCACTCACGGCCAGGCGAAGACCATCCTCGCGCCCCCCCTTGAGCAGGGTTTCCGTAAAAACAGGTACGAAGGCAATGCTCAACGACCCTTCACCGAACAGGCGGCGCAACAGGTTGGGAATCCTAAAGGCGGCAATAAAGGCATCCATGGTCATCCCGGCACCAAAAAAAGACGCCAATACCATATCCCGAACGTAGCCGAAGATACGGCTGAGCAGGGTCGCCACCCCCACCACGCCGGCGGCGTGGGTGACATTGCGGTTCTCACTTTTTACTTGGTACCTGGCGGCGGAATTCATAGGGCCCTGATCATAAATGGAAGGCACAATAACCCTTGACTTGCCCAATTTTTTTGGATATCAAGAAGTTTTGTGTTTTCCCAATTAATTTCCGAAAGGAGTAACAGAAGGTGGCCAACCATAAATCAGCATTGAAGCGCGCCGGCCAGAATGAGCGGCGGCGCCTGCGGAACAAAGCAGTTCAGACTCGGGTAAAAAACGTGGTCAAGGATGTGCGCCTTGCCGTGGCTCAAGGTGCGGAAAATGCCGTTGAGCAGCTCAACACAGCCAAATCCGCCATCGACAAAGCGGCAAAAAAAGGGGTGCTCCACAAAAAGACCGCTTCCCGCAAAGTTTCCCGTCTTGCCAAGCAGGTCAACGCACAGCAAGCCTGACCCTTCCCTGCGCCCGCAGTCAGGAAGAATCCGCAGTTAATGATCATTGCCGGATTCCTTCCGACTGCGGCATCGCTGGCTCTCAATCATCAAAAATCATCCGTCAGCCGGTTGAAGGCGGATTCTGCTATTTTTTTGGAAACGGCGTCAATGGCGACCGACCGGTTAAAATCCGTCGCCGTTTTATTTCCATTCACAACCGCATAGGTCTGGCTTTCGAAAATGTTTCCCGATGACCAGAGAATCCGACCGTCCGGAGATTCCAATCGCAGATTCAGTATACCGGTCACCCGACGCTCCACCGATGTGGAAACGGTGGAACGGGAAATATTTTCCACGAATATCGAAACAATGGTGCCGGTCAGGATGCCATCGGCGGTAGATCGCTCCTCAGCCAGGCTCTCCGGGCGGTTTCGGGTGAATTCAAAGATCAGGTCGTTGGTGAAAATGATCTCCGCACCCGTATCAGCCGACCGGTTCTCCAGGATGGGTATAAATACCCGGGATACACCGGCCGGAAAGTCGCCGCTGCCAGAAAAATGATAGCCGCATGCGGTTAGCGTCACTGCCAAAAAACCGGCCAACCCTATTGCACCCCATCTTAATTTCATCAACACCCTTTTGAATGCAAAGTTCGGTGTTAAGTTTTAAGTGATACTTTAAATAACAATATTTACCAACTTGTTTTTTATTGTAATCACCTTTTTTACAGGCTTTCCGTCGACAAATCGGACGACTCGTTCGTCGTCCATCGCCATCTGCTTGAGCGTATCTTCGTCTGTATCCAGAGCGGCCGAAAACCGGCTGCGCAATTTGCCGTTGACCTGGACCACCACTTCGACTTCTTCTTTTACCGTGGCCGCCTCGTCGAAGCGTGGCCAGCGACTCAGCAAAATACTGTCTGAGTGGCCAAGGGCCTCCCACAGCTCTTCGCAGAAATGGGGAACGATGGGAGACAGCAGCAGGACGGTCGTCTCCAGGGCAAAGCGCATGGTCCCCGCACCATCCGGGTCAGATTCATCGATGGCCTGCATGACGTTGACCAGTTCCATGACCGCACTGATGACCGTGTTAAAATGAAACCGATCCTCGATATCCTGGGTGACCCGCTTGATGGTCGCATGGGTTTTTCGGTTGAGTTCGCGGAAGGGTCCATTTAACTCCCGGAAGTCACTCGG
>NZ_JASJGN010000346.1:0-22522 GCF_033791525.1 Desulfosarcina sp.
GTGGATGGCGCCAATATCAGCGCCTATGTCGGGAATTTCGACGGGGCCAGCGGGATTTTCCAGATCAGCCAGTCACCCGGCAGCTACAATGTGATAACCAACAACATGACCATCAACATTTCAATTTATAACTATGCCAGCGAATCACAGGCATCGGGGCTACTCCCGCGCTTTTTAGACGCACAATGATCACGGACTGATTCTTCTTCATGAAAGGAAGGCAGAAATGGCCTGTAGATGCAGAAAAACAATCGTATTCATCCTGTCTGCAATGGTAACCGTGTTATGCTACAGCAGTGCATTCCCTCAGGAAACACCGCCTGAGCTTCGCCACCAGCCAGCCAGATTGGAGGTTGTTCAGGAGTACCTCAACAAACTGGGATACACCAAAGCAAGACCGTTCAGAGAAAAAAATTTGGAAGGATTGGCGTTTATCATCAAAGACAAACGCACCGATGAAATCATCAAGCTGTCCGCCCTGTTAAACCCGAATGACCGGTTATTGAAGATCGAATGCCATGATTTGGCCACTGTCCCTCCCAATCCCGACCGTCTGATCCTGCTGTTTCAAAAACTGACCGAACTCAATGGGACACGCACCATTGGCAAGTATTATGTCAACTTCGACAATGGACAAATCCAATATTTCTACTTTCAAAGTGTATTGGGCGGCATATGTTTTGCCGATTTTGAACGCACCGTCAGATTGATCGAGATCATTCTATTCAATGACATTAAAAGCATTCGTGAACTCAGCGCCTCGTAAAATGGCCGTTTTGGGCCGGGGCATTAACAATGCAGATTGACTGAAGGCCAATTTTACCCGCAACAATCCGGCAGGTACCCCCCGGCCAGCTGTTTAAATTCAGATACCTGTTGTTGCTGCCATTGCGATCCCAATCCCAGTTCTTTTGCCATCAGGTCAGCCGAGGCCCCGGCAATGTCCATGCTTGCCGACGCGTCCAGGATCAGGGAGCGGGTGCGACGGGCCAGGACATCTTCCAGGGTCAAGGCCATTTCATGGCGAACGGCCCAGACGACCTCCGCTTTGACATAGGGTAGATGGTCGTGCAGTTTTTCTCCCATCCCGGGGTCCGATTCGATAATCCGCCGGATGAAAACCGCGTCAGAACCATAGGCGCAAAGCGGATCTTCCGGGTCCATGTTCTTCAACCACCCGTGAATGCGCAGCTTGCGCGTCCGGCATTCGCTTTCCGGAAGCCCGGCGATCAAAGCCGCCTGGTTGACCGTGTCTTCGGCCATCTTGCGGTAGGTGGTCCATTTTCCGCCGGTAATGGTCACCAGGCCCGATTGAGACACCGCCAGGTGATGGTCCCGGGAGATGGTGGCGGTCTTTTTTCCCTCCCCCTCCCCCACCAGTGGGCGCAGGCCGGCGAATACGCTCAGGATGTCCGCCCGGGTGGGGTCCTCCACCATATACTGGGCGGCATGTTTTAGGATGAACGCGATCTCTTCCTCGAGGGGACGGGGCTCGAGGCTGGCTCGATCCACCGGCGTGTCGGTCGTTCCCACCAGCACCCGATCATGCCAGGGAACGGCGAACAGTACCCGTCCATCTTCGGTCTGGGGAACCATGATGGCCGTACTTCCCTTGAGAAACCGTTTGTCCAACACCAGGTGAACGCCCTGACTGTGGGAGATGATCGGTGTCGCCGTGGGCTGATCCATTCGCAGGATGTCGTCGGTAAAAATTCCCGTTGCATTGATCACGACCCGGGCGTGGACCTCGCGTTCTCCACCATCTATGGTGTCTTTGAGCTTTACGCCGTCGATCATTTTCCCCGAATACGTCAGTCCGGTCACCTGCATGTAATTGATGGGCACACCGCCGGCGTCCTCGATTGACTGGGCCAGGTTGACTGCCAGCCGGGCATCGTCAAACTGGCCGTCATAGTAAATCACGCCGCCGCGCAGCTGGTCCGGCTCCAGGGTTGGAATGCGTTTGAGCGTTTCCGCTTTGGACAGCCACTTGGAGGGGCCCAGCCCCAGCCGGCCGGCCAAAAGATCGTACACCTTCAGTCCCACACCGTAAAAAGGGCCGTCCCACCACTCGTAGTTGGGCACGATGAAGGCCTGGTTCTGAACCAGATGCGGTGCGTTCTGCATCAGCAATCCCCGCTCGTGGAGGGCTTCAAGAACCAGAGAGATATTACCCTGCTGCAGGTAGCGCACACCGCCGTGAACCAGCTTGGTACTGCGGCTGGAAGTACCTTTGGCAAAGTCGTGCTGCTCCACCAGCAGGGTCTTGTATCCCCTTGACGCCGCATCCAGCGCGCACCCCAGGCCGGTGGCGCCACCGCCGATCACCAGGATGTCCCAATAACCGTCATAGCTGTTGATGGTTTCTATGGATTTTTTCCGATTCATGGAATTTCCTCGTTTTTTATTGAAGTGTCTTTTTAAGGTGCCTCGTGAAACGGTTTCGAAGATACACACACCCGCTCCACCAATTCCTTAATTCCGCAATCCCTCAATTCCTCAATTACGAACACTCTTCGTTTTTCATGGAGCAGGCGGAAAGCACCTGATCCGGATGTGACCGGTCGCGATAAACCGTAATACCCTTGAGGTTCATGTCGGCAGCATCCAGAAAGAGGGCGCGAATCTCGTCTGCCGTGATGGATTCGGGCAGGTTGACTGTTTTGGAAACGGCATTGTCCGTATATTTCTGGAAGGCGGCCTGGATCTTCAGGTGCCAGCGCGGGGAGACATCCCAGGCGGTCTGAAAGATGCGCTTGTCTATCTCGCGCCCTTCCTGCAGGTAGCGTGAATAAATGGGGTGCACATCCGTATAGATCTGATCCACGATCCTACGCTCGACTTCAAAGGCAAAAACGGGTTCGACACTGCTGCTCACCCCCGCCAGAATGCTGATGGTGCCCGTGGGCGCCACGGTGGTCAGGGTGGCATTGCGCCGCCGCTTCACTCCCCTGGCCGGAAACACGCTTTGCTGAAAAGCTGGAAAATTTCCCCGCCTGTCAGCCAGTTCGGCCGACGCCGCCTCAGCATATTGCTGGATCCGGGACATGATCTCTCCGGCCAGCACCAACGCCCGTTCACTCTGGTAGGAGACGCCGAGGAGGATCAGCATGTCGGCAAAACCCATGACCCCCAACCCGATCTTGCGGTTCATCCTGCTCCATTCCCCGGTTCGGGGTATCGGGTGGCGATTCACCTCCACCACGTTGTCCAGAAAATGAACCGCCAGGTGTACCAGCCGTTCCAGTTTCTGGTAGTCGATGGACTTGCCGTCGATTATCCGGGTCAGGTTGATGGAACCTAACGTGCAGGACTCGTAGGGCAGCAACGGCTGCTCACCGCATGGGTTGGTGGCCTCCAGCGACCCCATTTTGGGGGTGGGGTTGGCCCGGTTGATGCGGTCAATGAACAGGATGCCTGGATCACCGGTCTCCCAGGCGCTTTTCGCCATCAGACTGAGCAGGTCGGCCGCCGGTACGCGAGCCACCTCGGCGCCGGTACGCGGGTGGATCAGCGGGTAATCGCGTCTCTCCTTCACACAATCGATGAAAGGGTCGTCCACAGCCACGGAAAGATTGAAATTGCAGAGCTGGCTGCGGTCCTGCTTGGCCTTGATGAACGCCTCGATATCCGGGTGGCTCACATGCAGCACGCCCATGTTGGCGCCGGGTCTGATGCGGTTACGGTCGATGAGGTGAGTGGCCGCATCGAACAGCCGGATGAACGACACCGGACCACCGGTCACGCCTGATGCGGGGAAAATGGTATCTCCTGCAGGACGCAGCCGGCTGAAGGAGAATCCGGTGCCGCCGCCGGTATGGTGGATCAAGGCGGCATCCTTGAGGCTCTGGAAAATAGACTCCAGGTGGTCCTCCACCGGCAGCACAAAACAGGCGGCCAGCTGCCCCAACGGTCTGCCGGCATTCATCAGGCAGGGTGAATTGGGCAGAAAAGAGAGCGAGGTCATGGCCGACTCGAAGCGATTCGCCGTGTCCCGCACCGAGGCGCTGGCGTCGAAGAGCAGGTCCGCCTCAGCCACCACCCGTGCCACCCGCGAAAACACATCCGCCGGTGTCTCGATGGTCTCTCCCCGGTAGTTGCGGGCAAGATAACGTTTTTTGAATACTTCCGCGGCCAGCGGGGTGAGGTTATCGATGCTCATGGATCCGTCTTTCAATAATAGTTGACGCGTTCAAGCAGTCGTTTGTTTTTTGACATCCGCAGCGATGCGGCCAATAATATGAAAGAAATGATAATCACGATTCAAGACAATTTCATCATCGGCGGCCTGATCCTGCTGGCGCTGCTCACCGGCTGCGCCAGACTGCCGGACTATGCCATGCCGCGCGCAGGCGTCCATGTTGACGATCCGGCGACAATCCAGGATGCCTTTGCCTACCGGCACCTGACCCGCGCGGACTTCAAGGCCACAACACTGCCGCCGGACCGGACCATGCACGCAACATCCATCAATGCCCATACCTGCACCCGGATCCGACCCTGCAAGGATTCCCGGTTCACCGTAAGCCGGGCCCGGTACGGGGAATCGCTCATCTACATCGGCGGCATCGAAAGTATCACCTTTGAAGCCATCATGATTCCAGGCTGCTCCTGGTGGAGCCCAACGATGCCGGCCAAAAACAGCGCCTACGTCCTGCAGCACGAGCAGATCCATTTTGCCTTGGTTGAACTGGCGGCCCGCCGGCTGACCGTCAACGCACACGAAATGGTCAAGACATTCATGGCCATCCACCCCACCCCTGAGGCGGCAAGGGCGGAAATAGGCGCCACAATCAAGGAATGGATTCGATCCGCCATGGATGAATCCCTGGCCGCGCATACCGCGTTCGATGAAGACACCTCACTGTTCCATAGCCCAAAGCGCCAGCACTGGTGGATGGAAAAAATTGAAAGCGAACTATCCCTATTTCAGGAAAACAATTAATACCCAAACTGAGCGATTCAGCTTTCTCGAAGAAGGTCGATTGGTAACGATCACGGTTGGGTACCATCGATTTTAGTATTCAAAAGGTGAAACCCTTTGGGTTTGCAGATCTCACCCCATCTTCGGCGTTAGATATCGCCGCGCATAGTCCACTATAGCGCGACGACATCTGCCTTGAATCTGCGTCAAGCTCGACAATCGATCAGTTTGGGTAATAGGATGTTGAAAAACGATTGCGATCAACTACCAGAAACCGCAGGGACACCGGGCGAGAACAGGGGAAACAGCAGATAGGTGATAAAAAGCGCATAAATCAGCAGGGCCAGCACCCCCTCCCACCGGTCCATGATGCGCAACCGGCCGGTAAACATGAAGATGAACAGCAGGATGCTGGCGGCCATCATGACGCCCATGTCCACATTGGCCGCCGGGTTGAAGGGCAGCGGCCGGATGACCGCACTGACACCCAATATAAAAAATACATTGAAAATGTTGGAACCGACCACGTTTCCCACTGCAATCTCAACGTCCCCCCGTTTGGCGGCCATGACCGAGGTGGCCAGTTCGGGCAGGGAGGTCCCTACCGCCACCACCGTCAGCCCCATGACGGCCCGGGGAATGGCCAGAAGGTCCCCCAGGATGACCGCGCTGTCCACGATCCATCGCCCCCCGAACAGCAAACCAAAAAAGCCGACGATCATTTTCAGGGCAATCCGCGCCGCCTTCTCGGCCGGTGCCGGGCTGACATCCGGCAGGCCGGCAACCGGTTCGGCAATGGATGCCGTGTAGGCGATGAAGATACCGAAGAAACCCAGCAGCACTATTCCGTCAGAACGGGTGATCGCGGAACTGGCGGCACCGTCAATATAGACGTCACTGGCCAGAACCCACAGCATCAGCGCTGCCAACAGGCTGAAGGGGATCTCCTTCCACACGGTCCCCTTGGAAACGGTGAGCGGCTGGGCCAGCGCCGTAACTCCCAAAATCAAAAGGATATTGGCGATGTTACTGCCCACCACGTTGCCCAAGGCGAGATCGGTGTTGCCGCTGATCCCCGCCGAGATGTTGACGAAGAGTTCAGGGGCCGAGGTGCCGAAGGCCACCACGGTCAGGCCGACGGCCATCGGAGAAATATGCATACCCCGGGCAAGGCGCGCGGCACCATCCACAAACAGGTCGGCGCCTTTGATCAGAGCGACAAACCCGGCCAGCATCAACACCAAAGCAATCATCATGAGAAGCAACCGCCATTTATGCGAGTGTTTATGTCCCTGCCGGTTTGAATCCCCGGCATCTGGCCGCGCCTTGGTGCGGGAAACGGCGAGTAATGGCTCTTGTTGGAATGGCGCCAGCCCAGGTTATGCATCTTACCAAAATTACGCGCCGTCGACGGCTTTTTCGACGCCCCCGCTTTCGCCATGCCCGTGGGCGAATTCCCAGCGTTTGTCCAGAAAATAGAGGATCGGCACCGTCATGCGTGAAAAGAGCAGCGAGGCCACCTCGCCGGCCATCAAAGAGATGGCCAGGCCCTGGAAAATAGGGTCGAAAAGGATCACCGAAGCCCCCACCACAACGGCGGCAGCCGTGAGCATCATGGGTCGGAAGCGCACCGCCCCGGCATCGATGACGGCCCGGTCCAGAGGCGCCCCTTCGGCCAGCCGAAGCTCGATAAAATCAACCAAAATGATGGAATTTCTTACCACGATACCCGCGCCGGCAATAAAACCGATCATGGATGTGGCCGTGAAAAAAGCCCCCATGGCCCAGTGGGCCGGCAGGATACCGATCAGCGAAAAGGGAATGGCCGCCATGATCACCACCGGCGTGGAAAAAGACTGGAACCAGCCCACCACCAGCACGAAAATCAGCACCAGCACCACAGCAAAGGCCATGCCCAGATCCCGGAACACCTCGTAGGTGATGTGCCACTCGCCATCCCATTTCATGGCAAAGCGCTGGTCACTCTCGGGCAGGGCCGCCGTGTGCTGGGCGATTTGGTACCCTTCGGGAAGGGTGATAGCGTCGATCTTCTTGCGCAACTCCAGGATGGCATATACCGGGCTCTCCTTGGCGCCGGCCACATCGGCGATCACATAAACCACGGGCATCAGATTCTTGTGGTAGATGCTGCGGTCCAGCGGGGTCTGCCGGATAGTCACCAGGTCGGACAGGGTCACCATGCGGCCGTCGGCGGCGGTGACGTTGATGGCCTTGAGCAGGTCAAGCCCGGCCCGCAGGGCCAGTGGCGGCTGCAGCACGATGGCCACATCCTCTTTTTCCTGCGACTGGTGCAGCAATCCGGCCTTGGAACCGGAAAGGGTGGCTTGCAGGGTCTGGGCGATATGGGCCACGCTGATGCCGTGCAGGGCGGCCTTTTCCTGGTCCGCCACGATCTGGTAGCGGGTCTGCTCCTCCTCCATATACCAGTCCACATCCACGACCCCGTCGGTCTGTTCGAAAATGTCGCGGATCTTCAGGGCCAGCTCACGCTGGCGGTCGTAGTCGGGGCCGTACACTTCGGCCACTATGGTGGAGAGCACCGGCGGGCCGGGGGGTACCTCGGCCACCTTGACCCGGGCCCCGTAACGGTCGGCGATGGCCTGAAGCGGCGGTCGCACCCGTTTGGCGATCTCGTGGCTCTGCTGCTTGCGCTGCCCCTTGCCGGCCAGGTTGACCTGGATGTCGGCCAGGTTCGGCGAATGGCGCAGGTAGTAGTGGCGTACCAGGCCGTTGAAGTTGAAGGGTCCGGCGATGCCCGTGTGGATCTGGTAGTCCACCACCTCGTTGACGGTGGCCAGGTAGTCCCCCATTTCGAAAGCAACGGCTGCCGTGTCTTCGAGGGTGGCGTGGTCGGGCATGTCCAGAATCACCTGGAATTCACTCTTGTTGTCGAAGGGCAGCATTTTCACCTTCACCCACCCCACGGCCACCATGGAACAGGCCCCCAGCAGCAGGACGGCGACACCGATCAGGAAGGACCATCGCCACACAGGGTTGTGCAGCAGATGGTCCATGACGTTGCGGTAGAGGAGGGTGGCCCGGTCTTCCGTGCCGTGCGCGTCGCCATGACCGTGGCCCTTGCGGCCCAGCAGACGATATGCCGCCCAGGGGGTGACAATGAAGGCCACGATGAGGGAAAAAACCATGGCTGCCGACGCGCCCACCGGTATGGGGCGCATGTATGGTCCCATGAGTCCGCCGACGAATGCCATGGGCAGGATGGCGGCAATAACCGTCAGGGTGGCCAGAATGGTCGGGTTGCCCACTTCATCCACGGCCTCGATGGCCACCTGGCCGCGGGGCCGGGTCTCGTTGCCCGGCAGCCGAAAGTGGCGAACGATGTTCTCCACCACCACGATGGCATCGTCCACCAGGATGCCGATGGAGAAAATCAGGGCGAACAGGGTAATACGGTTCAGCGTGTAGCCGTATAGGTAGAAGACCGCCATGGTAAGCGCCAGGGTGACCGGGATCGCAAATGCCACCACGCCGGACTCCCGATGGCCCAGGGTGAACCAGATCAAGATGGTCACCGACACGATGGCGATCAGCATGTGCAGAAGCAGCTCGTCACTCTTCTCTTTGGCCGTCTCCCCGTAGTTGCGGGTGACCGTGACACGGATATTGTCCGGAATGACCTTCCCCTTGAGTGCCTCCACGCGCGCCAGCACCTTGTTGGCCACGCTGATGGCGTTGGTGCCTTTGCGCTTGGCCAGGGTCAGGGTGACCGCCGGATAGGGGGCACTGCTGGTGTCGTCAGCGGAAAAGCCCTTTCCACCGGCCGCCGGGCCGGTACCGAAAAAAACATAGTTCTCCGGAAGCGGCGGACCGTCAGAAATGGTGGCAACATCGCCCAAAGAAACCGGGCGTCCCTGATGGGCCGCCACCACCACGTTTTTGACATCTTCGGGAGTTTTCAGAAAACCACCGGTATGTACAATGATCTGGCCTTCGGGAGAGGGATAGGTGCCGGCGTCGGCCGCCTGGTTGGCGGCGAAGACCAGCCGGGAGACGGCCACCGGATCAAGCCCGTAACCGGCCATGCGCACCGGATCCAGCTGCACCTCCACCCGCCGGCTCTCCCCGCCGATGAGGGTGGCAATGGAAACGTTGGGCTCGCGCTTTACCTGATCTTCCACCTCGGCGGCCACCCGCCGCAGCAGATAGGGTTCTACCTCCTCACTCCAGAACGTCAGCGCCAGAATGGGTACGTCGTCGATGTATCGCGGCTTGATCAACGGCGGTGTGATGCAGCAGGGAATCCGGTCCATGTTGGCCATGAGCTTGGACTGCAGCCGGACAATGGACTCCTCCTCGTTCTGGCCGACGTAGAATCGCACCACCGCCATGGCCATGCCCGGGGAACTGGTGGAGTAGATGTACTCCACGCCGGGAATCTCCCACAGCAGCTTCTCCATGGGGCGGGTCACCCGCTGTTCCACCTCCGCAGCATCGGAGCCAGGCATCTGAACGAAGATGTCGATCATGGGGACGATGATCTGGGGCTCTTCCTCCCGGGGAAGGGCGACAACGGCGGCCAGTCCCAGAAGCACCGAGGCGATAATGATCAGCGGGGTCAATTTGGAGTTGATGAAATAATCGGCGATTTTACCGGCAGGACCATATGCTTTGCTCATTTTTCAGGCTCCACGGCAGACCCGTTGGTCAGTTCAGGGGAAGGTGCGGTCACCAGCCGGGTGCCGTCCTTGATTCCCGAGATCACCTCCACCTGATCGCCATATGCACGACCGATGCGGATCAGGCGGAACCGGGCGGTGTTCTTCTCATCCACGATGAACACCCCGGTCAACTGCCCCCGCCGGACCACTGCCGATTCAGGAATACGCAGGGTCTTTTGTTCGCCAATGGTAAGGGGCACCCGGGCGAACATGCCCGATCGCAGGGATTCGGTACCCGAGACACCCACCTGCACCACAAACGTCCGACTGCCCTGGTCGGCCGAGGGCACGATCACATCGACGGTGCCGGCAATGGGCAGTTCCCCGACAGATGGGATACGGACGTCCACGGCCTGGCCCGTTCGGACGGACTGAATGTACGCTTCGGGAACCACCAGGTCCACCCGGTAACCGCCTTCCCGTTCCAGGGTCAGCAGCGGGGTCCCCGGCGCAGCCAGCGCGCCCGCATCGGCGAGCTTGGCCGTCACCTTGCCATCAAACGGGGCCAGTACCCGGGCATCCTTGCGGGCCACCGCGGCCGCATCGACCGCCGCCTGGGCCTGGTTGATACGGAACTGTGCCGCCTCCACCATTGCCCGGGCCTGGTCCAGGG
The DNA here is from genome assembly GCF_033791525.1 of Desulfosarcina sp. GTDB lineage: Bacteria > Desulfobacterota > Desulfobacteria > Desulfobacterales > Desulfosarcinaceae > Desulfosarcina. The sequence goes on from NZ_JASJGN010000346.1 coordinate 10,238, forward strand.
AGGCCTGGGCCTGCTTGTGCTGCGCCTCAACCGTTTCAAAGGTTTCCTGGGTAATGGCGCCGCCCTCCAGCATGGTCCGGTTGCGGCGAAAGGACAACAGCGCCCGCTGGGCGCCGGCATCGGCCGCCGTCTGGGCGGATACGGCCCCGGTTTCGGCTTTTCGCGCTTCTGCCAGGGCCCCCTGGGCCTGGTTCAGTTGGGCGGACACTTGGCGCTCGTCCAGTTGAACCAGAAGGTCACCCGATTTCACCAGGTCCCCCTCCTTGACCTTGTATGCCAGTATGACACCCATCAGTTTGCTGGAAACCGTGGCCGACAACTGGGCTTTCACCGTGCCTACGGCATCATACATCACCGGTTGCACCGCCTGGGCCACCGCCGCGATGGGGACCATGATGGCGGGGCTTTTCTGCGGTGCCGTGTTGCCCGGTTCGATCTTTTCCGAACAGCTGGACAGCGCCAGGGCTGCAGTCAAAAGGGTGACTGCCATCAGATTGAAGGTTCGCATGGTTTATTTCCTTTTGCTGTAAATTTCAGTACCATCGACAAAGCAACATTCCAAATGCGAATCGAACAAACAGTGGAATAGAACCAGAAACACCCGGAAGGTTTCGTTTCACTCGCCGATTTTATCATTTCTTAATGGTTTCCGCTGATGCCAGCGGGTTCATGATTGACCGTCGTTATTACTTTTTGGGCCTCACCTCAATGGTCACCTCCACGTCCGATAGAGACATCGCAGATTCTGGCCAGAAAGATGATGACGCCTGTCAGGAGAATGTCTGGATCGAACATGATTAATGAATATTTCCCTCAGCCCTTACGGTTACGATGGACAGGTGAATTTACAATTGGCGATAGTTTTTTTAACCGTGGATCCGATCTCCCCACAAGACCATGGATCGGCTGGAACCCACACGCTACAGTCATTTTTCTGTTTAGCACGGGTATTAAAAAACCTCATGTGCGCAGGCATAACCAGACAAAATTCAGTGAGAAAAGCAGCGCTTAAGGGTGATCAAACAGCAGCCAGCGCCAGCATTTGACTCTGTATAACCTGGCTCAACCGTTTTTCAATGCTCTTTTAAACCATGCAATCCAAACGATGGCAAGCACATCCCGAAAAACAGCCGCCAAGCATCGACACCGAAGCAATCCGCTCTGCAGCCTCAGGGACTGAGCTTGCTGAAAAAAGGTGCGCTGCGACAATCAGAAGCCGATAAATGGGATTTTCATCCTTGAAACCAGGCGGCCTCTCCAGCGATTCGGGTCGTGCTTAATGGCCTGGAGGCAGATTCGACAATGGTTTTACTGCCGGACTTTTTTTGCTGGATGCCAACCAGCCGGTCGGTCACACAACCGATGGCCAATGTCACGATCAGTACCGAGGACCGTGAACCGGTTATCTGCCGGAAAAGAAACCAGACCTTGACCGTCTCGTGGTGCTGAATCACAAAAATGCCATATTTTCTATGTTCCTCCCAAATTGAACCCTCCCCGTGGCAAGCCGCAGGGAATGTTCTGCCTGTATCGGCAGTGCTGCTCAGCACCGTAAGGGTAAAGACGATTTGTAGTTTGCTCGATAGCCCTGCCGCACCGATGCTCGGTATCTCTGCTTCGCTCCGACAAGCGTCGGGAAATGCGCTCGCTATTGCGGTCCAAAATGACTATCTACAAAAAGAATGGCCAAATCGAAATTTTGGCACTAATGTAGTTGATCAGAAGATAGGTTGATTATCCTTTTGGTTTCTATCGTCGACCTGAGTATCGATGGTACGGAGGTAAGATTTTTTTTAGTTAACAGGTCCGTCCCAACTTAGCTGCCCACTGCACACGTTCAAGGCAGTCAGGTCCACGAGGAACACACACCATTTCATAGCGCGTAACGATTAGGCACCGATGAAAATCATTCTTTTTTGTATTCTGTCACTTCCGCTGTTATTTCTATCCAGGAACACACTGTTCAGCCTTAAAAATCATGGTGTGTTTCGATGGGTGGCGTGGGAGTGTATTTTGTGGATTGCCATTCAAAATCATCGGTATTTGATAGTAGAAAATTTTGACCTTCAGCAATTGATTTCGTCGGCACTTATGATTGTTTCCTTAATTTACATTGTTTCTGCCGTACGGACCATGCATTTAAAGGGTAAAGCCAGCAGGCAGCGACGTGATCGAACCCTTTTCAGTTTTGAGAAAACCACGGTTATAATAGAATCCGGGTTTTTCAGACATATCCGTCACCCCATGTACAGCTCGCTTTTGTTTCTGGTTTGGGGGTTGCTGTTGAGACATATCGAGGTGACATTGCTCATCGTCGCCTTGATGGCTACATTATTTATTGTTTTTGCCGCAAAGGTCGAAGAAAAGGAAAATATAGAATATTTTGGTGAGCGTTACCGGCGATACGTGCAGCGAACAAAAATGTTTATCCCGCATGTGGTTTGATGAAAATCCCCTGGGCAGCAATTCTATTGTCTACACATACGAATAGACCGGTTTACCAATGCCGGTCCGATTGATGGGTCTTTTGGAAAGTAGGCGTTGAAGCCCAAGATACACTTAGGCATAGGAGTTCCCGGACGTTGGAAAGACCGTGTGGCATGGACTGGCTTTATAGGACGATTGCATATTGACCGGAAAGTGGATGCGTACTATTCAATGTACATTTTTTCCGTGTCCGCCGACAACAACCAATCTTGGCAGCCTCATAGCCACTGAACGTACCTTTGCGTGACCGATGATCCCCAATAAAAACCGTCGCTGGATCATTTACCTGATATCCTGCCTGCTGTTTACCTTTTCTCAGTTCTACCGATCTTCAATAGCGGTAATCTCACCAAACCTGGTCGAAGAACTTAACCTTGACACACAAGACCTTGGACTCATCTCCGCCGCCTTTTTTTATGCGTTTGCCGCAATGCAGATCCCGGTGGGACTTTATTTGGATCGCCTGGGGCCGCGGGTCCTGATGACGGTGCTTTCTCTGGCAGCTGTCGCTGGTGCCACCATTTTTGCCTACGGCGAATCGGCAGCTGCGCTCATCGTTGGCCGTTCGCTCCTCGGCGTAGGCATGGCCTGCAATCTGATGGGGCCGTTGAAGCTGATCACCACCTGGTTTTCTCCGCTGTATTTTGCGACACTATCCGCCATATTCGTATCCGTCGGGACCGCAGGAAATATAGCGGCGGCAACACCGCTGGTATGGCTTACCGAATGGTTCGGATGGCGGACGACGTTTCTTCTCTTCGCCATAAGCAACCTGATCATTGCCGTCCTGTTTTATCTGATCGCAAGAGATCACCCCGGCGCTCCGCCGGTGAGTCCTCCCACCACTTCTGCAGGGGTCAGTTTATCCACTGCACTGGGCGACATGTTGCAGCTCTTTTCCCGCAGGGACTATTGGTTGATTTCGATGGGGACTTTTTTTCGTTACGGCATATATGCGTCGGTTCAGGCCCTTTGGGCAGGTCCATTTCTGATGGTTACCATGGATCTTTCCCAGTTAATGACCGGCAACCTGCTTCTGGCGATGAGCATCGGCCTGATCATCGGCAGCCCCATTTGCGGATGGATATCCGATTCGATTCTGCGTTCAAGGAAAACGGTCATTATTGCCGGATTGGCGGTGATGGCGGGCATCCTGGTCACCCTTGCGGTGTTGCCGGACGATACAGGACTGCTGATTCTGTTTGCATTGTTTTTCGGCTTTGGACTCTCCAGCGGTTCCGGCCAGATCATGTACGCACACATCAAAGAGCGCATGCCCCCTGAAAATGCAGGGACCGCCATGACAGGCATCAACTTCTTTACCATGACCGGTGTCGCGTTTTTTTTACACGGCCTCGGTTGGGCGATCAAAGTATTCTATCCGGAGGGGTCACAGGCACCAGAAGTCTTTCGGCTGGCATTTGTTATATTCGGCGGCTGCCTGGTTATCACAGGATTGCTCTACAGCCTGACCGTCGATGATAAATCTTGAGAAAACGCATGCACAAACCAACTGATAACACCCATTGACCGCTGCGATAGCTTAAGCTTCCAGGGATACAGCCACGATTTTCCAGCCGGGGTCGTCGCCCGGTCACACTTCAGCCGGCACGCCATACCGCTTTTCCCATCCCCCCTTCAAGTACGTTCGTTTCAGCTGCAGAATCCGCTCCACGGAGTGCTGTCCCTTCCGCCTGAGATGGGGGTCGTCAACGAGCGATCGGCGAATTTTCTCACAGGCCGCCTCGATGTCGGGGCCTTTGTGGCAGATCAGGGCGATGTCCACATCGGCCCTCAGGATCTGGTCGATGGCGGTGTCGATATCGTGGCTGGGCTTGATGGCACCCATGTCCAGGTCATCGGTCATCACGACACCGTCGTAGGCCATCTTTCGCCGCAGCAGGTCCACCGTAATGGCCGGGCTCAGGCTGGCCGGCCATACCGGATCGATGCCGGTGTAGCGGATATGCGAGAGCATGATGCCGGCCACCTTACCCTGGATGGCGGATTGAAAGGGGACCAGGTCGACGTCGGTCAATGCTTTTGCGTCGACTTTCAGGTCGGGCAGGGCCAGGTGGCTGTCCAGGACGGTTCGGCCGATGCCGGGGAAATGTTTTGCCACCGCCATGATTCCCCGCTGTTGAAGATGATTGATCACCGTCATGCCCATGCTTGAGACCCAGCTCGGATCACTGCCAAAGGCGCGGCCGGCCATGATGCTGTCCACTCCATCCGGAGCGATGTCCAGCACCGGCGCCATGTTCATGTTGACACCCAGATGCTTCAGTTCCATGGCCGTTACCCTGGCAAAATAGACGGCGTCTTCGGGACGCTTCATGGCCGGATTTCCCGCGAACTGGGTAAAGGGGGGTTTGAGTCGAGCAACCGGCCCGCCCTCCTGATCGATGGCGATGAAAAGCGGCGGCAATCCGACCTTGCCGGCGCATGCCTGGCAGTCATGGCACAACTGCCGGATCTGGTCCGGGGTGCCCAGGTTGCGGGAGAAGAGGATCAGCCCGCCCACCTTTAAGGTGCCGATGAGAAATTTCAGGTCGTCGTTAAAGCCGGTGCCGTCGAAGCCCACCATCAGGCGCTGGCCGGCTATAAATTCATTTGTAAATGGATGCATGGCTCTCTCTTTCAGGTAGTATTATTAGACCAAGGGTTCCCCCTAAAAAAAGTAAAAATATACCACACCGACGACAACCAGGCTGGTTACCCGCAGTCCCTGCCCGAGAAGCAGCAGTTGAAAGCCCATGGCCGGTGAGAAGATGCCCATGTATCGGGGCAGCTGGTGGCGCAGCGCCCGGATGGGAAAAGCCACGATGTTTCCTGCCAGCAGAGCGATCACGGTTTGCTTGATGGTCAAGACACCGGCCTCCATCAGGGCACCGGCAGCAGCGAAACCGGATGTGAATTCTGCAGCAAAGCTTAAGATGACGACCGACAGGGATTCCATCGGCAGCAAGCTGGTGACCACGAAACGGGCAAGCCACTGCCGGGCCGCATCAAACCCTCCCATGGCGTTGACCATGAACACAAGGGTGTAGATCGGCACCACGTATACGGCGATTCGGACGATCCGTCCGGGCAGGCGTTGTTTAATCGTTTCGATCACATCCGTTTTTGCCCGGTCCGTTTCTAATGGTTTCTGCATCCGGTAAGTCGTGTCTTGCAAGACCCCGTCTGACTTGCAAAACCAACGGCCATAGAGCATCACCATCCATGTTCGGGCCACCAGGGCCGCAAAGGTGAGTAAAAAGTAAAGCGCACCGGCACAGCCGGTAAGAGGAATCACAATGAAAAAAGTGGTCGGCAGGTGGAGGAAATAGGCAGGAAACTGGTTCATGAGGTTGCTCAGGAACAATTGCCGGCGGGCAATCTTCTCTTCCTTGAAAAACTCCCACAACATGGCGTTGGCAGCCACACCGGAAAAGAAGGAGGTCGTGAAAGCCGCCGAACAGCGATCCCCCAGGTGACTGAAACGAAACAGGGGGGCGGCCACCACGGCCAGACGCCGGGTCCATCCGGCGGCCTCAATGGTCTGCCCCACCACCAGCCCCAGGGTAATGAAAACGAGCAGGCGCAAAAGCGGCCAGAACAAGTGCAAGGTCAGGCGCTCGACGGTGTGGGTCTCCAGCTTCAGCCAACCCCAGCCAACCACCAGAAGGGAGAAGGCCAGGGAAACCGCCAGGGCCTTATAGGGCAGGCGGGACTCAGATTGCCTCATGATTGTTGTTTTTCTTGGCAAGGATCAGGGTCCAGTATCCCGGCTTGCGCTGCTTTAATGTTTGAATGTCTTCAATCACCTCTTCGTTTTCCAGGCAGCAATTGGCCACCGCCACACTGTTTTCAAGCATGTGCTTTTCTTCCAGGGCATCCGTAATATCCCCGGCATTGCGGTAGGCCTTCATGAAAACTACGTTGTCAACTATTTCAGAGAGTTGGCGCAGGCGATGCCCCCCTTCCACACCGGACAACACCAGCAGCGACTCCTCCCCCTCCACCAGGGGGCGGTTCACCCGGGCGGCGGCAGCCTGATAGGCGGTAATGCCAGGAATGGTGACCACCGGCGCGCCAGGCGCCAGGGCCAGCACGTTCTTCAGCACATATCCATAGGTGGCGTAGGTCAGCGAGTCTCCGAGGGTGAGAAAAGCCACATCGTGGCCCTTTTCCAGTTCGGTGATGATGGTGCGCGCATGGGTTTGCCAGCAGGCTTCTTTTTCGGCCTGGTCCTTGGTCATCGGAAAGGGCAGCAAACGCACGTCACTGTTTTCGGGGATGTGCGGAGCGGCAATCGTGACCGCCTGGCTGTGGGTGTTTTTGGTTGAAGATGCCGCGAAGATCACATCAACCCGACTGATGATCTTGACCGATTTCAAAGGGATCAGGTCTGGATCACCGGGCCCCACGCCGATGCCGTATAGCGTTCCGTAATGCAAAGTGTTCATGGTGTCGCCTGTTGGTAATAGGTTTTAAGGCTGAAGTCGTTCAACAGTGATAATCGTTTCGATCGCTGTTGTACCCGTCGAGAACCTTTCGGGCTCAGCTATCGTCGCCGGCCTTGATGATCAGTGCGTTGACCACGGCCGCTGCCACATTCGAACCGCCTTTGCGGCCCACATTGGTGACATGGGGGACATCGCATTCCAGCAGCAGGGCCTTGGATTCGGCGGCGTTGACGAACCCCACCGGCAGACCCACCACCAGGGCCGGGCGCAACGTGCCCTGGTCAATGAGTTCAACCAGCCGCAGCAGGGCTGTGGGGGCGTTGCCCACCACATAAATGCCGCCGGTGATCTCCGGCGCGGCAACGTCCACGGCCGCCTTGGCCCGTGTGATGCCCTTGCGTGCGGCGGTCTCGGCCACCCGTTCATCGGCCATATAGCAATTCACCGTGCCGCCGAACCGAGCCAAATCCCGCTGGCGGATACCCGCACGGGCCATGTTGGTGTCGGTAATAATCGGGCACCCACTGCGGATAGCAGACACACCGGACACAATGGCCTGCGGATGAAAACGGATCATCTGCTGCCACTCAAAATCGGCACTGGTATGAATCACCCGGCGCACCACCGGCCACTGATCCGTTGAAAAGCCGTGATCGCCGGCCTCACCGTCGATAATCTGAAAACTCAACTGCTCGATCTCATGGGGTTTCATGAACGGTTCCTTTAATGTTGCTTTTTTCGGTAGACCATTGCCCGCAAGCGTTTACGAAATGCCTGGCAGCCTGCGGGCAGCTTCCGAAGTGCAGGTGGATATAACTGCCCAGGGTCTGGTTAACCACAAAACCGTCGGCCGCCTTGTCCATGCCGGTGCGGTCGGTCATCCGATAGACCCCGGGCAGATCGACAGCCTCGCCGGTGATGGTGGAATAATGAAATTCATGCCCTCGCATGACCTGTCCGGCCGGACCCACCACCGTTGCCATCGACTGGGTGACCTCCCGGTATCCCAAGGCCTTGAGCCGTCCCAGCATGCGCGTGGCAAAAGGCAGGCAGCCGGTCATGGGAAAAGCGTGGCCATCGGTGTCGCCCATCTCCCGGCACAGGTACATGAACCCGCCGCATTCACCGTAAATAGGCATGTTCATTCGGCTCAATTGCCGAATCTCCTGTCTCAGCAAGCGGTTGCCGGCCAGCGCGCCCGCATGCAGCTCCGGATAGCCCCCACCGAGATAAAGGCCGTCCACTCCTTCCGGCAGCCTATTGTCCGCCAGGGGTGAGAAAAAAACCAGTTGGGCACCGGCGGCTTCCAACAGCTCCAGATTGTCCGGATAGTAAAAGCAGAAGGCGGCATCCCGGGCTACGCCGATACGCACGCCAGTCTTCCGCGTTTCGATTCGAGGGGTCGACGCATTCCCCTGAAGATCTAAATTCGGCAGCCCCTGAAGCAACGCCTCGAGGTCCAGCTGTTTTTCAATCAGGGATGCCAGACGCCCGCGGTTCTCTTCAGACAGGTCGTGGTCTTCTCGGGTCACCAGCCCCAGATGCCGCTCGGGAATGGCGATGGCCTCATCACGCATCAGGCCGCCCAGCACCGGCATACGCACGTGGCCGTCCATGGCCTCTTTCAGGTAGCCCAGATGGCGGTCGCTGCCCAGATGATTGAAACACACTCCGGCAAAGGAGAGCACATCATCAAAGCCTTCGAATCCCTGCACCAGGGCGGCGGCGCTGCGAGCCATGGCGCGTGCGCCCACCACCAGCACCACCGGCAGGCCCAGCCACTTGGCCATTTGGGCGGTAGAGCCGGCCTCGCTGCGTCCGTCATAGCCGTCATACAGGCCCATCACCCCCTCCACCACGGCGATGTCGGCATCGACGGTGTGCCTGGCAAAGGCCTTTTGGTTGTAGGCCTGCGAGAGCATCCACCCGTCCAGGTTGCGGCTGGCCCGGCCGGTGACCCGGCTGTGGTGGCCGGGATCGATGAAATCCGGCCCCACCTTGAAAGGCGCAACGGTGTACCCCCGGGCGGTGAGTGCGGCCATCAGGCCCAGCGTGATGGTGGTTTTACCGGCCCCACTATGGGTGCCGGCGATAACGATGCCTTTAATCGCAGCCTCCTAATCCCGGTAAACCGGAAACAACAAATTACAATAACCAAATCTCAAATGAGTGAACCGACCAACGGTTGAATGTCATTTTGATTTAATGGTGCGAACCTTCCATACCGGCAGACGCCAAAATGACCCGACCCGCCGCACAGTATACGTCCGGATAGAGCAGACAGCCGATCCGGTATATTCCTTTGAGCAGCCCCAGGGTCGGACGCGAGACGATGGTCTCGTCCACCAGGAACACCTGCCCCGCCTTGATGGCCTTGATGGCGCCGAATCCCGGTTCAGCCATGATCGTCTCCACGGAAACCTGGTTCATGGCACCCTGTTGGGAGAGAAATACATCAATCCCGGCGGCATGGGAGAGCAGCCGCTCCTTTCCGTAAACCGCGATATTGTTGCTTTCGCGCACCGGGGCATCGCCGGCCACATTGATGCCGCCCGCGGTTTCCAGGGCAAAAATGGCCATGGCCTGGGGCGTGAACGTTTTCATTTTGCGGTGGATGGCCTCGAAGTAGACCCGCTGACGATTGCCTATCTGCGCGGACAGCTGCTTGAAGTCATCCACCGCCGCCTCAAAGGCGCGAATCATGCCCTCGGCTTGCGCCTCTCTGCCGCTGAGCTGTCCCAACAGCCGCCAGTATTCCGCCAGTTGGTCCACGGTGGTGGGCTGCACCGACACCACCTGGATTCCGCTTTGCTTCAGACGCTGCACCAGCCGGGGGTATCCTCGGTCGATCATGGGTCGGATCAGCACTAGGTCCGGGCGGGCGGCCAGAAACCGCTCCGGGTCGTCATGATAGGAAAAAATCTCCTTTCCGTCGGCTCCGGACAGATGGGCCGACTGGCCATCGATGCCAATGAGCTGGGCGGCCGCACCCATCGTCAGCAAGTTCTCTGTATGGGCGCCGTAAAGAGAGATGATCCGACCATAAGGGGCGTTGGCCCGGACGGCTTCACCCATCTGGGAATCGGCGGCAAGAACGGCGCTGCCCCAAAACAACCATGGGGTCAAAACGATAAATATGATCAGGTCTTTTTTCATTTGCCAACCCGAGAAAATCGGAAACGACAAATCACAAGCACGAAATCCTAAATAAATATCAAATTACAATTTCCAAATTTCAAACAAGGGCAAATACCAACAGCGCCTCAAGAGCGTAGTGGTTTGGAATTTTGTTCCGTGTGATTTATTTGTCATTTGCTTTTTAACTATTGTGATTTGATCTTTTATACCTGACTTGCAGCCGTCCGGTAAAATCGTCAATCGCCACCCGGGCCTGAACGTCGAACACCCGTTTCAGGTTCTGCCTGGTGAACACCTGAGCCGTAGGGCCGGCGGCCACCACCCGGCCTGCTTTGACCATGACGATTTCCTGGCTGTATGCCGATGCCAGATTCAGGTCCTGAAACACCGCAATCACCGTCCGCCGTTCATTCTGAACCAGACCGGCCACACGGTCCAGCAGCGTCAGGGTATGGCAGACGTCCAGGTTGGCCGTGGCCTCGTCCAGAACCAGCACCGGGGTATCCTGGGCCAGGGCCCGTGCAAAGATCACCCGCTGGCGCTCGCCCCCGCTCAGCGACGTGATGGGGCGATCCTTGAATGCCAGCACATCGCAATCGGCCATGGTCTGGGCCACCCGATCGACGTCTTCGGCGGAAGGCGCGCCGAATCGGGGCGTGTGGGGGTATCGCCCCATGAAGACCACCTCTTCGACGGTAAAGGGAAAATTAATCCCGTAATCCTGGGGCACCAGCGCGATCTGCCTGGCCAGCGCCCGCTTGCCATATGCGCCCAAGGGTCTGCCAGCGTAATGGATGTGGCCTTGATGGGGCGTGATGTGCCGGCAGATCAGGTCGAGCAGCGTGGTCTTGCCGCAGCCGTTGGGGCCGACGATGCCGATAAAACGGCCGGCAGGCAGCTCCAGGTCCAGACCATCGAAAATGGTTTTGCCCGGATGGGCGAAACCGATGCCGCAAAGTGCAAACCCCACGGTTAGAACCCCCTCCCACCGGTCTGGCGTTTGCGAAACAGGTAGCAGAAAAAGGGACCGCCGATCAGCGCCGTAAGCACCCCGATGGGGATTTCATGAGGCAAAACGGCCCGGGTTACCGTATCGGCGCACAAAAGCAGGATCGCCCCGCTGAACAGAGACAGGGGCAGCAGGCGACGGTTGTCCGGCCCGACCAGTGCACGCATCATGTGGGGTACCAGCAGCCCCACGAAACCGATGATGCCCGAGACGGACACGCAGGCTGCCGCCACCAGCGAGGCCGTAACAAGCAAGATCCAGGGGACCCGGCGTGCATCCACGCCCAGCGATGCAGCTGCCCGCCGCCCCAGACACAACAGGTTCAGATCGCGGGCGTAAAAGACGAAGACCATCAGCCCGACGAGAAGGAAGGTGCTGGACAGGCCCACGTCGATCCAGGTTTTCGACGCGAAACTGCCCATGAGCCAAAAAATGATCACCGATACCTGCTCATCGGCCACGAATTTCAAGAAACTGATTCCTGCGGAAAGGATTGCCGCAACAATGATACCCGAAAGGATCAGGTTGTTGGCATTGGCGCCGCCGGCTGAGGAGGAGAGGTAGACGACCAGCATCAGCGTGGCGGTGGCACCGATGAATGCACACACCGGCACACTGTATATACCCGCCACAGTCAGGTTCAGCAGCAGGGCCAGGGCGGCACCGAAGGCGGCACCGGCAGAGACCCCCAAGGTGTATGGATCGGCCAGGGGGTTGAGCAGGATTCCCTGAAATACCACGCCGCACAGGGCTAAGCCGCCGCCCACGGCGGCAGCGGTGAGGATGCGCGGCAGACGAACCTCCATGACGATGACCCGGGTCAGTTCGTCCACGTCGGCGATCAGCCCCGCGTTCCCCGTCAGGCTGCCGCCCACCGCCCGCCACACATCCAGCCAGGCAATCTTCATATACCCCATGCCGGCCGACAGACTGATGGCCGCTAACAAGGCCAGGGCCAGCAGGCCGGCAATGAGCAGGCTGTGGTTCTGCAAGCGATGGAGAGGCCTGTCGGACGATGCATTCAACATGGTCGTTTTTACTTTTTCCGGTTCTTTCCCCCTGCGCCAAGCTTCCAGACCGCACCGGGATAGTCGTTTAATGTCAGTGGTGCGGCTTCAACGCGATGCCGCTCAAGGCTTTGATATACTAATCCAAATCCTAGGGTTGCTGCATGTAAAACATGTGGGTGGGCTGGACAAT